>CAURMP010000183.1:0-2505 GCA_963526005.1 uncultured Streptococcus sp. | reverse complement strand
GGCGGTGGCGTTAGATTAGGATTCGAAGGTGGACAAACTCCATTATTCCGTCGTATTCCAAAACGTGGTTTCCAAAATATTAATCGTAAAGAATATGCAGTTGTAAATCTTGGAACATTAAATCGTTTTGAAGATGGTCAAGAAGTAACTGCAGCTGTACTAGTTGAGGCTGGTATCGTTAAAAACGAAAAAGACGGTATCAAAGTGTTAGCTAATGGTAAACTTGAACGCAAGTTAACTGTAAAAGCAAATAAATTCTCGCAAGCAGCAAAAGAAGCTATTGAAGCTGCAGGTGGAACTGTAGAGGTGATCTAATGTTCACTCTACTAAAGAATGCTGTTCAAATGAAAGACATTAGAAAACGTCTGTTATTTACATTGTCGATTCTAATTATCTTTCGTATTGGATCACAAGTTACTGTTCCTGGTGTAAATGCTGGAGCGATTCAGACATTTGCAACTACAGGGATTTTCGGATTGTTAAATACATTTAGTGGTGGGGCTTTATCGAACTTCTCATTGTTCTCAATGGGAGTTTCGCCTTATATCACTGCATCCATTGTTGTCCAATTGTTACAAATGGATATTCTACCGACGTTCGTTGAGTGGTCTAAACAAGGGGAAGTTGGTCGTCGTAAATTAAATTCGGCAACTCGTTATTTAACAATTGTGATTGGATTTTTCCAAGCATATGCAATTTCTTTTGGATTTAATGTTTGGTCAAACTATGGGTTAATTAACAACCCAGGGGTCAAAACATTCTTAATGATTGCACTTGTGTTAACAGCTGGTTCCATGTTCCTAACATGGTTGGGAGATATGATTACCGTTAAGGGGATTGGTAACGGGGTTTCCGTTCTAATCTTCGCAGGTATTGTAGCAAGAATGCCACATGATATTTATGAATTCTATGTAAATCAAATTCAAGGTCGTACAGACACTGACTTTTATCGTGCAGTAGGATTCACAGTTGCATTAATCGTAGCGATTGTTTTAGTCGTTATGTTAGTAGTATATATTGAACAAGCGCAACGTCGTCTGCCAATCTCATACTCAAAACGTGCAACTGGTTCAAGTGAAACATCTTGGTTACCTTTAAAAATCAACTCTGCAGGGGTAATTCCGGTTATCTTTGCTAGTTCATTTATGACATTGCCATCAACTATTTTAAGTTTGTATGCAAAAGATCATAGTGAATCTGGCTGGTACCAACTTGCCACAAACATTTTTGATTTTTCAAAACCTGCTGGTGCAACATTATACACAGTGTTAATTGTTGTATTTACATTTTTCTATGCTTTCGTTCAAGTAAACCCAGAGAAAGTAGCAGAAAACTTACAAAAATCAAGCGGATATATTTTAAGTGTCCGTCCTGGTAAAGATACAGAACAATTCGTTTCAGGTACTTTACTACGATTGAGTACAGTTGGTGCTCTTTATCTTGGTGGTATCTCAATCCTTCCAATGGTAGCTTCAGCATTATGGAACTTACCTCGTGGATTGATGCTTGGTGGTACAAACCTTCTAATCGTTGTTGGGGTAGCGTTAGAGTTAAGCCGACAAATTGAAGGACGTACAATTAAACGTAAGTATAAAGGATTTATTGAGGAATAATGGAAGAAATTGACAAGATGCAGCAATGCGTTTTGTCAGTTCTTCAGTTATGATTCTAGGAGGCAACTATGAACATTATCTTAATGGGTCTACCTGGTGCAGGTAAAGGTACTCAAGCAGAAAAAATCGTTGCTACATACGGAATTCCACATATTTCAACAGGAGATATGTTCCGTGCTGCTATGCAACAAGAAACTGAATTAGGTCTTAAAGCTAAATCATTCATGGATAAAGGCGAATTAGTACCTGATGAAGTAACAAACGGCATTGTAAAGGAACGTTTACAACAAGCCGATACAGAAAAAGGATTCTTATTGGACGGTTTCCCACGTACTCAAGCACAAGCGGAAGCACTTGATAAAATCTTAGCGGAATTAAACCGCTCAATCGATGCAGTAATTAACATCGAAGTGAACCCAGAAATCTTAATGCAACGTCTAACAGGAAGAATTATTTGTCGTAACTGTGGTGCAACTTACCACAAAACAAATAATCCACCTAAAGTAGAAGGTACATGTGATCGTTGTGGTTCTCATGATTTCTATCAACGTGAAGACGACAAACCTGAAACAGTGGAAAATCGAATTCAAATTAACATTGAACAATCAAAACCAATCTTAAACTACTATAATGCAAAAGGCTTATTACGTAATGTTGATGGAGAAAGCGGCATTGACAATCTCTTCAAAACAATTCAATCAATTATGGGCGAACCTCGCTAGGAACTGCCTGTTATCTTGCAATTATAGTAGCTAAAATGGTATACTTAGAAAGTTAGATAACGGTAGAAGTCCGTCAAATAATCCGTAAAAACTTTTTACAAGTAAGGAGGATGAGACATGGCAAAGGAAGACGTAATTGAAATTGAAGGTATTGTTAATGAAACATTACC
>CAURMP010000182.1:0-2547 GCA_963526005.1 uncultured Streptococcus sp. | reverse complement strand
TTTTTTAGTGTCTACTTTAGAGGGAGCATATCACTGTAGCATATATGTTACTTTTTACTTTTTTTGCAAAAAAAATTGCACTAAAAAAACGCTATTCATTTAATGAATAACGTCTTTTTAAAATATATAGTTTTGTGTATAAGTCAGATTCTTCAAATCTTCTTTTTCTGTTGGGGATTTTGTTAAATCAACCTTAACTGCACTTATTAGTTAAATCTACTCTCAAAAATTAAATAAATTACAGGAATTCTAAAAGTAATAATCATTAACTTATAAATTATATATTATTTTAGAGGTTTATATTCAATAAGTTCATCTTTAGGATTATTTCTTATTTCCTTCAGAAAAATTATTTTCAATTTTTTTAGGCCTTTTTTTGACTCAAAACACCAATTTTCGTTGATATAACAACATTTCCGTCTAAAAAACAAAAATCCCGAAATTCACTTATAAGTGAATTTCGGGATTTCGCATTTTACTGTTTATTTTGTTTCAATTTATAGTTCGCGTAGAGTTTCAACGTAATCGTTCCAAACACCGCTACTGTTAATAAGTTGATGATACTTGCAATCCATCCTTGAGTAAATACAATCGTTGTGGAGTGTTGATAGAACAATACATCAAGCGTCGGTGCAATTAATCCGAAAATCGCAATATTTACTGCCGCTTGGACGACATTGAAACGCACCATGTCATGTCTTGAAAAGACTCCTTGACGTAAGCTATTGCGACGAATCGCGAATCCAAATACAAATCCTAACGCACCTGTACTTAACGCCCATGATATCCATAAGTGGTCCGTATAGATTAAATCAAATAATACATGCCCAGTAAAACCGACAATGGCTGCTGGAATAGCGCCTGCAACACCTGCAAAGAGTGCAAGGTATCCATATGCCAATTGAATATATACTCCCTCAATTGGTGTTGTAATCGACGTTAGTAACATTAACGTTGTCATAATTCCAATCCCAATAACGGTATAGAGAATTGTTTTAAACAGTCCGTCTTTCACAATACCCCTCCTTTGCCTATTTCGATGTTGGCTCTTCTCCAATAATTCGTACTTCTGGCTCAAGAGCTACGCCATCTTTTTCTAAAATCACTTTTTGAACATGGCGGATTAAATTCATATAGTCCGTTGCTGTTCCGTTATCAATATTCACCATAAATCCGGCATGCTTTTTAGACACTTGCACGCCACCGATTTGATATCCTTGAAGTCCAGCGTCTTGGATTAATTTTCCTGTAAAATGCCCTTCTGGACGTTTAAACACGCTCCCACAAGACGGATACTCAAGCGGTTGTTTGCTTTGGCGTAAATGGGTTAATTCTGCTACTTTTTTGTCAATCTCTTCTTGAACGCCTTCTTTGAGTCGGAATCCAACTTCAATCACAAGATCACCTGTTTTTTGAACATGGCTATGACGGTAGCTAAAGTTTAAGTCTTCGTTTGTGTAAGTTTTGAATTCCCCATCTGGAGTAATCACTTCCACGTACTCAACGACTTCACTCACTTCACCGCCGTAAGCCCCAGCGTTCATGAAAATCGCTCCGCCAACACTTCCTGGAATGCCACAAGCAAATTCTAAGCCTGTTAATCCATTTTTCGCAGCTTCTTTTGAGACATCAATTAAGGCTACTCCGCCTTCAGCGACGATTTGCGTATCCGATACGGTTAAATGAGACATATCGTTTAACATAATCACCGCACCGCTAATTCCGCCATCTTTAATAATCACGTTTGAGGCATTTCCTAAAATCGTCGTCGGAATATCTTTTTCGCGAAGCCAATGCATCACTGCGCTTGCTTCTTTTTTATCTTTTGGAAAAATCAAAATGGCAGCACGGCCACCTGTTTTTGTAAATGTATAATTTTTAAGTGGTTCGTTGTAAAAAACTTTTACATCCGGAAACTCTGTTGAAAATACAGTATAATCAATATTCTTCTCCTTATTCGTAATCCTTTTAATACTACTATTCTAATACGATTACGTCAACTATTAGGAAGTAGTCTTCCTTACGCATCCCATTCTTGTAATAGTTGATGGACCATTTGAGCTGATCGTTTTCCAGCTTGAACGATAAACGTATCAAAATCGACTGCAGATGTTCCGCGTTCTGGAATATCTGAGATGGCACGAATTACGATAAATGGCACTCCAAACGCGTGACACGCTTGCGCAATCGCTGCCCCTTCCATTTCCGAAGCCATCACATCTGGGAAGTGTTTTAAAATATGTGTTCTTTGCTCACTAGTATGAATAAATCAATCTGAAGAAACGATAAGGCCCGTATGTCTCTTTAAATCCACTTTAGCAATCGCTTGTTCAATGGACGGTAAAAAGTCTTGATTCATGACAAAACGCGCTGGCATGCCCGGCATTTGCCCGTAAACGTAATTAAAGGCTGTAACATCAGCATCACAATATGCAAGTTCTGTTCCAATGACAATATCTCCGATTTCTAGAGTTGTGTCAAAACCACCAGCAGAACCTGTATTAATGACCAAGTCTACACCGAAGCGGTCGATTAAGATTCCTGCAG
>CAURMP010000181.1:0-2648 GCA_963526005.1 uncultured Streptococcus sp. | reverse complement strand
ACCAATTATTACGTATTGAAGATCAATTAGGTGACTTAGCTGTTTACCAAGGTCTATCAGCGTTCTACAACTTGAAAAACAAATAATTCCTAGGAATTAGGGAGGGGAAGCAGATTTGCTTCCCCTCCTTTTTTGTGCAAAAATTGATGATTTTCAACCGAAGGTTGAAGGGATAAGAAACAGCGCTTATTTTTATAGAATTACTACTTAATGAGGTGGTTTGAAAAATGATAACCTGATTGATAGCCGTTTGGACATAGTGGATTTTGTGATGAGGCACCGCCTCGAGCCTAAGGTCTCTCGGTCTTCGAAGCTTCAAAGAGGGAGTAGCGAAACCATTCGCAACTCCCTCTAATTCACATTCGATGCTTTTTCCCATCACTCATTCCACTATAACGGCTATCTTTGGTTATCATTTTTCAATGCAATTCAATCATTGCTTCTCTAAAATAAGCGCTGTTTCTTATCCTTGGGTGTGAAATAAGACAATTTTTGCGGAGAAAAGTGGGAGGAGTAGAGAGAAGGAGAGAATATTAGAAAAAGAGAGCAAAACGGCTATCAATCAGGTTATCATTTTTCAAACTGTGTAAAAGACAGCAAAATAGTTATAGTATAGGACAAGATAGGGAAAGCCAGAATGTGATTTTCGGTGTAAACTAATTATGAAAGCGAAATCATAACGAACGGAGGGATTTTGATGAAAGTCGCGGTTGGTATTGACATTGGGGGAACGAAGGTCGCGGTTGCGTTGATTAACGAAAATGGGGAAATCGTTAGTCGTTCACAAAGCCCGAGCCAAACAGCGAGTGCCGAAAGTTTATATCAGGGTGTGGTCCAACTGGTGGATAAAGTACTCAATGATAATGATTTACGCATTCAAGATACGTATGGGATTGGTGTTGGATTACCAGGAAAGGTTGATGTGGAAAACGGGGTAGCGATTTTCCAAAATAATATACCTTGGGCTAATTTTCCAATTGTAGAAAGATTGAAGGAAACGTACGGAGACATACCGGTAAAAATCGATAATGACGTTAAAGTAGCGGCTTATGCGGAATATCGATTACTCAATCTAAAACCTACAGATATGTTTGGATACGTAACGGTATCAACAGGAATCGCAGCCACCAACATCGTTAACAATACAATCTTACGCGGGGAAGGTTTCTCAGGCGAAATTGGGTTTGTCAAAGTGCCTTACTTTGAATGTCTCGAAGCGTTAGAAGTAGCTTGTTCGGGTGTCGGAATCGAGCGTACAGGGCGCGAAATCTACGAAGACGAGACATTGACAACGAAGGACATCTTTGATAAATGGCGCAATGGTGAGGAGGCAGCTTGCCGTATCATCGAAGAAACAGCAATGGGATTAGCAAGTGTTCTTCATGGAATGGTCTGCTTACTAGATCCAAAAACCATTGTGTTCGGAGGTAGTGTTTCAAACTACAACCCAGACTTTATAGAACTCGTGAAAGAAGAGTTAGCAGAACTCCTTCATCACGAACAAAAACATATTCTGGAGCATATCCAAGCATCAACCATTAAGGGGGATAATGGAATCATTGGTGCCGGCCTGCTCGTTATAGAATAGTAAACGATAGAAAATGCTAGGATTGCCCTAGCGTTTTTTATTTTTTAGCACCTTTTCACTTCAGCGGTGGGAGATAAACTATTTTTGATTGATTCATTATGGAATAAGGTTATAAATTATCGAAAAAACATCAGTTTATTGAAAGAATAGTGGGAAATCACATTGAATGCGAATTAAGTGGAGTTAGTGAGAAAATAGCCTTTCCCTTTTTGCAGTGGGAGATAAACTAAGAAAAGTTTGCTTATAATTAAAGTAAAAAAGAGTCCCTCGGACTTTATAATGACATTAATGGCGGTTGCAACCGATGTGAATTACAGATTCTTGAAGAGGATTCTTCTAGAATCTGTTTGAAGCTCGGTAGGGTCGAGACCGTGGCTCAACCCGGTGTAGCCTTTTTAGTCATTATAATAACGTCCGAGAGGACTCTTTTGATTTTATTTTAGAAAGTAAGCAGATAACTTTTCTTGGTTTATCTCACTAAGCCTACCGCTTTTTCCATCTTGCGTAGTGTCTTATTCGCTACATAGTTCGCTTTCTTCGCACCCTCATCAAGAATCTCATCTAACTTATCAGATTTTAATAACTCATAATAACGTTCTTGAATTGGTTCCATCACAGCGATAATCGCGTCAGCTAATTCTTCTTTGAATTGGCCATAACCAACACCTTTGAAGCGTTCTACGAGTGATTCAATACTTTCGCCAGAGAAAGCAGAGAAGATTGTTAATAGGTTCGATACGCCAGGTTTTTCAGCTGGATCGAATTCAATCACGCCGCTTGAATCTGTTACAGCGCTCTTAATCTTCTTGCGAATCACGGAAGGTTCATCAAGCATGCTGATATATTCTTTTACGTTGGCATCTGATTTACTCATTTTCTTCGTTGGCGTTTGTAAGCTCATGACACGTGCGCCAGCTTTTGGAATGAATGGTTCTGGCATTACAAGAAGTTGGTTGCCGTTTCCGTAGCGGCTGTTGAAGCGTTCAACGAAGTCACGTGTTAATTCCATATGTTGTTTTTGGTCTTCTCCAACAGGTACCACTTCGGCGTTATATAAAAC
>CAURMP010000180.1:0-2681 GCA_963526005.1 uncultured Streptococcus sp. | reverse complement strand
CTCTTCAATTGGGAAACGTGCGCCTGTTTCATTATTGACCGTCATGACAGAAACCAGACGTGTATCCTCTCTTAGATCCTGCTCAATTTCAGAAACCGTCACAATGCCATCTTTATTTGGAGCTAAATACGTCACGTCAAAGCCTTCATGTTCTAAAAATTCAGCCGATTTACGAACAGAAGGATGCTCAACAGCAGAAACAATGATATGACCTTTTTCATTCGCGAAATGCTCACGAATACTCTCGAATACTAAGTTATTTCCTTCAGAACCTGAACTTGTAAAGATAATGGCATCGTGTGGAGATGCTTGTAGTTCTGATAAAATAGCTTTCTTCACACGTTCGATTTTTTGCTTTTGTTCACGACCAATGCGATAGACACTAGACGGATTTCCAAAAGAAGCCATTTCCTTTGTAATCACTTCTAATACTTCCGCATTTACTGGCGTCGTTGCTGCATAATCTAAGTAATTCACCTTGCACTCTCCTCACTTTCAAACAATACTATTATACGTGATGACTATTTATTGTCCTAATAAGTTGTTTTAATCTTTCCTATTATATCATTCTTTCAACTTATGATACACTAAACATAAAGAAATTTAAGGAGGAACTGTCATGAACCATCAACCGCTCGCTTACCGAATGCGACCTCGTACGATTGACGAAGTGATTGGTCAAGAGCATCTTGTCTCTCCTGGAAAAATCATCAATCGCATGGTTGTGGCCAAACAATTATCATCCATGATTTTATATGGGCCTCCAGGAACTGGGAAAACAAGTATCGCTAGCGCCATTAGCGGAAGTACAAAAGTTGCTTTTAGACAACTAAATGCAGCCACCGATACAAAAAAAGATTTACAAATTGTCGCTGAAGAAGCCAAGATGTCTGGTAGCGTCATTCTACTACTCGATGAAATCCATCGCCTTGATAAAACGAAACAAGACTTCTTATTACCACATTTGGAAAATGGTCGAATTATTTTAGTCGGAGCAACGACTGAGAATCCGTACATTTCCATTAATCCAGCGATTCGAAGTCGTACTCAAATATTTGAACTTAAACCACTTTCTTCGCAAGATATTCAAAAAGCACTCTTAAAAGCTATCGAAGATGAAGAACGAGGTTTGGGTAAACTCGATTTAGAAGTCACAGAAGAAGCTTTAAATCACTTTGCTAGTAGTACAAATGGAGACGTTAGAAGCGCCCTAAACGCTCTAGAACTTGCCGCTAAATCCACTGAAGCTAGTGAGGATGAAAAGATTCATATCACCATTCAAATTGCAGAAGAATGTATTCAAAGAAAAGCTCTCTCTTACGATAAAGACGGGGATCAACATTACGATGTCATCTCCGCTCTTCAAAAATCAATTCGCGGTTCTGACGTAAACGCAGCCTTGCATTATGCTGCTCGTTTAATGGAAGCTGGAGACCTAACAAGCTTAATGCGACGCCTTTTAGTGATTGCCTACGAAGATATTGGACTAGGAAACCCACAAGGAGCCGCTCGAGCTGTTTCTGCTGTGCAAGCCGCTGAACGTCTTGGTTTACCTGAAGCTAGAATTCCACTAGCAAACGCCATTATCGAGCTCGCCCTTTCGCCTAAATCAAATACAGCTATTCGTTCAATCGATAGTGCCTTGTCTGATGTCAGAAAAGGTCGTGCGATTAGTATTCCGGACCACTTAAAAGATGCCCACTATTCAGGCGCTCAAAAATTAGGCCGTGGCGTTGGCTACAAGTATCCACATGACTATCCAGGACACTTTGTGAAGCAACAATACTTGCCAGATGCGCTTAAAAATGAAGAGTATTTCAAGGCTGAACCAACCTCTTCTTATGAGGATGCATTGATGAAACAATACCAAAAATATCGTCAAAAATAATTAGTGATTTCTTAAGAAATCGGTACCAAACTTTTATTGCAATCGTCCTATTCTTGTGCTACTATAATGACATAGAGATCTAAGATGTGCGCGGTATTTACTAAGTGTTGACCGAACAATTTACGACTTTTTAGGGATTCAGATTGATATTACAGATAACAAGCCCTTTCACTTGGTAGTTAGGAAGTAATACATAGAAGCCCACCTGCTTTAGATGCGGGTTCAAACTAACAAATACATCAAACGGCATCGTTGGAAATCTATATAAAGTTATTAACTTTAGGCCACTCTTCGTGAGTGGTTTTTCTTTTTGCCGAAATCCCTATATTATCCGTTTTGGTTCCCTTTTCATTCGCTTTATTTAGGTGTATAATAAGGGTATCAAGAATAAGGATGTGATGTTATGTTTCATGAATATGAAAAAATTCTCGTTCCAATCGATGGTTCCAAGGAAGCCAAACTAGCCTTTGACAAAGCCATTGAAGTGGCTAAACGAAATCATGCAAAGCTTGTGTTAGCACACGTCATCGATACTCGTTCTCTTCAAACACCTACTGGATTTGAAGGCAATTTCTCAGATGAGATTCGTAAACAAGCTGAAAACTTATTTGCTGAATACGTAGAAGATGCTAAGGCTCATAACTTCACGGATGTGGAAACCGTTCTTGAATACGGTTCTCCTAAAGTAATTATCTCTAAACAATTAACAAAAGATTACGGAATTGACCTTATTATGATGGGCGCTACTGGTTTAAATGCGGTGGAACGTCTCTTCATCGGTTCAGTATCTGAA
>CAURMP010000179.1:0-2704 GCA_963526005.1 uncultured Streptococcus sp. | reverse complement strand
AATTGAAGAATTTCTATGAAATTTATCCAGAGAAATTCAATAACAAAACAAACGGGATTACTTTCCGTCGTTGGTTAATGCATGCCAACCCAGAATTAGCTAAATTATTAGATGAAACAATCGGAACTGAGTGGAGAAAGGATGCTACTAAATTAGAAGCGTTAAAAGCTTTCCGCCATGACGCAATTGTTCGCGAAAAATTAGACAAGATTAAAATTGATAACAAAAAACGTTTAAGTGTTTACCTACAAGAAAAACAAGGAATCACAGTGAACGAAAATTCTATTTTTGATATCCAAATCAAACGTATGCACGAATATAAACGTCAACAAATGAACGCTTTATATGTGATTCATAAATATTTAGATATCAAGAGCGGAAACATTCCACAAAGACCAATTACAATTATCTTCGGTGGGAAAGCTGCTCCTGCGTATGTCATTGCACAAGACGTGATTCATTTAATTCTTTCATTATCTGAATTAATCGCGAATGACCCAGAAGTAAGTCCATACTTACAAGTTGTAATGATTGAAAACTACAACGTAACCGCTGCAACACACTTAATTCCAGCATGTAATATTTCTGAACAAATTTCTCTTGCTTCTAAAGAAGCTAGCGGAACAGGAAATATGAAATTCATGCTAAACGGGGCATTAACTCTTGGTACTGAAGATGGTGCCAACGTGGAAATCCACGAGTTAGTAGGAGACGACAACATCTACATCTTCGGTGAGAAGAGTGACGAAGTGATTGCTCATTATGAAAAAGGCGACTACAACGCTAGTGAATTTGCGAAGAGAGATGCTATCCGTCCATTAGTGGAATTCGTGAAGAGTGATGCTTTACTAGAAGTTGGAAACCAAGAACGTCTAGAACGTCTATACCACGAATTAACAACAAAAGACTGGTTCATGACGCTACTTGACTTAGAAGACTACATTGAAACAAAAGAACGTATGTATCGCGATTTCGAAAACAGAGATGAATGGAATGCTAAAGTAGTGACAAACATTGCAATGGCTGGATTCTTCTCAAGTGACCGTACAATCGAAGACTACAACCGTGACATTTGGAAATTAAACTAAATCGATTAATTGAAGGGATACGGTGAATTCCATGCAAATTAAAAATGAAGCAATGCTGATCACTTACTCAGACAGCATGGGAAGTAATATGAAGGACTTAAAAGGAGTTCTAGATAAACATTTCAAAGGCGCGATTAGTGGGGTGCATTTGCTCCCATTCTTCCCGTCTACAGGGGATAGAGGATTTGCTCCAAGCGACTACACACGTGTAGATCCGCTTCTTGGAACTTGGGAAGATGTGGATGCTCTAGGGGAACAATATTATTTAATGTTTGACTTCATGATTAACCATATTTCTCGTGAGTCTAAATTCTTCCAAGATTTTGTAAAAAATCACGAAAACTCACCTTACAAAGATATGTTTATCCGTATTCATGAGTTCTTCCCGCCAGGACGACCAACACAGGAAGATATCGACTTAATCTATAAACGTAAAGATAAAGCGCCGTTCCAAACTGTTCATTTTGCGGATGGAACAACAGAAGAAGTATGGAACACATTCGGGGAAGAGCAAATCGACCTTGATGTTCGTAAAGAAATCGTGAAAGAGTTTATTCGTGAAACGATTAAAGATATGGCAAGCCACGGCTGCTCATTGATTCGTTTAGACGCATTTGCTTATGCTGTGAAGAAACTCGATACAAACGACTTCTTCGTAGAACCAGATATTTGGGACTTACTCAATGAAGTTCGTGACGAAGCAGCTAAATACCAAGTAGAATTGCTTCCTGAAATCCATGAGCACTATTCAATTCAAATGAAGATTGCAGATCATGATTACTTCGTATATGACTTTGCATTACCAATGGTAGTCTTATATTCACTATACTCAGGTAAATCAAATCGTTTAGCAAACTGGTTACAAATGAGTCCAATGAAGCAATTTACAACACTCGATACGCATGACGGAATTGGAGTCGTGGATGCTAGAGACTTATTAACTGATGAAGAGTTAGATTACACTTCAAACAAATTATATGAAGTAGGTGCTAATGTAAAACGTATCTACTCAAGTGAAAAATACAATAACTTAGACATCTATCAAATCAATAGCACATACTACAGTGCCTTAGGAAATGATGATGCAAGTTACTTATTATCACGTGTTCTGCAATGCTTTGCACCTGGTATTCCGCAAATTTACTATGTTGGATTACTTGCTGGGGAAAATGACATCGAGTTACTAGAATCTTCAAAAGAAGGTCGTAACATCAACCGTCACTACTACACAGTAGAAGAAATCGACCGTGAAGTAGAACGTCCAGTCGTGAAAAAAATAATCAACTTATTACGCTTTAGAAACACATCAAAAGCGTTTGATTTAGAAGGTTCTTTTGAAGTAGAAACTCCAACTGAGAACACAATCGTAATCACACGTAAAGATGCTTCAAACAGTGTAGAAGCGCGTCTTGAAGCAAACCTAGAAACAAAAGAGTTTACAATCACAGAACAAGGGACTGTTGTGACTCTTTAATTTCTTCATTCGTAAATAACAATAATAAGATGAGTGAGTTACTTCTCTATAAATGAGAACAACTCACTCGTTTTTGTTTACAAAAAAATAGTACTTAAAGTACAGATATGGTAAAATGACTCTGTATGACAAACTTTGTATC
>CAURMP010000178.1:0-2716 GCA_963526005.1 uncultured Streptococcus sp. | reverse complement strand
TTAAAGGACATGTCCCTACTCAACAATCTATGAACTATGGTACTAAGATTGAAGGACCAACTGGTTTGAAAGCTACTTACGATAAGAGTAAGAAGGCGTTGACTGTAACCTGGGATAATTATCAAACGAACTCTAAAGATAAGCCACAATACAAAGTCACTGTAAACGGGCAAACGCAAACTGTTTCAACAAATAAAGTGACATTCCAAAACATCAGTGGACCTAGCGTATCGGTAACTCTAGTTGTAACGGTTGGTAAAGATAGTTCTGACCCTATTACAAATGAGTTCCAACTAGAACAACCAACAACAGCTGAGGAACGTACGACTCAACAAAACCAGCAACAAAACAATCGTCAGCAAAACAACAATAATAGCAACAATAACAATGAACAAACGACTCAAGAAGCTCGTAATCAATAGTTCAAACAAACAAGGCATTCTCTACTAGAGAATGCCTTGTTTATATCTTTAAAAAGTAAAATAAAACCCCATGACATCTAGTCATGGGGTTTCCAGTTTTACATCTACTCTTTCAGTAGAGTCAAAGTCAATCAATGATTACTTAGCATATTCGACTGCTCTTGTCTCACGAATAACTGTAACTTTAATATGTCCTGGATATTGGAGTTCTTCCTCAATTTGATTTTTGATGTCATGCGCTAAAATAATCGCTTTTTCATCACTAATCTTGTCAGGTTGTACCATTACACGAACTTCACGTCCAGCTTGAATCGCAAAGCTTCGTTCAACACCTTCGTGTTCTGTTGCAATGGCTTCTAATCTTTCTAATCGACGAATATAGTTTTCGATTGATTCACGTCTAGCACCTGGGCGAGCTGCTGATAAGGCATCGGCTGCTGCTACAAGTACCGCGATTGTTGAAGTTGCTTCTACATCACCGTGGTGAGAGGCAATCGCATTAACAACAATCTTGTTCTCTTTATATTTCTGAGCGATTTCTGCTCCGATTTCAACGTGCGAACCTTCAATTTCATGATCGAGTGCTTTACCGATATCGTGAAGTAAACCTGCACGTTTTGCAAGGTTCACATCTTCACCTAATTCGCCTGCCATCACTCCAGCAAGCTTAGCCACTTCGATACTGTGGTTCAATACGTTTTGACCGTAACTAGCTCTAAAGTATAAACGACCTAAAATCTTAATCAAATCAGGATGTAATGAGTGAATTCCAACTTCGAACGTTGCTTGTTCACCGATTGTACGAATACGCTCATCCATTTCTTTACGAGATTTTTCAACCATTTCTTCAATACGAGCAGGATGAATACGACCGTCTGAAATTAGTTTTTCTAGTGTCATTTTCGCGATTTCACGACGAATTGGGTCAAAACCACTTAATACCACCGCTTCTGGTGTTTCATCGATAATCACATCAATTCCTGTCAATGATTCAAGGGTACGAATATTACGTCCTTCACGTCCGATAATACGTCCTTTCATTTCATCACTTGGTAACGTCATAACGGTTACTGTATTTTCTGAAACTAAGTCCGCTGCGGAACGTTGAATCGCTTGAAGAATAATGTTTTTAGCATTTTTATCTGCTTCATCTTTTGCAAGCTGCTCAGACTCTTTAATCATGATGGCACGTTCCTTACTTAATTGTTCGGTCATGTCCTTCATGATAATCTCTTGCGCTTCTTCTTTACTAATTGTAGAAATACGTTCCAATTCTTCTTGTTGTTTTGCAACGAGAGCTTCAGCTTGATTTTCTTTTTCTGTTACTCTCTCAAGTTTTTCTTGGATTTTTGTTTCCTTCGTTTCAATTGATTGTTCACGTTTTTCTAGAATTTCATCTTTGCGATCTAAATTCTTTTCACGTTGAATCATTCTCTTTTCTTGAAGAAGTACTTCATTTCGTCTTTCTTTTAACTCATTTTCAACTTCAGTACGATATTTATGATTTTCTTCTTTAGCTTCTAATAATACTTCCTTTTTTAATCGGTCAGCATCTTTTTCTGCATCTTTGATAATCATTTCAGCCGATTCGCGAGCTGCTACTAACTTTTTCTCGTAATTTGATTTGAAACCAATATATCCAGCAACAATTCCAATTATTAAAGCTAAGATCGCGAGGCCACCTACTACTACTGAGTCCATTGAGTCACCTCCGTCTCTATTAAATTTTTAATCAAAATAAATTGCATTGATAATTTTTATGGTTAAATGTGATTTAACACATATTATTATTGTATTCTTGAAACGCATTAAAGTCAATTCATTTATAGAAAAATTTGCAAATAATCAAAAGGCTTTCAATTGCTAAATAAATAGATCGATTAGCCATACAACTAATCGATCTTTTCAGATTTATATTAATCATTTTCTTGTTTGTTTGTAAAAACAAAACCTAAAGCAATCATTACTAGTAAAGTTGCAATAAACATTGTACTTACAAGTGATGATGTACCAGTATTTGGTAAATCTTTTTGAGGTTTAGAAGGTTCAGGGGTTGGTACAACAGGTGCGGTATACTTGTTTTTAAATGTTGTATCTGCATCATAAGTTACTGTAGCAACATACGCTTTATCTTCTTGTTTCACTTCAATTGATACCTTTTTAACGCTCTTATCGTAAGTGATTTGCGCATCATCACCACTAACCTCTACTACTGAATAATTGTAAGTTCCAGCCTTTTCGAATGCCACATCTTTAAAGGTAATGCTTCCATCAGCAGCATTCTTGGCCGTTTG
>CAURMP010000177.1:0-2732 GCA_963526005.1 uncultured Streptococcus sp. | reverse complement strand
ATACAAAGTGTCAATGGATACTTCAACAGGAATTTATAGCTACGAGGCTACAGGAACTGTGGATGAAAGCGCAAAAACTGTCACATTTGATGAAGGATTCACCATTATTCACTCATTCCCGCTAACATCAGCTGCTAAAGATCATTGGTTTGATTCAGCGACTTACAACTATGAAGTGAAAGACGGCATCTTGACCATCTACGCTGATATGAAGACAAAGGACAATCTTCCAATTCATTTTGAACTGAACTTCAAACGCGTACCAAGTGCAGAAAAGAAATAGAAAGGAGACGCGACCATGTTTAAACAATACTTAAAACCATTATTGATTGCTGGCTGCTCTCTTTTAATGCTTGCCGGCTGCGGAAATCAAACCGCTACAACTACTACTGCAACAACAGCTGCTTCTTCTAATCCTCTCGAAGGAAAATGGGAACAAATCGACTTCAGAAGTACACTCGAACGCGGCTTAGGATATGAAAGTACTGCATATAAAACTCCAGAAAAACTTATTTATGCCGATGCGTTCAAAGACGTGACACCGACACTAACAATTACTGGGGATTCTGCGGTGTACGACATTACGACAACGACCAATGCGGTTTTTGGAAACTACTATGACTACTTAAAGGCAAAAAATCCAACAAAAGTCAAGGGTTCCAAAGAAGAATATATTAAATCAGAATATAACCGTTTGAAAAAGCACCTGGAAACTTTTAACGGAATGAAAGGCCCTACCAGCTTTGAATTCAATGATGAAAAGTATGAAATCCATCAAAACTTAAAAGATATTACCATTAACGAGAGTGCCGGTACGTTTGAATTCAAGAACGCACCAATGTTCATTAATTTAGTAACATTCTCAGGAGAGAAATTCATAAGACCAGTGACATATAAATATACCCTTGAAGATGGGATATTAACACTGTCATTCGAGGAAAAACAAGACCTTGACAATGGAGATACGGTTTCTATCTACTTCACGTTGCGATTCAAAAAAGTAGCGGAATAATCTCTTCGCTAGGAACTTTAATCCTTATACAAAAACAACACCTCTGCGACTCTACTAGAGAGAGTTCGTGGAGGTGTTTTTTGTTAGCCAATATGATTTTAATTCTCATACGTTCATTTATTTGTTATAATTTTTTTATAAAAAGTTCAAAGTTTGTGTGCGGAGGAATCTTATGGGAAACAAAAAATTATTGTCTACCCTTCTTTTATCGAGTCTTTTCTTGGTGGCGTGTCAATCACAAAAGGCACCAGAAGAAACGACGGCTGTAGAAACTACAACGGAGACAACGACAACAACCGTTTCGACGACGGTAGAGGTAAAACCTGATTACTCGCTGTATGACGGAATCATTTCAAAATATGCGACTGTTACGAAAAACAGTAAAGGTGATGTGGATCAATCGATTAACACGATTGCTTATCTTTTACGAAACAATGAAATCTATACTGGTATCGACTATGCTCTTTATGACTTAGATAAAAATGGTACGGATGAACTCATTATTTCGTTTATACTTCAAAATGGAAATCATATTCCACTGGATATCTATACTCTTAAAGATGGACAAGTTATTCGTTTAACTTCTCCAGAGGTTAAACTGGCATCCATCGGGGAACGCGTTTTGTTAGATACTCTTGTGGACGGATCTCTTTTAATGTCTACTTCTTCGAGTGCTGGACAGAATATTCATATGATTCAATATAAATTTGATTCTACTGGAACGAAATTAGAACAAACCCATGAATGGAAAATTGACCGTTCTAAAGGTGAAAAAGTACCGGAAGGATTACCTGAATCGATTAAGAAAGATGAATTTACTTACAAATCAGTTTATACAAAACCTGTAACGAAGAAAGAAGCCAGTGCGCAAAAAGGAATTAACATTGTCGAAATCCAAAACGGCGACTACTCTAGCCTAGCTGGTACTTGGAGAAACTCAAAAGGTACTACGTTGGTATTTGATAAAAATGGACTAGTGGATGAGTATTCAGAAATCTTTACAGTGAAACCTGAAAAAGATGGCACAGTCTTAAGACTTGATGTTCGTCCTAAAGGAGGCGGCGTTGGTGGATACTTCATTCTTATAATTCCTGCTGGAGCTGAAGCCCCTAAAGTCAATAACGGCGATGGAACAACAAAACCAGCCCAATCCGATAATTCTCGCGACCGCTTATATGCTGGTCAAGATTACTCAGGTAAGCCTGATCATTTTCTTTATAAAGTCGATTAAGCAAAAAGGAATGTAGGTTAAACTACATCCCTCAGACTGAAGACAAACCCCGTTTGAGATTTGACTCAAGCGGAGTTTGTCTTTATTTTTGTTTAAAATTAGCTGTTAAATAAAAATTATAGAACCAAAAATCCTCCCAGAATTAAACTATTTCATTTAATTCTAAGAGGATTCACAAAGTTTTTGTTTAAAGGTTATTCTCTTGTTGGTTTATATTTAAGGCTTTCTCCATGTTGTTTGACAAAATCACTCATCTCTGAGTCAGGAATTTGTCGAAGATAGAGATTGGCACGAATCGTGTCATCCTCTTCACGACAAGTAGAAAGAACAAGATATTTATCCTTAGCTGATACCTTAACATTTGGTTTTTTAACCTCTGCAGTATCATAAATAATATTTAGCTGTTTCTCAAAATCCGCATCATCATCAAAAGAAGTACGGTAAAAAGCTGTTTCTTCTGGAACAATAATCATAGCAACAGCTTCATAA
>CAURMP010000176.1:0-2755 GCA_963526005.1 uncultured Streptococcus sp. | reverse complement strand
TACCGCGTCCGAACGCTCCGCTTTCTGTGTAAACTTCAACTTCGATAGTTGGGTTCCCACGTGAGTCTAGTACTTCTCTTGCTAATACATCTGTAATAAATGGCATGATTTATTAACTCCTTTAATATTTATTTTGTACGTTATTATTTTAATCGAAAATCATCAGACTTTCAACCTTTGATAAGGTTTTCTTTATTTTTCGATTAATGATTCACCAGTCATTTCTTCTGGTTTTTCCACATTTAGTAAATCAAGCATAGTTGGAGCAACGTCTGCTAAACGTCCACCCTCGCGTAATGTTACACCTTTCTTCGTAACAATCACTGGTACTGGTACTGTTGTATGTGCAGTATGTGGTGTTCCTTCTGGTGTAATCATTGTTTCTGAGTTACCGTGGTCAGCAAAGATAATTGCGCTACCGCCTTTTTCAAGGATGGCGTCAACAACTTTACCTAAGTTTTCATCCACTGCTTCAATCGCTTTGATTGTTGGTTCTAACATTCCTGAGTGTCCAACCATATCTGGGTTTGCGAAGTTTAAGATGATGGCATCATTTTCATCATTGATGATTGAGTTGTATAATGCATCTCCTACTTCATAAGCACTCATTTCTGGTTTCAAGTCGTAAGTTGCAACCTTTGGAGAAGGAATTAAAATACGGTTTTCGCCAGGGAATTCTTCGTTACGTCCACCATTCATGAAGAATGTTACGTGTGGATATTTTTCAGTTTCGGCAATACGTAATTGTGCTAGGCCTGCTTTAGATAACACTTCACCAAGAACGTTTGTCATTGGAATTGGTGGGAATGCAACTTCTGCATCCACGCTTGGGTTATATAAAGTCATTGTCACAAATTTAACGTTTGTAGCACGTGCACCACGGTCAAAGTTTGTCCACTCTTTATCTGTGAACGCATTTGATAATTGGATTGCACGGTCAGGACGGAAGTTGAAGAAGATGATTGCATCGTTGTCTTCTACTTTTGCCACTGGTTTGCCATCTTTAACGATTACTGATGGAATTACGAATTCGTCTGTAACGTCTTTAGCATAGCTATCTTCGATAACAGCTTGTGCGCTTTCGAATTGAGGGCCTTCGCTATGAGCGATTGCATCATAAGCTAATTTCACACGTTCCCAACGTTTGTCACGGTCCATTGCATAGTAACGACCTGACACTGTTGCGATTTCTCCAACGCCTACTTCAGCTAATTTGTCTTCTAAAGTTTTGATGTAAGAAGGACCAGCTTTAGGGTCTACGTCACGTCCATCCATGAATGCATGAATGTACACTTTGTCGATTCCTTTTGCTTTAGCTGTTTCCACTAATGCTAATAAATGGTTGATGTGGCTGTGTACTCCACCATCAGATAATAATCCGAATAAGTGTAATGCAGAGCCATTTTCTTTTACGTGGTTAAATGCACCGTTTAATGCTGGGTTTGATTCGAATTCACCATCTAAAATCGCTTTATCGATACGAGTTAAGCTTTGGTAAACGATACGTCCAGCACCGATGTTTGTATGACCTACTTCTGAGTTCCCCATTTGGCCATCTGGTAGACCTACATCTAATCCAGAAGCTTTTAATGTTGTATGAGGGAATTCGTTATAATAACGATCAAAATTTGGTTTTTTTGCTTGTGCAACAGCATTACCTTCAACTTCTGGTCTCCATCCGAAACCATCTAAGATAATGATTGCAACTGGTGATTTTGCCATTATTTTACTGCCTCCAATAAAGCTAAGAATGAATCTGGTTGTAAGCTTGCTCCACCTACAAGAGCTCCGTCCACATCTGGACAAGCCATGTATTCAGCAATGTTTTCTGGTTTTACAGATCCACCGTATTGAACGCGAACTTTGTCAGCAACTTCTTGACCGAAGTCAGCTGCTACAACGTCACGAACAACTTTACACATTTTTTGAGCGTCATCTTGAGATGCTGATTTACCAGTTCCGATAGCCCAAATTGGTTCATAAGCAATCACTAATGATGATACTTGCTCGTTTGATAAACCTTTCAATGCTGCAGAAACTTGTCCGCCTACGAATTCAGAAGCTTTTCCTGCTTCGTAAGTTTCTAAAGTTTCACCACAACAAATGATTGGTGTTAAGCCGTTTCTGAAAATAGCATGTGCTTTTTTGTTGATATCTTCGTCAGTTTCGTGGAAATACTCACGACGTTCTGAGTGACCGATTACTACGTAGTGCACGCCCATTTCAGCTAATACTTTAGGTGAAGTTTCACCAGTGAAAGCACCAGCATCTTCGAAGTAGCAGTTTTCAGCAGCTACTTTTAATTCTGATCCTTTCGCATATTCTAATAAAGTTACTAAGTTAACTGCAGGAGCAGCGATAGCACTTTCTACGCGTTCGCCTGAAGGTAATTTACCAACAACAGCTTCCACAAAAGCTTGAGTTTCTTTTGGGTTTTTGTTCATTTTCCAGTTTCCTGCAATAATTGGTTTACGCATATACACAACATCTCCTTTTAATATTTATAATTATTTATCACTGATAGCAGCAACACCTGGTAGTTCTTTACCTTCTAGATATTCTAGAGAAGCTCCACCACCTGTTGAAATGTGAGTGAATTTGTCAGCGTATCCTAGTGAGATTGCAGCAGCAGCTGAGTCCCCACCACCGATGATTGTAGTTGCGCCGTCAAGGTTAGCGATGGCTTCACATACACCGATAGTTCCTTTAGCAAAGTTAGGTAATTCGAATACACCCATTGGTCCATTCCATACAA
>CAURMP010000175.1:0-2830 GCA_963526005.1 uncultured Streptococcus sp. | reverse complement strand
CTCTGCTTCTGCCGTTAAAATCAATCGACGACCCTTCAATTCACGAATAAATTCGGTATAATCTCTCCTTTCACGTGTACTAGTGTACCTCATTTTCGAAAAATTTACCTGTATCATACCCGCAAACTGTAAAAAATTTGTTATACTGAATGAAAGCAAGAAAGGAGCACATCGATGCAAAATAACCCTTTTTACAAGTTTTATCAAAAGTCTCTTGAAGAAAGAAAAGAAACTTTATTAAATCATCCATCATTATCTAATGAAACGAAAGAACGACTCAAAAATGGTCTTTCTCTACCAGAATCAGTAGCAGGTCAAATGGTCGAAAATCAAATAGAAATTTACGGTCTTCCTTATGGGATTGTTCCAGAAATCATCGTAAACGGAAAAAGTTATATCGTTCCAATGGTAACGGAAGAACCTTCAGTAATTGCTGCAGCAAGCTATGCCTCAAAACTAATCAACTTAGCTGGTGGAACTACAACGATTCAAGAAAAGCGTGAAATGATTGGAGAAATTGCCATTGTTAAATCTCCTCTAACACTTGAAGAAGTAAAAACTAAACTAGAACAACAAAGAGAATCGCTCTTTACGATTGCTAATAATGCTCACCCTTCTATCGTGAAGCGCGGTGGTGGAATTCGTAATTTATGGGTCGAAGAAAAATCTACTGACAAAGAAAGATTTTACATTTTCTACGTATCTGTGGATACAAAAGAAGCCATGGGAGCAAATATGCTGAATACCATCCTCGAATCACTTGTGTCTCCAATTGAAGCATTAACTGGTGGTGAAAGTATTATGGCGATTCTCTCGAATCTTGCGACAAACTCAGTTGTAACAGCTAAATGCGTGCTCTCTCCAAGAATCTTAGAGACGAGAACTACTAAAGGTGAAGAGGTAATAGATCGAATCGTTTTAGCAAGTGAATTTTCAAAAGCAGATCCGTATCGTGCAACCACGCATAATAAGGGGATTATGAATGGAATTGATTCTGTCGTAATCGCTACTGGTAATGACTGGCGAGCAATCGAAGCAGGCGCTCATGCTTTTGCAAGTTTAAGCGGCAAGTACCAACCGCTAACAAACTGGACTAAATATGAGACAGGAAATCTAGTTGGAACCATCACACTTCCGCTTCCCGTTGGAACGGTTGGTGGGTCGATTTCTATCCATCCTGGAGCGCAATTTGCTCATGAATTACTTGGGCATCCAAGTGCTGTTGAAATAGCTGGAATTATAGCTTCGATTGGATTAGCGCAAAACCTTGCTGCTGTTAGAGCTCTTGTGACTGACGGTATTCAAAAAGGCCATATGCGACTCCAAGCAAAATCATTGGGGCTTGCAGTTGGAGCAACCCAAGATGAACTGCCACATCTTATGAACTTACTCAGCCAGGCTCCTCACTTAAATCAAGAAACTGCCAAAGCTTTATTAGAAGAATTGAGAAAATAAAAAAAATAGACTTCCCTAGCAACTGGCTAAGGAAGTCTTCTTTATTTATTATCTTTCGTCTTCAGTGTATTCCATTAATGTGAAGATGTCGTATTCACTAATTTTGTCGCGACCTTTTAAGTCTGTTAACTCTATTAAGAAAGCTAAACCAACTACTTCACCGCCAAGTTTTTCAACTAATTTTGCAGCGGCAGCCATTGTTCCACCTGTTGCTAATAAGTCATCACAAATTAGAACTTTTTGACCAGGTTTTACAGCATCTTTGTGTAAGTGCAATTCAGCTGAACCGTATTCTAAATCATATTCTACAGCCACTGTTTCACGAGGTAATTTTCCTTTTTTACGAGCTGGTGCGAATCCAATTCCTAACTCATACGCTACAGGACATCCAACGATAAATCCACGTGCTTCTGGTCCAACAATCATTTCAGCGCCAATTCTACGAGCGTAATCAACAATTTGTTGTGTTGCGTATTGATAAGCTTTCCCGTCCGCCATTAATGGAGAAATATCACGGAAAATAATACCCTCTTTAGGATAGTTTGGAACACTAGCAATATATTCTTTCAAGTTCATTGAGAACTCCTCCTTTTATTTACCTTGTTGTGAATCCATCCAACTCTTAAGTTCTTGGAACTGGCTATAGTTGAATTTCTTTTCAAGCAACATTTGTTCATTTAACTTTTTCAATAAGGTTGACTCTTCTAAGTCGTTTGTTTTTGGACTTTCGTTAATCATTAAATGTCCATCTACTATTTTAACAAATTCCAACTCAAAAAACACTTTTAATATCACTCGGAATTGTTCAACTGGAATTTTGAGGAATCCAGCAACCGAAACTAGTTTTTCATTGTACGGAATTTTTACATGAGATTGGATATATTTGTATACTAGACCAAACTTAGGCTTATCAGGTATGCCTGTTGTCACAACCGAATTCTTCGTATATGCGATGACATAAAGAGGCTGTGTCCATTCCATTTTAAAGAAAGCTTCCACTTCTTCAATCTTTTCTGGTAGGTCGAATAACACAATTGCTTTAGCAGTTGGTTTCTCGTTTGCAGCTACAAAGGATGCAAAATCCATCACGCTTGAAGTACTTGGAATTCTTGTTTCTAGTTCCTTCAAGTACACTTCATTTGTTGCTAGATAAAGTGCATTTTCAACAGCTAGATGATCTTTTGTAATCTTAGAAGTACGCCAGTCGATAACGACTCTACCTTTAACAGCAATATCTTTTACTAATAATTGAGGAAGACGATTATTTTGCCATTCATTAATCTCTAACGTACCAGCAATACTAATCTTGGTATCTGGTTGAAGAGATGCTGCCCATTCCCCTTTACTAAACGCCATCGCTTGAAGTGTATTTGCC
>CAURMP010000174.1:0-2851 GCA_963526005.1 uncultured Streptococcus sp. | reverse complement strand
TCATCTTACTTTAGAAATAAAAGTGCTCGAACACATCGAACATTTTTATTTCTAAAAGTAGGTCTGGAAGATACGCAAATAAGAGAAAAGGAGATTAGTTATGTCAGAAAAGAAAGTTTTTAGCTACAACTGGGGCGGACGTCAATTAACAGTTGAAATCGGCCAATTAGCAAAACAAGCCAATGGTGCTGTGTTAGTACGTTACGGTGATACTGTTGTGTTAACAGCGGCTGTTGGTACAAAACAAGCAAAAGATACAGATTTCTTCCCGTTAACAGTTAACTACGAAGAAAAAATGTATGCAGCAGGTAAAATTCCTGGAGGCTTCATCAAACGTGAAGGTCGTCCAAGTGAACATGCGACTCTTACAGCGCGTTTAATCGACCGTCCAATCCGTCCAATGTTTGCGGAAGGCTTCCGTAACGAAGTACAAATCACAAATACTGTAATGTCAGTAGATCCTAACTGCCCACCAGAAATGGCAGCAATGTTTGGTTCTTCATTAGCATTATGTATTTCAGATATTCCATTTGATGGACCAATCGCTGGGGTAGACGTAGGTCGTGTCAACGGTGAATACGTGATTAACCCAACAACTGAACAAAAAGAAAACTCAGATATCGAATTATCTGTAGCTGGTACTGCAACTGCCATCAACATGGTAGAAAGTTCAGCTAAAGAAGTGAACGAAGAAGATATGCTTGGTGCATTATTATTCGGTCACGAAGAAATTAAAAAATTAGTAGCTTTCCAAGAAGAAATCGTTCGTGAAGTTGGTAAAGAAAAAATGGAAGTGACTTTACTTTCATTCGATCCAGCTATCGAAGCACAAGTAAAAGATTTATTCAGTGAAGCGATGGTTCACGCGATTCAAACAGAAGAAAAATTAGCGCGTGAAGCAAATATCGAAAAAGTAAAAGAAACAGCTATCGATCATTTCGAAGCAGTGTTAGAAGAAAATGACGAAAAAGCAGGCCTTCTAAAACAAGTTTCTCAATTAGTCGATAACTTAGAAAAAGACGAAGTACGTCGTTTAATTACTGAAGAAAAAGTACGTCCTGATGGTCGTAAGATTGATGAAATTCGTCCATTATCTTCAGAAATCGATTTATTACCACGTGTTCACGGTTCTGGTTTATTCACTCGTGGACAAACGCAAGCATTAACTTCAGCAACCCTTGCACCTCTTGGAGAATACCAAGTGATTGATGGTTTAGGAATCGAAGAAGGAAAACGATTCATTCACCACTACAACTTCCCACAATTCTCTGTAGGTTCAGTAGGTCGTGCTGGTAGCCCAGGCCGTCGTGAAATTGGTCACGGTGCTTTAGGGGAACGTGCATTGAAACAAGTGATTCCAAGTCCAGAAGACTTCCCTTACACAATCCGTCTTGTATCAGAAGTATTAGAATCAAACGGTTCTTCTTCTCAAGCAAGTATTTGTGCAGGAACATTAGCATTGATGGCTGCTGGTGTGCCAATTAAAGCACCTGTAGCAGGGATTGCGATGGGTCTTATTTCTGACGGTACAAACTACACAGTCTTAACAGATATCCAAGGGTTAGAAGACCACTTAGGAGACATGGACTTTAAAGTAGCTGGAACGAAAGACGGAATTACAGCTCTTCAAATGGATATTAAGATTCAAGGGATTACAGAACAAATCTTACGTGAAGCCCTAACACAAGCGAAGAAAGCACGTTTTGAAATTCTTGAAGAATTAACATCAACAATTGCTGAACCTCGTAAAGAGTTAAGCCCATACGCACCTAAGATTGAAATGATTTCTATCCACCCTGATAAGATTAAAGTCGTTATCGGACGTGGTGGGGAAACAATCAACTCTATCATCGACGAAACAGGCGTTAAAATTGATATCGACCAAGAAGGCCACGTATCAATCGCTTCTACAGATGCTGCGATGATTCAACGTGCAAAAGAAATCATCGAAGATTTAACACGTGAAATCGAAGTAGGTCAAGTGTACGAAGGAACTGTACGCCGTATCGAAAAATTCGGTGCATTCGTAGAAATCGCTAAAGGAAAAGATGGATTAGTTCACATTTCTGAATTAGCACACGAACGCGTTGGTAAAGTAGAAGATGTACTTGCTTTAGGCGATAAAGTAACTGTGAAAGTTATCGAAATCGACGGACAAGGACGTATCAACTTATCACGTAAAGCATTATTACCAAAAGAAGATAAAGAATAATCTTTCCATTCTAGCCTCTGCATTTAGCAGGGGCTTTTTTATTTCTTCAAAAAGTACATCAATAGAGCACTTCATGGATTCTTTGATATTCGCAAAAAAACGACAAATATGGTATTCTTATAGAGTATATAGGGTGGTGGAATCTGCCCAAAGGAATCAATTTAAATAAAAGAAAATGAGAGGTAAACCATGAGTTCAATTAAAATCATCGCACTTGGTGGTGTGAGAGAAAACGGTAAGAGCTTATATGCCGTTGAAGTGGAAGAAGAGATCTTCGTCTTAGATTGCGGTCTTGTCTATCCTGAAGACGAACTATTAGGGATTGATGTTGTCATTCCTGATTTCACATACTTAGAAGAAAATAGAGACCGTATTGCAGGGGTGTTCTTAACACACGGACATGCCGATGCGGTAGGCGCGTTGCCATATTTCTTACAAAACATTGATGCACCGGTATTCGGTTCAAAATTAACGATTGCTCTTGCAAAATACTATGTTGACTCTTCAAATGTTGTTAAAGGCTTTGACGACTATCATGAAGTGACAGAAAATACAGAGATTGATTTTCCAACAGCAACCGTGAAGTTCTTTAAAACAACGCACACCATTCCAGATTCATTAGCGATTGTCATTAAGACA
>CAURMP010000173.1:0-2868 GCA_963526005.1 uncultured Streptococcus sp. | reverse complement strand
CATATTCATTTTTGTAGTTATATAACTGAATATCCATGTCTCCTAGTTTAAAGTGACTGTCTTTATCAGAAATATCTTGTACAAGTTTTACTCCCTTTTCTTTGGCAGCTTTTAGTGCATTGTCATAATTATATAAATTATCCCAAAGTCCCCAAGAAGCTTTAATTCTCTGATCGGAATACTTTTTCAAATAAAAAGTATCTACTGGAAGTCTATTTAGTACTTCATCCGCACCACCAATATGGTCACTATGCACATGAGTCCCTAAAATAAAGTCTAATTTTTGAACACCTACATTTGATAAATGACGGAACAAGCGATCTTCCAATACTTGATAGTTACGAATAGCAATCCCAGCTCGCATTGGATATAACGGATTACTTCCGTCTGGAAAATCATAATCTTCTCCCATATCAATTAATGCAAAATGACCATTACTTTCTAGAAGAATGGCATCACTTCCGGTATTTGCTTTCGTATTAATAAAGTGAATTCTGTTCACACCAGTTTGTGGAACAGTTTCTGCTTCAACTTTTGCACCCAGACCGAGCGCAATAAATGCTCCCAAGGCTACTGCCGTTTTCGCTTTTTTCATTATAAAGCCCCCATATAACTTGTTAAATATCATATTTTTTAATTATACAGAAAAAAAATAAAAAAAGATACAAAAAAATTAAACTTTTTGTATCTTTTCTTCATTATTTTGCAATTGGTAATTTCACCTTGAATAATGACCCATGATTGAGTCGTGAAGTCAGGCTAATTTTACCGTTATATCCTTCGATTAATTCCTTGGCAATCGAAAGCCCCAAACCATTTCCTCCACGTTCTCTTGAGCGAGCTTTATCGACGCGGTAGAATCGTGAGAATACTTTTTTCTTATCTTCTTCTGTTAATCCCATCCCGAAATCCTGAATGCCGATTTCGACCGCTTCCGTCGTTGGAGATAGACTAACAATAATCTCTTTTCGATCTGTTGAATATTTCACGGCATTATCGAGTAAGATGATAATGACTTGCTCGAAGTGATTGCGATAGATTGGAGAGATAATCTCCTTCTTCGTATCGATATCTGAGATAAACGTAAAGTCTGGATAGAGTATTTTGAAGTTCGTTACAATCTGTTCTAACGTCGCAACGACTTCCGTTTTAGCATCTTTATATTGCTCTCTTACTTGAGGCGCACGCGATAAATCCAGCATTTCTTGAACGAGTGTCTTCATGCGCTTAATTTCAGCTAGAGAGGCCGAGAGAGACTCTTCCAGCACTTCTGGGTCATCTTTCCCCCAACGGTTTAAAAGCTTCAGGTGCCCTTCTACAATCGCGACAGGCGTACGTAATTCGTGAGACACATCTTCTACGAAATGCTTTTGCTGTGCAATATAGAAACTAATCTTATCTAGTAGCTCGTTGAATTGTTGGGACACAATCGCAAACTCGTCATTTTTCTTTGGAATAATCAGACGTTTCGTTTCGATATTTTCTTCATTGATTGAAGCGATAATATCATGAATTTCTTCAATTGGTTTTGAAATAAGTCGCGAAATGAAATACGCAAGCCCAATGGAGACAAGGCCTTCCATCACAATTAGCTGAAGGAATAAAAAGCGCAATTGTTTTTTTAATTCCGCCAGTTTCATCATTCGGTTGGTTACTTGTAGGTGGCCAATTAAGACACGAGTATTTCTGGAAAGAATCGGCATCATCACTTGCACACTTTCTTCCCCGGTCGATAGCGTCACATATTGAGCCTCAAGCTTACTCGATACTTGTGGACGGTCTTGCCATTGTTGCGTTTGGAATAATAGTTCCTTACCCGTATCAAAGACACGAATATTCACTTCTTCATTCATTGGATAAAAACTACTATTCTTTTTATAGACTTGGTTTTGATTCAATTCATATTGCTCTGCTTTGTTTAGAACACTAAGAATATCTTCACTTGTTAACTTCTCCGTTTTTTCTGATAACAAATCCGCGATAACTTGAGCATACACCACGGTCTGTTTTTTCTCATTCTCACGAAGGCCAATGATCTGACCCTCAATCAAAATCGCAGTCAATACAGCTAATAACGCAAAAATGGTGGCCGACATCACCCACCACCATTTTTTTGCTACCGATTTATGTTGGTTTTGGTCCTTCATATGTAGCTCCTCAGCTTCTCATTACATATCCAGTTCCACGAACGGTTTGAATATAACTTTCTCGTCCTGGTACATCAATTTTATTACGGATATAACGAACGTATACGTCAATCACATTTGTCTCGACTTCGTTCTTATAGCCCCATACTTCTTTTAATAACACTTCACGTGAAAGCACAATATCAATGTTTTCCATCAGTAATAAGAGTAATTCATATTCTTTCTTCGTTAAATCAATGACTTCCCCTGCACGACGAACGACGCGGTTTTCCACTTCCACCACAAGGTCGCGATATTCCACTCTTGTTTGTTTCACAACTCGAGATTGTTCTTCCATTTGCAAGCGTCTAAAGAGTGCACGTAATCTTGCAAGGATTTCTTCGATTTCGAATGGTTTCACGACATAGTCATCTGCCCCTTGATCAAGCCCTGCAACACGGTCCATCACTGAATCGCGCGCTGTCATAATGATGACTGGCGTTTGTTTTACCTGGCGAAGACGACGAACGACTTCTAATCCATTCATTTCTGGTAACATTAAATCTAATAAAATAGCATCCCACTGCTCATCAATTGCTGCTTGTAAACCGCTGCGGCCATCTGAGCATACTTTTGTTTCATAGCCTTCATGCTTTAATTCTAATTCGACAAAGCGACTTAAATTTCGTTCATCTTCAATAATTAAAATACGTTGATTCGCTGGCATTTGGAAACTCCCTTC
>CAURMP010000172.1:0-2929 GCA_963526005.1 uncultured Streptococcus sp. | reverse complement strand
TATGGAGGGCGGTGTGGACATCGAGGGGGTATATCCAGGAGATAGCCCAGCTGCGTTCATTACCTTCCTTTCTGCGGATGATTACAATCGTATTTTTGGGACGAATTTTCACCCAAGTGACAATGAAGCCGTTCTTGGTCTGGTCAAAGGAGACGATAAAAATGTTTCGGCAATCCGTGTGAATGGGCAATTAACGCTTCAAGTCAAAGAGATGATGGAGACTGGCGACTTTAAAGAAAAATTGCCACAATTGCCATATGTTGCAGATAACGTTTATGTAGCCGTTGTAAAGGATCCAACAAAGATGATTGACGGTAAACTTGGCCGTGGATTCTATTACGCATTGTGGAATACATCGACAGATACATCGGCTAAAACAGAAGAGTTTGAGGCCTACGCCAACGTGATTGAAGCAAGCAATGACGATTCCATCACGGTTGGAAGTAGAGAGGATGCGGCCAAAGACATCTACGGATTTATGGGAAGTTTACTCTTTGTAGGGGCACTTCTTTCCGTTGCGTTCTTCATCGGCGCAGTCCTTGTCATTTACTACAAACAAATTTCTGAAGGGTACGAAGACCGTGACCGTTTCGTAATCCTACAAAAACTTGGTATCGATCAAAAGACCATCAAGAAATCCATCAACCGTCAAGTGCTAATTGTCTTCTTCTTACCGCTTGTCACAGCGTTTATCCATACCGCATTTGCCTTCAAGATGTATCGTAAGATCATTCAGCTCTTTGGGGTCGACGGTAATGTAACACTAAACGCGACAATTGTGATTGGTGCCATCTTCGTTGTGGTCTATCTCATCGTGTATCAAATCACTTCACGTAGCTACTATAAAATTATTAAACGTTAATAGATTTTGTTCACAAACCATGAAGGGTTTTAGTAGGAAACCCTACTTTAAAAAGGTTTGTATAAGTTCGAAAATTCGTAAAAAGGGCGAGGTTTTCTCGTCCTTTTTTTGTGCTCAAAAACGGGATAACTGTCCACAATAAAAAGCTTTCATAAATTTTACTTTTTCAGTTTTCAGTTTCTAAAAAACATGGTAGAATAGAATGTATTGAAGTAAAAGAAAAACTGGAGGATTCGTCATGATCGATGTTATTGACTTAAACAAAGTATTCGATAACGGCTTTGAAGCATTAAAGTCAGTAAATTTCTCAATTGAACAAGGAGACTTAGTATGTTTACTAGGACCTAGTGGTTGCGGGAAATCAACAATTTTAAACTTAATCGCAGGATTATTAACACCAACAGGAGGAGACATCCAATTTAAAGGATCATCAGTTGTTACAACTGAACCTAAAGACCGTAATATCGGATTCGTATTCCAAAACTATGCGTTATATCCACATATGACAGTGTTAGAGAACATCATGTTCCCACTAACAGTTGGTAAAAACAAAATTTCTAAAGAAGAAGCTCAAAAAATTGCAGAAGAATATATGCAATTAACAAATATTGAAGAGTTAGCAGGTAAAAAACCTGGTACTTTATCAGGGGGGCAACAACAACGTGTGGCTATCACTCGTGCGCTTGTTCAAAAACCTGAAGTGCTCTTACTAGATGAGCCATTAAGTAACTTGGATGCTCGTTTACGTTTGAAAATCCGTGAAGAAATCCGTCGTCTTGTAAAAGAGGTAGGAATCACAACAATCTTCGTAACGCACGACCAAGAAGAAGCTTTATCTATCTCAGATAAAATCATTCTTTTAAACGAAGGGTACATTCAACAACATGATGACCCACAAAACTTATACCTAGAACCAAGTAACTTATTCGTTGCGAAATTCATCGGTAACCCAATTATCAACATTACAGAAGTAGAAATTAAAGACGGCGTGATTACTCACCCTTCATTTAACATTCCAACTTCTGAATTATCACAAGACCGCAAACGCCAAGAATTAGCAGATGGTCACTATTACTTAGGAATGCGTCCTGAAGACGTAGTTCCTTCTTCTGAAGGTGAACAAGGGCACTTCTCTACAACTATTAGCGGCGTAGAGCTAATCGGACGTGAACGTATTCTTCACTTCCCATTAGGCGAACAATTCTTGAAATCAATTGTAAGTGTGGAACATAAGATTGAAGAAGGAGACACACTTTCATTCACATTACTTAAACACAAAATCTTCTTATTCGATAAAGATGGAGCGCGTGTTTACTAATGAGAAAATATAATCCAGAGAACCAACCTAAAGCTTGGTTATTCCTTCTCCCATCTTTAGGAGTGATTCTTCTCTTTAACATTTATCCATTACTTCGTTCGTTCTGGATGAGTTTCCAAAAAGGGTCACTATTAAAATTACAATACACTGGTTTAGACAACTACCAAAAAGTAATTGCGGACCCTGTATTCCATAAAGCGTTACTCAACACAGCACTGTATGCATTCGCAGTAGTGCCAGTAGCGTTATTAATCTCAGTCATCATTGCATGGATTATTTTCGAGAAGATTAAACGTAAAAGCTTCTTCGAAACAATCTTCTTCATGCCTTACGTTACAAGTACAATCGCTATCGGGATTGTGTTCCGTTACTTCTTCAATGGGGACTACGGAATTATCAACTTCTTCCTTGGCTTGATTGGGATTCCAGCCGTGAACTGGTTGGATAACGTAAACATGAGTATGCCAACACTGATTATCTTCGGGGTTTGGACAAGTTTAGCGTTCAATATCATCATCCTCTTAGCAGGATTACGTAATATTGATCCTGAGCATTTCAAAATTGCGAAAATGTTTGGTGCGACAGACCGAGAAATCTTCTGGCGTATTACATTCCCGCAATTAGTTCCAACAATTGCCTTCCTTTCAACGGTTAACTTAATCGGGGCATTCAAAGTGTATACACAAGTGTATGCATTATTTGGCGGAACTGCTGGTCCAGCAAACTCAGCAACAACAGCTGTGTACTAT
>CAURMP010000171.1:0-3008 GCA_963526005.1 uncultured Streptococcus sp. | reverse complement strand
CGTAAAACTGCAATGGACCATGATTTATCAAAAGGACCATACTACGCAATCCAAATCGCACCTGGTATTCACCATACAATGGGTGGATTGAAGATCAACACGAAAACAGAAGTTCTTAAAGAAGATGGTTCTGTAATCAAAGGCTTATACGCAGCCGGTGAAGTTACAGGTGGAATTCACGGTGCAAACCGTATCGGTGGTAACGCCGTTGCTGACATCATCATCTTCGGACGTCAAGCAGGTGCGCAATCTGCTGCATATGCAAAAGAAAACTAATTAATTTCCAATTGACCAAAAAATAAACTCTGAAGTCTCGGCTTCAGAGTTTTCTTTTTGTTTTGTTTTAATGGTTTCTAGTCCTCATCCTTAATATCGATGTCTTCTGGGATTGGTTCATCCAAGTACTTCTGATATTCTTCCAAAAGACGTTCGCGTTGTTTTAAGAAGAAGTCGAACTGCGCACTGTTTAACAGTAACTCGCCATCCACTTCCAACGTCTTCACTTGTTTTGTTTGGATTAAATGCATGAGATATCCTAAGTCGATTTCCAGATTCTCTGCGGTTTGTTGTACGGTATAATACATCCTTTTCCTCCAATAAAAAAGCTACCCTAAACAAATGGTCTAAGGTAGCTAACATTTATCATTATGCTAAAGCTTCAACGAGACTTTGCGCGAAAGCTTGGATATGTTCGATATCTTCTGCTTCAGCGTTTAAGTCTACTAAGACATTTTCAGCACCTTTTTTGGCACCTGTTTTTGCAAATTGCGCATCAAAATCTAATACTGATTGGCAGAACTTATCGTAGAAAGTATCTCCTGAACCAAGCGCTCCGTATACTTTTCCTGTTAAATCCTCTTCCTCTAATTCTTCATAGAAGTCGACGATTTCATCAGGTAAGTCGCCATCTGTTCCGTAAGTATAAGTTGCGACAACATTAATATCATAATTATGGAATTCGCTTGCTTGCGCTGAAGTACATTCTTTCATATCCACTTCTACGCCACGCTCTTCTAATGCTTCTGCTAAAATATCTGCAATCTCTTCTGTATTTCCTGTTAAACTAGCATATACGATCAATGCTGTTGCCATAATACCACTCTCTTTCTCATTCAATAAGAAGATTATAACAAATCCACCAAACTCCGTCTATTGTTTCTGACAAAAAATATAGGAGAGTCTACAGCAAACTCCCCTTCACTTTCATTCTTAAAAGCTATGTAAAATCTGTGAGCAGCACTCATTACATCTTGGCACCGGTCCATTTCACGAAGGCGAATACGTACTAAATCAATTCTTGGACCTTACGGATTTTATCATCACCATAATAGGGAATAATATCCAAGATGAATTAGTAGGAGTTTGAGCTTGATCATTACTCCTACTTTGAAAATTGGAAGATGAGAGACGAAGGCTCGGATCGGTATCCTATTATGGTAATGATAAAAATGATCCGTAAGGATCCTACAGAATTGATTTAATCACCCTATCCACCGAGTTTTTTAGGTATACTTTATCTGTTGCACCCCCTTTTCAAAAGCATTACTATAATAAACGAATTTATTTTTAGGAGATGACAACTTTGCCATTATCTGCAACAGAGCGCCTCAAGCAAGCCGAACGTGGCGCTATCTTAAGTATCGGCACATACATCTTTTTATCTGCAACCAAACTCATCGTCGGAAAACTCTTCAACTCAGAAGCAATCTTTGCCGATGGTTGGAATAACTTTACAGACGTGATTTCATCCGTTCTTGTGCTTGTAGGATTACGCGTATCGCAAAAGCCAAGTGATGAAAACCACCCCTACGGTCACTGGAAATTTGAAACGATTGCCAGCCTTGCGACTTCATTTATCATGCTTTTCATTGGGATTGAAGTCGTCAGAAACGCCTTCCAAGCATTTCTTAATCCCGTAATGGAAGCTCCATCTCTTATTTCTTCTATCGTTGGATTCTTCTCAGGGGTGATTATGATTGGCGTCTATTTCTACAATAAGAACTTAGCCGTACGCATTCAATCACTGGGGCTTAAGGCAACAGCCAAAGATAACTTAAGCGATGCGATGACCAGTTTCTTGACGGCTTTAGCGGTATTATTCGCATCCCTCGGGCTACACTGGCTCGATAATATCATGGCCTTCGTGGTCGGTCTCCTAATCGTTCGTACAGCAGTCGAAGTATTTAACGAAAGTGCGTTTCAACTGACAGATGGTTTCGACCAAACGGAATTAGATAAATACATTCCTGTTATCTTGCGACATCCTGAAGTGAAAGATATTTGTGAAATAAAAGCGCGTCGATACGGATCAAATGTGTATATCGACTTAACCGTTTGTATGGATAAAGACCTATCAGTGTATAAGAGTCATCAAATCACTGAATATATTGAAAAAGAACTTTACGATGAATTCGCTATTTCATTTATCGATATTCACGTGGAACCTTATCAATTCTAACTAAAAATCCCAATCACTGTGTTAGTGATTGGGATTTTCTGTTATTTAATCGTATTAAAGTTTAAGTTGAAGGCTTGCTTCACACTATCACTGACTTCTCCAACTGGAGTTTTCGATACAAATTTTCCTTTGATGCAATAACGGTTTGACGCATTATAGTCATCACAAGTAATGAGTGTAATCTCTGTTACACCAGGTTGGTCGTTGATCACTTCTACTCGAGTTGGTTCGATCAATTCGACAGAAGTTGTTTCATATTCATAAACGTACTCTAAGTCAGTCGTATAAATTTTCTCTCCGACTTTAAGGTTCACAAGTGGTGAGAATAACAGTGTCATGTCGCCAAAGTAATTATGGCTGGCAAGAGCGTAGTTTCCTTCACCCATCTTTTGAGTAGGTTTCATCGTTCCAGCACCTGATAATAACACTTCGTTGGCCAATCCTTTATAAATTGGTAAGTTTAACTTCACGCTCGGAATCGCAATTTGTCCAAGTGTTAAGAATTTTCCTTTGTCGAAATTCGCTTTTAATACTTTATCTAAATCAATCG
>CAURMP010000170.1:0-3035 GCA_963526005.1 uncultured Streptococcus sp. | reverse complement strand
AGCCAATACAAGCTGCAACAATTTGAATCATGCTAGATACTTGAATCATTTTATTCTTTTTATATGCATCTCTTAATTTGACAACGTCTCTAAAAACAAAAATATTCCCTAAAACAATAATTGCCAAAGATAAATAGAAAACTGGCCAGACGATAAAAAATGCGTAGCCTCCAGAATAATCCAACAGAAAATAGATAACATTGTATAATAAATAACCTAATAAGACTAAACTAAGTCGAAAATAGCTAATTTTATATTCTTTCATAGGAAATCCCCCGTAAAATTGTTACCATTATTATACCATATATAACGAAAAAAGAGAGGGTTTCCATAAGTGTTTTGAGCTTGCAAAAAACGCTGAATTCACGCATACTACAATTACAGATGAAATAAAGGAGAATGTTATGATTTATAAAATCACTATTTGGATAGTTCGCGGACTACTAGTTCTATTAAATGGATTTGGCGATTACCAAGGTCGAGAAAAAGTACCTAAAGATACAGGGTATGTGCTTGTAGCTCCTCACCGTTCTTGGTTAGATCCTGTGATGATGGCCATAGCTGTTTATCCGCAACCTCTTGTCTTAATGGCAAAACAAGAATTATTCAAACCAAAACCATTCGGTTGGTTTATTAAAAAACTTGGTGCTTTCCCGGTAAATCGTGAAAAACCAGGACCAAGCGCAATTAAATATCCTGTTCAACAAATTAAAGAAAACAAAAAAGCCCTTGTTATCTTCCCTACTGGAACACGATACTCAAACGAGATGAAAGGTGGAGCAGTCATGATTGCTCGTTTAGCAAAAGCCCCTATCGTTCCAATGGTGTATCAAGGACCGTTAACATTCAAGGATATTATTAAACGTAAAAAAATGCATGTACGAATTGGCGACCCAATCTATATCGCAGACCAAAAACTAACAAAAGAAGAAATCGCAAATTACGATCAAGTACTGATTCAAAAATTCGATGAACTCGATAAGGAAATTGATCCAAATTATGTATATGAATTACCTGTAAAAAAATAACGTTATACCGTATACGGTATAACGAAAAAAACCATCGGAATTTTCCGATGGTTTTTCTTTATTATTTTTTAGCTCTTTTTTTAGCTTGTGCTTTCATTGAAGCAGCAATTTGACGAACTTTTTGTTCGGATGGTTTTTGACCCATTTGAGTCATCATACTACGAATCATATCTTCATCAAATGGTGGGTTTTCTGCAAAGTAATTCATCATTGTACGACGTGCGATAAAGAAACCACCGATCGCACCTGCGACTGCAGCAAGAATCACGATTAAAATCCATGCTCCTGTTGACATTGGCTTTCTCTCCCTTCAATATGTGTATCCTCATCTATTGTACTAGATTATGTGGAAAATGAAAAGCCTTGCGGTAAAGTTTTCATTTGTTAATTTTGCAAAGCAATTACACATCTGAAAATTATTTTACTAAGCTTTTTGCCAAAACATAGTTTCCTAAAGTAGCTGAACCATTATTTTCCACAGCAGGAGTAACAATAAAGTCCTTCACTGGCGGAGTTGGTACATATCCATTTAATAATTCTTCAAACATACGATGAACGCGTTCTAACATATGATTTTGAGCCATTACTCCTCCGCCAAAAACAATTTTTTCAGGACGGAAAGTTAGTGTTGCTTGGATAGCAGCTTGCGCAATGTAGCTTGCTTGAATATCCCACACATCACTAGCGATATCGATATGTTCCCCACGCACTCCAGTACGCGCTTCTAAACTTGGACCAGCCGCAAGACCTTCCAGACAACCTTTATGAAAAGGACAAACACCATCGAAGTTATTAGCGACGTCGATTGGATGTTTACACACATACACATGTCCCATCTCAGGGTGACTAGTGCCTCCAATAAATTCACCACGTTGAATCACACCCGCGCCAATTCCAGTACCGATTGTGTAATACACAAGTGTTTCAATGTTTTCTCCACGATTGTTACGAGCATATACTTCTCCATACGCAGAACTGTTCACATCAGTTGTGAAATAGATAGGCACATCTAGTCTTTTCTTTAATGTTCCAACCACATCCACATTGGACCAATTTGGTTTTGGCGTTGTTGTAATGTATCCGTAAGTCTTAGATTTTGGATCCACATCAATTGGTCCAAACGACCCAATTCCAATTGCTTTTAGATTTTTGAATTTAGCAAAAAAATCTGCAGTCTTTTTTAATGTCTCTTTTGGAGTGGTTGTCGGAAATTGAAGTTCCTCGACTGTGTTAAATTCTTCATCCGCTACTGCACAAATAAACTTTGTACCCCCAGCTTCTAAGCTTCCATATAAGTTTGTCATAAGCCTTTAGCTCCTCAGTTATTTTTTATTATTGTATCATATTTCACTCTAAAAAAAGAAGACGAATCCTGTAATAAAATTCGTCTTCTCGAAAAATTATACATGTAATTCTAATACTCGTGTTTTATTTGTAACAGAACCTGTTGAATTGGAGTTACTTCTGCATAATCCATTGTGTTTGTGATAATGACCATTGTTGTGTCATCTAGACCATTCGCAGCAATCGCTTCAGAATCGAATGTTCCGATAACATCTCCTGCTTTCACACGGTCTCCTTGAGATACTTTAGCTTCAAATCCTTCACCATTCATCGAAACAGTATCGATTCCAACGTGAATAAGAATTTCAGCTCCGTTGTCTGTTTTTAATCCATAGGCGTGGCCTGTTGGAAACGCAATTGCGATTTCAGCATCTGCTGGTGCGTATACAACCCCTTTAGCTGGTTTCACTGCAATCCCTTGACCCATTACTCCGCTTGAAAATACTGGATCGTTCACTTCACTTAAAGCCACAACTTCGCCGACGATTGGTGAACGTAATTTTTCATAGGAACAATTTCTCCACCTTGAGCAACCTCCCAAGCGTTAGGAAGAGAACCAGAAATCAACATCAGACCAAGTACAATCCCGATTGTTTGATTTCCACCAAACACTTTAAAGGTAGACCAAACCACTAAGGCTGGTAATGCGATAAAGGCCGTATC
>CAURMP010000169.1:0-3121 GCA_963526005.1 uncultured Streptococcus sp. | reverse complement strand
GTCCATTAGAAGAAGTTCGTCGTGACTTTGCAGGTCGTGCATTACAATTGAACAACTCAGTGATTGATGCATTACCAAAAGACTTAGCAGTGAATACACACGTTTGCCGTGGTAACTTCCACTCTACTTGGATTTCTCAAGGAGGATACGAAAAAGTAGAAGATGAATTATTAGCAGGCGAACATGTAAATGCATACTACCTCGAATACGATACAGACCGTGCCGGCGACTTCAAGCCACTTGCAAAAGTTTCTGACGGTAAGAAAGTTGTTCTTGGTCTTTTAACTTCAAAATTTGCAGACTTAGAAGATAAAGATGAAGTCATCGCTCGTATTAAAGAAGCGAGCCAATACGTGCCACTCGAAAACTTATACTTAAGTACACAATGTGGATTTGCTTCAACAGAAGAAGGAAACGTGATTAAAGAAGAAGATCAATGGAAGAAAATTGCATTGATTTCAGAAATCGCTCGTGAGGTTTGGGGAGAATAAGCCTCGCACTAAAAAATAAATCAAAAGGCTGTGGGGAGAATGATTATTGAACCACAGCCTTCCCCTATTCAGAAAGGAAGTGTCATTATGACAGCATTTCAACAACAATTAGAACAAGCCTTTAAAACATTAAAACAAGCAAAATGGGTGAACTTAAGCCATCAAATCGATGCGAATAGCCCTCACTTCCCTGCTCTACCAGCATTGGAACAAAAAGATTTATTTACATTAAAAGATGGATTCCACGTACAACAATTATCAGTGGTGACACAATACGGTACACATATCGACCCACCTTGCCACTTCTATGAAGGCGGACGCTTCCTTGATGAAATCGAGTTAAAAGATTTATTATTACCGCTCTACGTCATCGACCGTTCAAAAGAAGTTGCCGAAAATCCAAACTTCGAATTAACAAAAGCAGACGTTTTAGCATTCGAAGAAGAATACGGACAAATCGAACCAGGGGCCTTTGTCGCATTCCGTAGTGACTGGTCACACCGTTGGCCAGACCAAGATGCGGTTCGTAATTTAGACGAAAACGACGTGCAACATACACCAGGTTGGGCAAAAGATGCGCTTGAATTTTTAATTCACGAACGTCATGTGAAAGCTGTAGGTCATGAAACATTAGATACAGACTCAGGTGTTCACGCTGCAGCACATGGTTTAACAAACGAATACTACTTATTAAGCCAAGACATCTTCCAAGTGGAAGTATTAGCGAACCTTGATCAAGTTCCAGCAGTAGGTGCTGTGATTTCAATCTCATATCCTAACTGGAACCATACACCAGGCTCACCTGTTCGCGCCATTGCGTATTTACCAGAAGCTGAATAAACGAAAAGAGGAAAACATATGTCAAATCATGAAAACTGTAGCTGTTGTCAAAAAGCACCCTTTAGACTCGATCACGTGGGAAGTTTCTTACGTCCAGAACGTCTAAAAGAAGCCCGTGCGAAATTTAACACAGGCGAAATCAATGCCGAAGAACTAGAACGTGTTGAAAACGAAGAAATCATCGCTTTAATCGAGAAAGAAAAAGAACTTGGCCTCAAGTCTGTCACAGACGGTGAATTCCGTCGTGCATTCTGGCACTTAGATTTCTTAGAAAACTTAGAGGGGGTTGAACTTGTAGAAGTAGACCACTTCTCTGTTCAATTCAAAGATAAAGATGTGAAGCCAAAAACATTACGTATCGTTGGAAAGGTTGATTTTTCTGAAGACCATCCATTCGTAAAACACTTCAAATTCTTAAAAGAGCATGCTGGCGATACACCTGTGAAATTAACGATTCCTTCACCAAGTATGTTGCATTTGATTACGCAAGTTCGTGAGAAAAACTATGTGCCTATTGAGCGTTATAAAGACAATGAAGCCCTCTTCTATGATGATGTGGTTGCTGCATACCGCAAGGCACTACAATGCTTCTACGGCTTAGGATGCCGCAATATTCAATTAGACGACACTAGCTGGGGAGAGTTCTGTGCGTTAGACAAACGGGAAGCGTACGAAGCACGTGGATTTGACCTCGAACAAATCGCTCGTGACTACGTAGATGTGTTAAACCGTGTCATTGAATGGAAACCAGAAGATTTAGTGGTGAATATGCATATTTGCCGCGGAAACTTCCGCTCAACATGGTTCTCTAGCGGTGGTTATGAACCAGTTGCGAAGACGCTATTTGGTCATTGTCGTGTGGATGGATTCTTCTTGGAATATGATAGTGACCGTGCTGGTGATTTCACTCCACTTCGCTATATTAAAGACCAAAAAGTCGTTCTTGGTTTAATTACGTCTAAATCAGGGGACTTAGAAGATAAAGGCGAAGTCATTGCTCGTATTAAAGAAGCGAGTCAGTACGTTCCTCTTGAACAATTATGTCTCAGCCCTCAATGTGGATTCTCTTCTACAGAAGAAGGTAATATCTTAACGATTGAAGCCCAATGGGATAAATTAAAATTGATTGACGAAATCGTTCATGAAGTTTGGGGATAAAATTTAAAAAATAATAGCTCTTACAGTTTTTGGCTGTAGGAGCTATTTTTGTTGATTTCATCGCATTTATCGCTTTTTTTTCTTAAAACGAATGTCTAAATCATACCCATTTTTACTCGCAATTTTTTGAAGATGCGCGAGCGTAGGATTATAATTTCCTTTTTCGAGCCTAGAGAGATTTCCTTGCGTCATACCGGCGTTTCTAGCGAATTCCGTTTGTGTCTTTCCAGAATCATGTCGCAGTCTGATCATCGCTAATGCATTTTTCTGAAGAAAATATTCTGCTTCAAAATCATCTCTAAAAGTCTCATATTTCGCGTCAAGACGGTCAAAAAGCCGTTTTAAATAATCCACCATTTTCTCTTTTTCCCCCTCATTCCTTTATAAACCAATTGTAACATATATGTTTCATATCAGATATGATATATTGAAACTTTTTTGCTGCAGATTTGCTACTGGCAAACTTTCCTGAGCACCTCTGCAGCGCGGTTTTCTGTTGCATTCTATAGCTTTGTTTGCTATAATGATTGAACGTGAGTATTAGAAATGATACTCTCCTTGCTTGCTGAAAATTCAGTAGGCCAAAAGTCCATAAGGAGGTGACAGTCAATGAGTCAAACATCAAAATACGA
>CAURMP010000168.1:0-3133 GCA_963526005.1 uncultured Streptococcus sp. | reverse complement strand
GCAGCAAGCCGTCTAGCTCACAGCATTCCAGCAAAAGAAGAATTAGACTAATCAAGCAAAAAGGATGAAGCACCTCGCTTCATCCTTTTCTAAATAGATAGAGTGATACCGTATACGGTATCACTCTATTTTTTTATTCTCCTAAAACGAGTCCCGCAAATTCTTCAGCAGTGACTGCGCCAAAGTAGTTGCTTAAATCGATTTCGCTTAAGACTTCCACTAAGTCTTCTTTCACCATACGAACGCCTTTTAATTTTTCTTCGACTTCTTGAACATTTCCTTTAGCGAAGAAATCTCCGTAAATACGGCAATTTGAAATTCTACCTTGTTCCACTTCTAAGTAACATTGAATCGTTCCACATGCAAAACGTCCATCACGGTAGTCACTATATTGTGGAGACTGGCCGTAATTCCATTCCCAATTTTTATATTTAGATGCTGTGAGTTCATCGATTGCTTTCCAATCTTCTTCCGTTAACACGTAACGTTTCGCTTCATCAATCGAATTAATTCCCAAAATCTTACAAGTGATTAAGTTTTTAAACTCATCTACAGTCACGTTTTGATACTCTGGAGCAAGATATGGACGAATACTTCCGACACGTGCACGAACCGATTGGATTCCTTTAGATTGTAATTTCTTCTTGTTTGGGTTCAAGACTTTTTCCATCGCATCATAGTCCACATCTAATAAGAGCGAAAAACCACCGTATACACGACCGTTGCTAATCGTCATCGCAGCTCCGGATACTTTTTTCCCTTCAATGGTTAAGTCGTTACGCCCTGTTTGTTCTACAGCTGTTGCGCCGAGTTCATGTAGAGCTTTGATCGCTGGCTCATATGTTCTCTTGAAATCTCCAAAGATTCCATTGTTTTGGATTAAGTAGCACACATTCACGGCACCAGAGTCCACATACACGGCTCCACCACCTGTGTCTCGACGAACAACAAGAATATTGTTTTCTTTTAAATACTCTTCGTTTACTTCGGCAATTGTATTTTGGAATTTTCCAATTTCTACTTTAGGGTCGCAGTAATATGGGAACAAAATGTCATCATCCAAGAAGACATTACTTTGCACATATACTTGCATCGCAAGCGCTACTGCTCCATCTTTTACATATTTTCCATCACGGATTGGTTCGATTAAATACATCGTTTATTCTCCTTTAAGCTCTTGATATGTCCCATGGATTAATGGGGCGATGTTTTCTGACAATTGTACGGTTTGCTCTCTTAGCGCCAGCGGAATGCGGTAATGCTTATGATTCATACTTACAAACAAGGCATTTGGATTAGCTTGTACGCATTTTTGGAAAGGGGTCTTGATAAATTGTGGCGTTGTAAAGCCCACTCCAATCTCTAAAAAGAGAACCTTATCATTTTTATGTTCTTCTAAAAACGCATCATAGCGTGCTTTTTGTGCAAAGAAATCAGCTGACTCTACCATTCCTTTTTCAGCGTTACGCTTATTAATTTCAAGCGGTGCTCCGCATTCTGGGCAGAACGGAATCAGTTCATACGGAACCTTCATGTCTTTTTGCTCGACAATCATCTTGCGAACTAAGGCATCATCGCTATACGTTTTTGGATGACAGTGCTGACTACATTGGAAAAGCCCATATTCGCCTTGAATATGATAAACCTTCTCTTTGTCATATCCAGCCACCCAAAACGCATTATCCGCATTCGTAGTGATAATGTGGTATGGCTTTGTTTTAAGCATTTCTAAGAGTTCCACATACGATTGTCCCACAGGTTGATCCAGGTAATTGAGTGCAATAAAACGACTTTGAAATGCCCAATACTCTTCCCAACTTGGAAAATGAAACAAACTCGCTTGTAACATATCTAAAAACTGATACTTCTCAATAAAATCCGGAAAAGCGTCTTCGAATCGACTTCCAATGTAGGTAAATCCATCTGCTGCCGACATCCCAGCCCCGATACCAACCACAATAGCATCTGCTTCCTGGAATAAATCTGCCAGTAGACTAGCTTCAGTTGTTCTTTCTTTTTGTAATGCATTCCATTTAGTCATTCTACTGCTCTCCTGATAATAATTTCTGATAAATTGTTTGATCTTCTCTAGTATATGTTGAAAAAACAACGGTCATTGTTGAAGACGTGTCCTGTAACCACTTGTTTACGGTATCTACAGCAATACGAGCAGCAGGTTCTTTTGGAAAACCAAACTCGCCTGTAGAAATCCCACAAAAAGCAATTGAGGTAAGACCAGCTTCTTCGGCTGTCTGTAGACAACTCTTGTAACAACCAGCAAGTAACTGTTCACGAAGTGGCGTTACTTTTTGTCCTGGAGGTAAAAAGGGCCCAACCGTATGAATAATGTACTTCGAAGGCAAGTTGAATGCTGGCGTCATTTTTGCTTTTCCAACAGGTTCCTTTTTCCCTTGTTCTTCCATTAAATGGTGGCAAAAGGAGCGAAGTTCAATTCCTGAAAAAGTATGAATTGCATTATCAATACAGCGATGGTTTGGAATAAAACATCCAAGCATCTCACTATTCGCCGCATTCACAATCGCATCGACTTTCAGTTCACATAAATCGCCATCATAGAGTTTGATTTGGTCGTTTGCTGTCGACGCGCAATCTGCTAATGTCTGAACTCTTGGAGCATGGTATTCTTGTAAATACTCATTCTCTAAAACTAGATAGTCTGCAGGGGCGTCTTTTGGTTGTCTTACATTCACAAGTCCTCGCCATAGCGTCTTCAACTCTTCTGGAGTTTTTCCTTCAACTTCAATGCTTTCTCCTGATTCCTGCGACAAGATCTCAATCATTTGTTTGAGCAACTGCTCTTCTGTATGATTATTCATCTTCTAATGCCAAGAATGCTGCTTCATCAACATCCGTTAATGTCACTAACCAGTGTTCTTCTGGTTTTTCAGAGTTTAGTAATTTAGGATTTTCTGTTGCCGCTAAGTTTCTAGCTACGACTTTCCCTGCAAGTGGTGTCACAATCGACATCACTGTTTTACTTGCTTCTAAACTTAAGATTTCGTCTTCAGCTTCTAATTGATCATCCATATTGAATTGAACGAATCCAATTGTACCGACATCATCTTGAAGCTCTGGCGTCATACGAATCGTGTAGTTTTCTCCTTCTTTATCA
>CAURMP010000167.1:0-3149 GCA_963526005.1 uncultured Streptococcus sp. | reverse complement strand
GGATATAGCAATGCCGTACATGAACCAATCAGCATTGAGAATAATCGAGTTCCTGTGCTCATTGTGACATACGTTAATGAATCTGCACCTTTATAACTAAAGAGCATTAATCCAAATGAAGCAGTAGCTAACACTATGATTGCTACAAATAAAGAATTATGCTTTTTAAGGAATAAACTTAAAAATGCGAACACAATTGGCCACAATAGGTAAAATTGAAAAGCTAATGAAATATACCATAAGTGCTCAAATGGATTTTCAGTTAATAAGTTTGGAATAAACGTTTGTGCCTGGAAAATCTGCCACCAGTTATTTAAAAAGACTAAACTAGAAGTAAATGATCCTCTTAAGTTCACCAACATTTCATTTTGAAACAGCGTTATATAAATGAACACTAGAACAAGCATTGCAATTAAAGGAAGCGCAATACGTGCTAGTCGTTTTAATAAAAACTGCTTCAAAGGAATCTTTCCATCGTTCATCAAACTTGTCATTAAGCGGTTTGTCATAAAGTAACCCGCTAAAATGAGGAAGATGTCCAATCCAAGAAATCCACCCGGCAAGCGATAAGAATACAAGTGATAAATAATGATACTAAGGATTCCTATCGCTCTTAGGCCGTCAAATGAAGATACGTAAAAACGTTTTTCCATCTCACTTCTATCAATCATATTCAAAACTCCTTAATCTACGAACTCGAATGAGAAGTTTAGAATACGTACTAAATCGCCATTTTCAGCGCCTTTTTCACGTAAAGTGCTATCTACACCCATTCCACGTAATTGACGTGAGAATCGCATAACAGACTCATCATGTTCCATATTTGTCATCTTGAATAGTTTTTCAATCTTGTCACCATACAGTACCCAAGTTCCATCTGGATCTCTTGTCACTTTGAATGGTGCTTCCTCTTCTTCTAATCCATAAACGATATGTGTTTCCACTACTTCTTCGTTTAATGGGAAGAATTCTGTTTCTTCTAACACTTCAGCAGTTCTAGCCAGCAATGCTTGAAGGCCTTCGCGACGGTATGCAGAAATTGGGAAAATCTCTGGCATTTCTTCGCCTTCAGCTAAGCTATCTGCTAAATCTTTCTTGAACTTCTCTAAGTTTTCTTCTGCTTGAGGTTGATCCATTTTGTTCGCCACAATCAACATTGGACGTTCTAGTAAGCGTAAGTGATAACTTCCGAGTTCTTCTTGAATAATCTTATAGTCTTCAAAAGGATCGCGGCCTTCCATTGCAGCCATATCAATGACATGAAGTAATACTTTTGTACGTTCGATATGTTTTAAGAAATGAATTCCAAGCCCTACACCTGTATGAGCTCCTTCAATTAATCCCGGTAAGTCGGCAACGACGAATTGCTCGCCATTTGGAGACTGCGCCATTCCTAATTGAGGGTTTAATGTTGTAAAGTGATAGTCCGCAATTTTTGGTTTTGCACTTGAAATCACAGATAGTAAAGTCGATTTCCCTACTGATGGGAATCCAACTAACCCAACATCCGCTAAAACTTTTAATTCTAAATCGAGTTCAAACTCTTCCCCTGGTTCACCGTTCTCAGCAATGTCTGGTGCAGGGTTTTTATGCGTTGCAAAACGGATATTTCCTCGACCACCACGGCCACCTTTAGCAACTACTACTTCTTGCCCATCTTCTACTAAGTCAGCAATCAGTGCTTTCGTCTCAGCATTTCTAACGATTGTTCCTGGTGGAACTTTAACGATTAAGTCTTCTGCTCCACGGCCATACATACTCTTACTCATGCCGTTTTCACCAGGTTTTGCTTTGAAATGACGTTTATGACGGAAATCTAATAAAGTTCTAAGTCCTGAATCGACTTTAAAAATGACACTTCCGCCTTTACCGCCGTCTCCACCAGCCGGGCCTCCGTCTGGTACGTATTTTTCACGACGAAACGCAACCATTCCGTCTCCACCTTTTCCGGCTTTGACTTGAATCGTGGCACGATCATAAAATACTGCCATTTCATTCACTCTCCTTTCTGTGTGAGGGGTCTTATTTAACGATTAATGATGTGAAATCTGCTAAATCTAAAATGATTTCAGATAGTAATCCTAAGAATCTTAGACGGTTACGACGAGTCGCTTCATCATCCACCATTACCATGTTTTCATTGAAGAAATCATTAATTTTTGGTGCCATTGCTTCTAAATGACTGTACAATTCTTCAGGAGTTAATGAACCAACTTTTGCATTCAACTCTTGAATAGCTTTCACTAAGTTACGTTCACTTTCTGTTTCAAGACGATCTTCTAAGATTTCACCACTCGCATCATCTTTAGCTTTTGCACTAATATTGATAACACGGTTTAAGGCCTCTGTAATTCCTTTAAATTCTTCAGATTCAGAAACAGCTGAAAGAACTTTCGCTGCTTTTAATTGTTCAGGAACTGATGAAGTATTGCTGTTCACAACCGCGTCTATAATATCATGACGTTTCGTAATTGTTGCAATACGTTGTGCTACACGTTCACGAATGAAGCTTAAAATAAACTCTTCAATTTCATCTTCTTTATCTGTTAGGAACTCAGCGTAATCAAGACCTAACAATAGTTTTGTAAAGTCTTCAATTTCAATGTTCCAATCAAAGGCCGCAAGAATTTGTACAAGTCCCATAACTTGACGACGAAGTGCATAAGGGTCATTTGAACCTGTTGGAAGCATTCCAGCAGCTGTAAAGCTTAAGAAAGTATCTAATTTATCAGCAACCGCAAGTAAAGCACCTGGTACAGAAGAAGGTAATTCACCATCTGCACTTGTTGGCATATAGTGTTCACGAATTGCTTTGGCAACTTCTGGCGTTTCTCCTTGTTTCAAGGCATAGATTTCACCCATGATTCCTTGTAATTCAGGGAATTCACCAACCATGTTTGTCACTAAGTCGAATTTGTAAATAGAAGCGGCACGTTGCGCTGTAACAACGACATCACTTGGTAAGTTCAATTCTTTTGCAAGACGTCCCACAAGTAATTGCACACGGTCCATCTTCTCTGTCATAGAACCAATTTTTGCATGGAAGTTTAATGTTTCTAATTTCTTCAAGAAAGTTGTCATCGGAATCTTTAAGTCTTCTTCATAGAAGAATAAAGCATCTTCTAGACGAGCTGTTAATACTTTTTGAT
>CAURMP010000166.1:0-3165 GCA_963526005.1 uncultured Streptococcus sp. | reverse complement strand
GTATTGAATGATCTGAATGCCACTTTTGAAGAAGGAAAATTCTATGCGGTCGTTGGGAAATCCGGAGCAGGGAAATCAACTTTCTTATCGCTATTAGCAGGATTAGATAGCCCAACAAAAGGAAAAGTTTGTTTTAATGGGCAAGATATTGCGCAAGGGTCATACAGTGAACATCGTCGTGACCATATTTGCTTAGTGTTCCAAAACTATAATTTAATCGATTATTTAACACCACTTGAAAATGTAAGACTCGTGAATGGAAAAGCAAGCAAAGATATCCTATTGAAATTAGGATTAGATGAAGAATTAATTCATCGTAATGTATTGAAGTTATCAGGCGGGCAACAACAACGGGTTGCGATTGCGAGAGCGCTCGTTTCAAAGGCACCAATTATTTTAGCGGATGAACCAACCGGAAACCTTGATGAAGGAACAGCCGCAGAAATTATCGATATCTTAAAAATGGCAGCACATGAAAGTGGAAAATGCGTCATTGTAGTGACTCACAGCCCGCAAGTAGCGGCTGCGAGTGATGAAGTATTGGAATTAGAAGATGGAAAACTAAAGAAAGCAAGAGGGGGAAAATAGATGAATATCCTACAAAATGCTTGGGCATATGTCTCAAGAAAAAAGTTTAAAACCTTCATTATTTTCTTTATTTTATTTAGTATGGCAACGGTGGCTCTTAGTAGTTTAGCCGTAAAACACGCAACGGATACCGCTGCAAAAGAAACGTTTAAGTCGATTAATTCTTCGTTCTCTATGCAAATCGACCGCAGACATAATCAAGGAACTGCTCGTGGGGGCGGGAACTTAAAGGGGAAAGATATTCAAGCAATTGAAGGAATCGAAGGTGTTCAAAAGGCAGTGAAGCGAATGGAAGTCGTAGCTGACCTCGTGGATCAAGAATTGATTCCAGCAAAAGGAGTTAGACTCGACGCAACTCGCCAACAACGTTTCGGGAAAGCTGCTCAGGTAACAGGAATTAATGATTCCAGCATGGACGAACGATTCGCAGCGCAGACTTTCACGCTAACCCAAGGGCGCCATATTAAGGATGATGATACAAATGTGGCATTAGTACACGAAGACTTTGCTAAGAAAAATAATTTAAAAGTCGGCGACAAGTTCAAGTTGAAATCAAATATCTATGATGCAGATAATGAAAAGCAAGCCAATAACCAAACCGAAGTGACGATTGTTGGTTTATTCGGAGGTAAAAATAAAGGTGGAGTCACAGCTCCTCAAGAATTATATGAAAACACCATTTTAACGGACTTGAAGACAAGTGCTCTAATGTATGGCTATACAGATGCGGATGCGATTTATTTAGATGCTACTTTCCTTGTTGGAGGTCAATACGACATCGATAAGGTGATGGAACAAGCGAAGAAATTAGGAATTAACTGGAAGGCATATACGCTCATTAAGAGTAGCCAAAACTACCCAACACTTCAAAAATCGATTAACTTAGTATACGGCTTAACGGATAAACTATTCCTTGGAAGTCTGATTTTCTCTGCGATTATTTTAGTGCTCGTTCTCTTCTTATGGACAAACAGCCGCAGAAGAGAAATCGGTGTTCGTCTTGCGCTTGGAATGACGAACAAAACGATTATCGCGCAAATGCTGTGCGAAGTAGGAATGGTCAGCGTTGCCAGCTTTATTGCTGCAATTCTTGCAGGTGGACCTGTCAGTGAATGGGTTGGAAAACTCATCTTAGGGCAAGTCAATAGTAGCCTGGGCACGCAACTGGCGAATGAAGCGAAATCAGCAAACCTTGGTGGTGGAGCAGCAGTGGATGGCTTCAATAAGACATTGACAGAATTATCGGTGACAGTATCTAATATGGATAAAGCAACGGTTGTTGGTCTTGGGCTTGTAGTCATTGTCATTGCAGTTCTCTTAGGAAGTGCGTTTATTTTACAAAAATCTCCGAAGAGTTTATTGCAAGATACGGAATAAAAATGCAAGGGTCTAGTCGCAAGACCAATTGATTGATATAATAGCGAAAAAGAGGTGATGGTTTTGAATTTATTAGTCGTTGAAGACGAAGGAGCGATTCGCGAAGGTGTTCGTGAATATTTAACAGAGCAAGGATTCCATGTGTTTGAAGCAGAAGATGGAGTAGAGGCCCTTGAAGTATTTGAAAAAGAGTCGATTGATTTAATCTTACTGGATATTATGATGCCTCGAAAAAATGGCTTTGAAGTGTTAGAAGAGGTACGAAAAACAAGTAAAGTTCCTATTCTAATGCTAACGGCCCTTCATGACGAAGAGACACAGGTCAGAACGTTCGAGCTGCTTGTCGATGGATTTATTCAAAAACCGTTTTCCCTCGTCGTCTTGCATAAGCAGATTGAAGCCGTATTGAAGCGTCACTACGGAGAAATGGATGTGTGGAACTATGAGTCCACGAGTGTGAATTTTACCAGTTTTGAAGCCAGAGTAAATGGGCAAATCGTGGAAGTTACCGCAAAGGAATTGGCGATTTTAAAACTGCTCGTGGAACATCAAGGACAAGTGTTGAGTCGTGCTCAAATTTTAGATCACGTGTGGGCAGCTCATGAAGATCCACCATTTGACCGTGTTGTGGATGTGTATATCAAGCAATTGCGAAAAAAACTATTGTTGGATTGTATCGTGACCGTTAAAAATGTCGGATACAAGTTGGAGTTAAGATGAGAAAATTAAAACTGTTTCCTAAGATTTTTATTTATACATTAAGCATTCTAGGTACGCTAGTGGCGATTGCGCATCTGTTTTTATATTTTGCTTTTCCGCACTTTTATTTGCAGGAACGTCAGCAAGAATTGAGTCAAAAAGCGGATGTGTTAGTGGAAAGTTTATCCAAAGTCGATGAACAAGAAGCAGCGTCTGCCTTGCAACTGTATGCTAAAAACGAAGGGATTACAGCTTACTTAAGAAAAGAATCGAATGGGGAAAACTTACAGCTAGGAAGTGAGTTAGCCATTGATGAGAATAGTGACCAGAACTCAGTGATTATCGAGGATAGACAAGTCACTACAAAAGATGGCAAACAAATGCAACTGCAGGTTGTTACGACAACCGAATCAGTGAAACAGGCAACCAAGGTCACCTTCCGTTATTTACCATTATCGCTCGCCATTTCGATCTTTACAGCAGTGATTTTCTCGTATATAT
>CAURMP010000165.1:0-3171 GCA_963526005.1 uncultured Streptococcus sp. | reverse complement strand
CATCTCCTGGTTGTGGTGTTGATTTTCCAATCCAAATTCCTTTATTTTTCATTAAACTAATATGGTAAGGAACATAAGCTTCTTTATCAATTAAGTCAATTAGTCCGCTATGTTGATACATTGATGAAACAAAGATATCACACCAGTCATCATAGGTACTTACACGGTAACCACTATAACTACTCTTTCCAGAATTATAAATACTTACCATCGTATTGTGGCGGCTATCAAATTGTTCAACACCGATATATCCACGCGCTAAATTTAAAAGAATTTCTTTTTGGTTTCCTTTAGAAGATGGATTTGGTAGCCAAGCTCCGTCAGCCCCTACGTAATAGCGATAGTTGTCAACCCATTGATTTGTCGCCATTTTACCATCTGCCAATAAATAGTAGTCTCCTACCCATTTATTACGTGTTGGAATGCCGTTTTTAAAATGATACCATGTACCATCAGCTTCTTGAATCCAGCCATCTTTCCCTTTAATCGCAGCTGGAACGATAGCGCCATCTTCACCTACATAATGCTTGTCGTTATCAACCCATTGATTTGTAACCATGGCACCAGTAGAACCTAAATAATAGTTTCCACGCCATTCATTTTTCACACGCTCTTCTTTACCTTCATAGTAGTACCAAGTACCATTTTCTTTAACCCAACCGTTCTTGAGTTTTTTATCTTTTACCCAGTAACCATCGGCACCAACATAATAACGGTAATCTTCAACCCATTTATTGGTAGCCATCGTACCGTCTTCTTGAAGGTAATAGTTCCCTTTCCAGACATTTTTAACGGGTTGTCCGTTTTCGTAGTAATACCAAATCCCATCAATCTTTTCCCAAGCAGATTTCACACGATTTGGAACCCAAGCACCGTTTTTATCCACATAGTACTTATGGTTATCTACCCAGTTTTCAGTTGCCATTTTACCATCGGCACCAAGATAATAATTACCTTTCCAGTTATTACGAAGTAACTCTTCACCTTCTAGGTAAAAATACCAATAACCGCCTTCTTTGACCCATCCAGATTTCTTAACCTTTCCTGGGACCCATTTACCAGAACCATCGACGTAATACTTATAGTTGTCTACCCATTTACTTGTAGCCATTTTACCATCAGCTTCTAAGTAATAGTCACCTTTCCAGTTTGAAGTAAGCATCGTGTGGTCCGCATTATAAAAATACCATGTTCCATCTGAAGTCTTTACCCAACCAGTATACTTTGGAGCTTCTGTTGTAGAAGTTTCCGTTGTTACTTCCTGCGTTTGTGTAGTTGATGCTTCCGTTGTACTTTCTACTTTTTCAGTAGTCTGTGCAGTCTGCTCTTGCGTAGTAGTCGAAGCTACTTCAGTAGTTGGCTCCACTTCCTGCGCTAACACTGCATTCCCATTTAACAATAAAATCCCTGTTAATAATCCCAAAGAACTTCTAAATTTCATTTTTTCTCTCCTTTTTAATGATGTAGTTTATTTCCGTTATCATCGAGATAGAATGTAAATCCTTCTCCGATAACTTGGTTCACGTCTGTAATAATTACAAATGCTTCTGGATCATACTCGTGAATAATTCGTTGAACTGGCATCAATTGTTGACGACTGACAACAACGTATAACACTTGTCTCTTCTCTTTTGAGTAAAAGCCGTGTCCATCCAACACCGTAATTCCACGATCTAAATCCGTTTGGATTCGCTGTCCAATTTCATCATATTTATCCGAAATAATCATAATCGCTTTTCGTGGATTAAACCCTTCTAAAATAAAGTTAATCACTTTGCTTGCGATAAATAACATAATTAACGTTAGAACTGCTTTTTCAAAACCAATCACAAACGCAAGTGGTGTCACGATAATGAAGTCAATCATTAGTAATGAAGAAGAAACGCTCCACCCTAAATATTTATGCATCATCATCGCAATAATATCCGTACCTGCTGTCGTTCCTTTCCCAAGGATAACAAGACCTAATGCTATTCCAACCAATACTCCAGCTGCTACACCAGCAACAACTAGGTTTTCTGGAACGAATACAGGCCAGTCCTGTGTCACTTTTATGAAAGTTGGTAACTCAAAAACTGCCAACACAGTATAAATCATCGTTTTTCTTTCAAGATAACGATAACCAATAATTAATAAAAATCCATTCAAAATTAAGTTGGATAAGGCCGGGTCAATTTGTAATGTATAATACCCTAACAAGGTAACCCCTGTAATCCCACCTTCACCAAAGTGGTTGGCAATCACAAATGCATTAATAGTATACGAAAATAAAAAACAGCCTAATGTAACCAGGATGAAGGACTTTAATGTATCTTTGTTTAAATATTTCTCCAATTAAATTCCTCCTTATTCTGGATCCCTATGGAATCGTCCATAGAAGTTTTCAGTACTAATTTGATTAATAATTGCACGCGGATCCGCTTCTTTAATCACAGCAACTGCATCAATCACCTCATACGAAGACAGTACCGTATGTAATAAATACATTCTTTCTCGACTAAATCCACCAATGGCTTCCACACACGAAATCCCATGACGGACTGTCTTTAAATAAGCATCCATGACGTCTTCACCATAACGCGTTGTAATTTGCAACGTAACTTTATGATAACGTTGGTGGAAGGTACTAATCACTTTTGTTGAAATATATTGGAAGATAATCGAATATCCCGCATGTTTCCAGCCAAATAACGCACCGAATATTAATAGTAATGCTGTATTAAATAAGAAGACTTCTTGCCAAATCGTTTTCCCATTACGGTTCGAAACGTATAAAGCCACAAAGTCCATCCCACCGGTAGAAGCATTTCCCTTCAAGGCCAGTGAAACATATAAACCATTTAATACCCCACCGAAAATCACGTTCAGCATTGTATCATCCACAAATAACGGCTCAAAATTCAATACTCGAATAAAGAAACTTCCCACAAATACTTGTAGAATCGAATAAAACGTGAATCGTGGACTGATTCCGCGGTAACATAAAATTGCAACTGGAATATTAAGCATAATCAGTAACATTGAGATTGATAATTCTACCCCAAAGAGTTCTGCGATTTGATTCATTAAAATCGATACTCCAAGGAACCCACTAGACAATAGATTCGATGGTTGAAAAAAAACTTTCAGTGTAAACGCCTGTAGAAAACCAGAAATGACAACGGCTAAGAG
>CAURMP010000164.1:0-3187 GCA_963526005.1 uncultured Streptococcus sp. | reverse complement strand
CGAGGGAATGTTTCTTCGAAGAACTCTCCTACAGATACGATTAACCCTACCGTTGTTGTTAAGCAGGTAATGATTACCATCACTGCCAAAAAGGCTTGCCCGAATGTACCAAATAACTCGCGTGAAGCCATTGTTAACACGTATGACCCTACGTTTAAATCTGCATCTTTTGCTAATGCACTTGCCACGTTGAAATGATTTCCAAGGAATGCAAGTCCGATATACAATACGCTGAATCCAATCGCTGTTACAATGCCAACACTCATGATTGTTTTCTTGTACTCTTTCTTAGAGTTGAAACGGAAGTCTTTTAGCGTGTTTACGGCAACTACTGAGAAGGCTACCGCTGCTAAGGCATCGAGCGTGTTATACCCTTCGATAAATCCATTCCCGAAGGCTGTTTGAGCTGTAAGGTTTGCTTGTCCCGCTAATTCAGGAGTCGTTTGTCCATACTTAAACGCTCCAACAACCACTAAGATTAAAATTAACCCTGCAAAGATTGGCGTTAAGATTTTACCGATGCTTGATAATAGTGATGAACGGTTATACGCCAAGTAAAAGGCTACCGCAAAGTAAATCGCCGCGTAAATAATAAGTCCTGATTTTGAATCCGATAAGAACGGCGCCACCCCGATGTTATACGATACCGTTGCTGTACGTGGAATTGCAAAGAATGGTCCAATTGCCAAATATAATGCAATTAAATATGCCAATGAGAAAATCGGATGTATCTTTTCGTCCAACTCTTTCTTAAACCCACCATTAATGACCGTTCCGATTAAAAGGGTTCCAATCGCAAGACCGACCCCAGAAACGATAAATCCGATAACTGCTGGCCAAAGTTGATCAGCTGATTGATATCCTAAAGTTGGTGGGAAAATGAGGTTCCCTGCTCCAAAGAAAAATCCAAAGAGTAGTAACCCTGTTAATAAACCTTTTTTCATATAGTTAACTCCTTTAAAAAAGATGGCCCTTCAAATGCCGTTCTTCGCATTCGAAGGGTCACTCTTCACTGTTATTCAATTACTATTCAATTAAGCTACTGTTGATCCGTTTGGCATTCCGTCTGGTGCAAACACCACTTGTAGGACGCCATCTTTTTCAGCCGAAAGAATCATTCCTTGGCTGATTTGTCCGCGCATTTTACGTGGTTTCAAGTTCGCAACGATGACGACTTTCTTTCCAACGAAAATACTTGGATCTGGATACCATTCTGCGATACCAGAAAGGATTTGACGGTGACCGCCCGCATCTCCAGCGTCTAAGCGGAATTGAAGCAATTTGTCTGCCCCTTCCACTGGTCCGCATTCGATGACTTCTGCGACTTTCAATTCAATCTTATCGAAGTCGTCATATTTGATGCTTTCTTTTTCGCTTGAAAGTTCCACTTCTTCTGGGTTCCAGTCTGTGTTTTCTTCTTCAGCTGGTGTTCCACCCATTTTTGCTTGAATGTAAGCCACTTCTTCTTCAACGTCTAAACGTGGGAAGATTGGTTGTCCTTTTTCGACCACTTTAGTCCCTTCAGGAATCACGCCGAATGTGTGTAATGAAGGGTAATCCATTAACTCACTATCTGTAATTCCTAACTGTGCCAAGATTTCTCCTGGAGTTTGCGTTAAGAATGGTTGTAAAGCAACGGCAATGATACGTAAGCTTTCTGCTAAGTAGTTCATTGTACGTGCTAATTCTTCTTGGCGCGCTTCGTCTTTCACAGCTGCCCATGGTGTTGTTTCGTCGATATATTTATTTGTACGAGAAACGAATTTCCAGATTGCTGCAAGAGCCACTGAGAATTGCATGTTTTCCATCGCTTCTTCCACTTCCACGATCATCGCTTTAGAAGCATCGACTAATCCTTGGTCAAATGTGGAAACCGGTGCAGTGTATGCAGGAATTGTTCCATCGAAATACTTATTAATCATCGCAACAGTACGGTTTAATAAGTTTCCTAAGTCATTGGCTAAGTCATAGTTAATACGTTCTACGAATGATTCTGGAGTGAAGATTCCGTCAGAACCGAATGGCACTTCACGTAATAAGTAGTAACGAAGTGCATCTAAGCCGTAACGTTCAATCAATGTGTTAGGGTCTACGACGTTCCCTTTAGATTTAGACATTTTACCGTCTTTCATCAATAACCAGCCGTGTGCGAAGATTTTCTTCGGTAATGGTAAGTCTAATGCCATTAACATGATTGGCCAGTAAATCGTGTGGAAACGAACGATTTCTTTTCCGATGAAATGCACATCTGCAGGCCAGTAGCGGTTGAATAATGTTTCGTCGTCGCTACCATATCCTAGTGCTGTAATATAGTTCGATAACGCATCAATCCATACGTAAACCACGTGTTTAGGATCGTTTGGCACTGGAATTCCCCAGTCAAATGATGTACGTGATACAGCTAAGTCTTCTAAACCTGGTTTGATGAAGTTATTAATCATCTCATTTTTACGTGATTCTGGTTGAATGAAATCTGGGTGTTCTTCATAGTATTGCAATAAGCGGTCTGCGTATTTACTCATTCTGAAGAAGTAAGATTCTTCTTTAACGAGTTCTACTTCGTGTCCACTTGGCGCAACCCCACCAATCATTTTTCCTTCAGCATCGCGGTATACTTCGACTAATTGAGACTCAGTGAAGTACTCTTCGTCTGATACTGAATACCAACCTTCATATTCACCAAGGTAAATATCGCCATTGTCCACTAATTTTTGGAAAATCTTTTGAACGGCTTTTGTATGGCGTGGTTGTGTTGTACGAATGAAGTCATCGTAAGAGATGTCTAGCTTTTTCCAAAGGTCTTGAATGCCGAAAATGATTTTATCGACGAATTCAATTTCAGAAACGCCTGCTTCTTTCGCTTTTTCTTGGATTTTTTGTCCGTGTTCATCTGTTCCTGTTAAGAAGTAAGTGTCAAACCCTTGTAGTTTTTTATAGCGAATCATAGCATCGCTGGCTACAGTTGTATAGGCATGACCAATGTGTAAGTTGCCACTTGGATAGTAAATCGGTGTGGTTAAGTAAAATGTTTTCTTGTCTTCAGCCATGTTGGGCTAAGCCTCCTTGAAATTGTTTAAAGATAGGCATAGTATACCATACCTACGCGAAAAATACGAGAAGTGAAAACCAACTAAAAACAGGGTGGAGGGTGCGACTTGGGTGAAATATTATGTGCTGAGATTTAGTT
>CAURMP010000163.1:0-3201 GCA_963526005.1 uncultured Streptococcus sp. | reverse complement strand
CAATAAGGGAAAGAGGGATACAATCATGACTGTTTTAACAAAAATCAGACCAAAAGAACCATTAAAAACTTTAAAGTGGGTTGACATCCTCATCGTGACGATTATCATGTTCGGTGAATTTATCATCCGATCCACACAACAATTTCTACAGAGTTTACAACCAGTGACGGAAGTGGTCCAACAGTATACGGAAACGACAACGTCCTATAGCGACGGGGCAGCGTATTCAAGTAACTTTACCTTACAGGTGATTTTACTAGTGATTGCACTCTTGTACTTAGTTATCCGTCATTACGACTTCAAGCAGTTGAAGGTTCGTTTTCACTGGTCCGTACTCATCTGGGTACCGTTATTATTCACGATTGTCGGATTGTTCGGCGACGTTGTAACAACGGTGAGCGGCGAATACAATTACTTCGACCCAGCGCTTGTTCCGTTCATGAACCCACAGGAAATCATCAATAAGTTTTTAGCGTTATCTCCAATGGCCATCGCTTATGGTCTGTTAAATGGATTCTATGAAGAGTTCTTCTTCCTTGGATTAATGACATCCGTGAAGGAAGAACATCAGTGGAAGGCTTTGGCATTCTCAACACTGGTTCGTTTCTCATTCCATACGTACCAAGGCATGCTTTGGGCACTCATTATCGGAGTCGTGTACGGACTGTTCTACTACTTCATGTACAAGAAAGTGGTCAAAAACTTATTACCATTCTTCCTCATGCACGCATTGGCAGAGATGTTTGGGTCAACCTTCATCTACTTATTAATCGCATGGGCATACTAATATGTAGCAAAGCGCATCCTGGACAGGGTGCGTTTTTCTTATTGAAAGGCTGCAATTACCATATATGGTAATTGCGTATTGGAGTGGAGTAAAAACAGTGTAAAATCAAGCTTCTTTCTTATGTGTGAGGGGGAGGGTTATGGTATGATAGCGCTAGTGATATCAGTAAAAGCGAGGAGACTTTCAGATGTATTATGTAAAAAATCAACGTAATGGACAAGAAATCTACGATGCAACGACAAACTTAGCCATCGAATATTTCTTATTAAACGAAAAGAAACTCGATGAACCAATTTTGTTATTTTATGTTAACGAAAATGCGATTATCATCGGGAAAAACCAAAATACCATCGAAGAAATCAATCAAGATGGTGTAGACAAGCTTGGCGTACAAGTGGTTCGTCGTTTCTCAGGTGGTGGGGCCGTGTATCACGATATGGGAAATATCTGTTTCTGCTTCATTACAGAAGATGACGGCGATAGCTTCCGTGATTTCGGAAAATTCACAGAACCCGTGATTGAAGCTCTTCATAAAATGGGAGCAACAGGGGCAGAGTTACAAGGCCGTAACGACCTTCTCATCGACGGTAAGAAATTCTCTGGAAATGCGATGTACTCAAACAATGGCCGTTTAACAGCGCACGGAACATTAATGCTGGATCTAGATGTGAGCATTTTGCCACAAATTTTACGTCCAAAACAAGAGAAAATCGCGTCAAAAGGAATCAAGTCGGTTCGTTCACGCGTAACCAATATCAAGCCTTACTTAGCGCCTGAATATCAAGACTTAGACATCTTACAATTCCGCGAAGTGCTATTAAAAAACATCTTCAATGTGGAAGATACATCAACGATTAAAGAGTATGTTCTAACGGACGAGGACTGGGTGCGTGTAGAAGAATTACGCAGCAAGTACTTCAACAACCCAGATTGGAACTACGGAAAGAATCCGAAATTCGAATTCAAACAATCCAAACGTACACCAGCCGGACAAATCGAGTTCAGCTTGAATGTTGAAAAGAATGTTATCAAAGACATTAAGATTAACGGAGACTTCTTCGGTCTTGGAGAAATCAGCGATGTTGAAAAAGCGCTAGTGGGAGTTGGATACAACCGCGAAGACTTAACCAAAGTCTTCGAAGCCATCGATATCCGCCGTTACTTCGGTAATGTGACAGTGGACATCCTAGTGAACCTATTACTAGGGGTAGAAGAATAAAATATAAAATTCGGCTATAGAGGTCGATGGTGCAACCGAACCTAGCAGTAATGCTAGGTTCTTTTTTTGCTTGCGCGTATAGTAAAAACGCTGGGGGAGCAGTATAATATAGATAAGTTCAGGAATCCGTTTTTAGGGAGAGGGGTTGTTGGAAATGAGTCATAAAGTTAGAGAAATTGGTATTATAGTATTTGGGTTCATCAGTGGCGTGAATGCCATCTATCAACTACTATTTCGTCAAGATATCGCGCTGTTTATTGTGAATGCAATAGTTGCTGGTATTGCCTTTTATACTTGGGTGAATCGGGATAATCCAGAACAGCTCAAGAAGATGAATCGCGGAGGAGCTGTCATTTTGATTTGGATAGTCGCTTTCATCGCTTTTGGGGTTATTATGAATCATTTTGGGTTTGAGCAATGGGAGTCGTGGCAAAAATACGTGGTTAGATTCACGTTTATCTTTGGCTTAGTGACGGTAGTGAATCGATATATGAAAAAATAATAACTTAATGGAGGCATTATATGGCACTTTTACACGTTTCATTCTTTTCAAAAACATTAATGAGAACCATCCCGCTGTCATTCTACTTGCCTAGTGATGCGGTGGACTTCAATAATCAGTATCTCTCGGAAGGTCCATACAAAGCGTTGGTGCTACTGCACGGAGTATTGGGCAGTGATCAGGATTGGGTCAATCAGACGCGCATTCTTCGATACGCTAAAGAGAAGAACCTTGCCCTCATCATGCCTTCTGGGGAAAATCATTTTTACGTAGACCAACCGTGGAACTATACAAACTATGGAGAATTCATCGGGGTGGAGCTTCCAGAAATCTCACGCCGAATGTTTCCTATTTCTCGAAAACGGGAAGACTTAGGCATTGCCGGGCTTTCGATGGGCGGATACGGGGCGCTTCGAAACGGCATCAAATATCCCGATACCTTTAGCGTGATTGGGGCGTTCTCTAGCGCGATTAAGAAACAGGCACTTCCACCAGAGGAGATTTCAGAAGCACCGTTCTTTTTAAGAAAAAGCTTTTTGGAGGCGGTCTTCAAAGATGAGGAGACCTTTGTGGCGGAAGGAAATCAGTTGTATCATGCCGTCCAAACAATGGAGCGTAAGGATGAGCTATCGATTTTTATGGCATGTGGTATGGTAGATTGGCTTTTGGAAGACAACCGTAGCTATAGCAGCT
>CAURMP010000162.1:0-3249 GCA_963526005.1 uncultured Streptococcus sp. | reverse complement strand
GTGAATTACTGACTCTAGGGTGAAACCCGTAGAGTCAGTTTGAAGCTTGGTAGGATTGAGACCCCGGCTCAATCCGGTGCCCCATTATGACTATTATGAAGATATCCGAGGAATCTGAAAGATAGACGCAAGTCTAGTTTTATTGTTTTTAGCACTTACAGAGCAAACCATGAAGAACCATAAAGGCGGCACCCCTCTTTTTTGTATGCTCATAAAAATGGTCTATCTGGAAGATTCCCGGATTCTATAATAGTCATATTGGGGAATCGCAGCCAATGTGAATTACTGACTCTAGGGTAAGACCCGTAGAGTCAGTTTGAAGCTTGGTAGGAATTGAGACGTAGGCTCAATCCGGTGCCCTATTATGACTATTATGAAGATATCCGAGGAATCTGTAAGATAGACGTAAGTCTAGTTTTATCACTTACAGCACCAAAAAAGGAGGGGTTGCCCCCTCCTTTTGGACTAGTCCTCATCTTCAATGATTTCGTCTGTTTCACTTTCTTCCGCACGAATCTGCTCGAGTTCTTCCTCAGAAAGTTTTGTGACATGAATCTTACGAATACGATCATTCTCGATTTCCGTTGGTTGTAACAGATACCCTTCGAATCTCACCTTCACTACCTCATCATCATCTGGGAAGTAGCCAAGCTTCTCAATAATCGCACCCGCCATTGTGTCCACTTCATCAGACTCTAATGACGTTTGATAAATTTGATTGAATCGATCGAGCGACATTCCGGCATCAATCACCGAATTGTTTTCGTCGATTTCTACGACTTCTTTTTCTTCTTCGTCGTACTCGTCTTCGATATCTCCGACGATTTCTTCAATCAAGTCTTCTAATGTAACAATCCCTTCAACCCCGCCGTATTCATCTTTTAATACCGCTAAGTGTTGACGAGTTTTTCTAAATTCTACTAATAAATCATCTACGAAAATCGTCGATGGTACAAATACTGGTTCATGCGCTAGGGCTCGTAAATCAATATTGTCAAATCCTTGCTCTCTGGCAGCACGGAAGACATCTTTCACGTGAACGACCCCGATAACCGTATCTTTATCTTCTTCATAAAGAGGAAGACGTGAATAGGAGCAATTCAAGATAATCTCTAAGTTCTCCGCTAACTCATCGTCGACATCAAGCATCAACGTATCCGTACGAGGAACCATCACTTCACGAGCAAGCTTCGTATCTAGAGAAAGTACCCCTTGCATCATCGCAAACTCGGAAATATCAATCGCTCCGTCGTTACGGCTATTGGCAAGTAGAGACTTCATCTCGCTTCGTGTTAATTTTTCTTCCACCTTAGTAAATTCAATTGGTGTCATTCGTTTTAATAATCCTGTTGAGAACGTCAAAATCCAAACGAATGGTTTTGAGATCTTTTTGACAAACAAAATAATTCCTGCAGTATTTAATGCAATCGGTTCTGCCACTTGCAACGCCACTTGTTTTGGATATAATTCCCCGAAAACTAAAGTGAGGTATGATAGAACGACCGTCACAATAATTAATGCAAATGTTTCGGCTCCAGGAATGTTTCCTAATAACGGTTGGATTCGTGAAGAGAAACTTGTTGCGGCAGACGCACTCGAGAAGAATCCTGCAAACGTAATCGCTACTTGAATTGTTGCGAGAAATTCATCTGAATTCTCTAACAAGCGCATTACTTTAATTGCTTTTTTATCTCCTTCTTGCGCTCTTTGTGCCATTTTCCCTTGGTTGATAGACACGAACGCAATCTCCGCTGCGGCAAAAAATGCATTTAGTGCAGTTAATAATACAATGATTAAGATCTGGACTCCCAGCGAACTCCCATCTGAATCAGCTGTCATAATTTTGTTAACCCCTTTTAACTATAGATTTTACCTATTCTATGAATGGTATAGAGATATCATATCAGTTTTTTATGAAAAATCAAGATTTCCCCCTGTTTTGTAATGGTTCTTTAATGTTTAAAGCCCTTTCTAATGCATTTTTCAGATAGATTCTTTTCATTTTCTCATCATTTCCTAACTTTTCTAGTTACAATTTGCCTAAAAAGTGGTACTATTGTAGTGAAACCAATCTCAAGGAGGAATGAGTATGTTATTAAAATCTCTTGTAGTTCCAAAAAAGAGTCTAACGGTCGTTAAAGAATCATGCACGTTAGAAGAAGCGATTAAGATTTTAGAAGAATCAGGGTACCGCTGTGTTCCTGTATTAGATGAAACGGAAACGTTCTTTAGAGGAAACATTTATAAAATGCATATCTATCGCCACAAAGCAAACGGTGGAGATATGAGTCTTCCAGTTACTCATTTAATTAAAAACTCGACTAAATTCATCAGCGTGGATAGCTCTTTCTTCAAAGTGTTCTTCACGATTAAAGAATTACCTTACATTGCCGTATTAGATAAACAACAACGTTTCTACGGAATCTTGACTCACAGCAGCTTACTGGGCATGCTTCAAGAATCATGGAACGTGAAAAACGGCTCTTATGTATTAACGATTATCTCTGGTGGTGAAAAAGGCGCCCTTGCGAACATCTCTAAAGTCATTAACAAGTACGCTTCTATCGCCAACGTAATGACTATCGATACTGAGAAAGATAAAAGCTTACGTCGTATCTTGGTGACATTGCCAGCAGGCGTAACAAAAGACACCCTACAACAAATCATCGACAACCTCGAAAAGAAAGACTACTCTGTTGCGGAAGTGGAAGATTTGCAAAACAACTAGGATGTGAGCAAAAGCGCTCAGAGACGATGACGGTTCGAGCTTTGCCGTAAGCGACTTGTAAAGTCGTGCGGACAAAGCAAGAAAGGCTTGAGTCTCTGCTTTTGCGAACTCAACTACTAGGATACGAGCCCGAGCTCAACTTTACTAATTACATCTACACAAAAAACCAGCACACCAGCCTTCAGCTAGTGTGCTGTTCTTTTTTCTTCCTTATCGAACCACTGAACGTGCCATACGAGCTACTGTATGACGAATTCCTCGAATCGCAACTGACAATGCGTAAATATTTTCCACTGTCGCTAAACCGCCGTATCCTGCGTCCCCGATATGTTGAATATCCACACCAGCCACTTTATTACGGATAGCAATTTGTTCGATAACTTCTCTTGAAGAACCTTCTTGGCTTGTTCCAATCGCAGAAAGCACAAGTGCATCATTGGCATGCGCCACTTTCACAATTTCCACCAGTTCTTCATCCGTAAACCCTGGCACCGTTCCAACCGCTGGAACCAGAATCACAT
>CAURMP010000161.1:0-3287 GCA_963526005.1 uncultured Streptococcus sp. | reverse complement strand
TTTGCAATGTACGAACGAATTTCAATCTGGCTGGTGTGTTATAAAACAAATCTTCAACAAGGAAAGTCGTTCCTTTTAATGGCGGAACAGTCTTCTCTTCTTTAATTTCACCAGATTCAATCTTCAACTCCACGCCGCTGTCTTCTCCGGTTGAAGTAGTCAGTGTCACTTTCGATACGGCTGTAATACTCGCTAAGGCTTCCCCACGGAACCCGAGTGTACGGATTCTAAAGAGTTGTTCCGGCGAATAGAGTTTACTCGTTGTATGGCGTTTAATCGACATACGAGCATCCTCTTTCGTCATCCCGATGCCATTATCTTGAATGCGAATTTTGCGAAGGCCACTCTCTTCGATTTCAATTTCGATACGAGTGCTTTTAGCGTCAATCGCATTTTCGAGCAATTCTTTCACCACAGAAGAAGGCCGTTCGATGACTTCCCCTGCTGCGATCTGGTTTGTCAGTAATGTACTTAATTCTTTAATTGTTCCCATACACTACTCACCCTTTTCCATTTGTTGCCATTTATACAGGATGTTCATGGCATCCATTGGCGTCATACTCATTAAGTTTAATCCTTTAAGCTCGTGAACCCATTCAGGCATGCTTTCTCTTTCTTCTTCAAAGAGCGATACTTGTTCCACAAAGGTGTTATTTTCACTTGCGGCCCCTTTAGCCTCTAAATGATTTAAAATCGTGCTGGCATTTTCTAGCAGCTCTCTTGGAAGTCCAGCCAGCTTCGCCACATGAATCCCGTAACTCTTATCGGCAGGACCTTCTAATACTTTATGCAAGAAGACCACTTCGCCATTTTCTTCAACGGCTCCTACATGCACATTGCGTAAATCTGCATATTTTTCGCTGAGTCTTGTTAACTCGTGATAATGCGTTGAGAATAATACTTTTGCTGATAAATGCTCGTGAATATACGTGATGATCGCTTCAGCAAGCGCCATTCCGTCATACGTAGCTGTTCCACGACCGATTTCATCAAACAATAGTAAGCTTGTTTCATCGGCATTTCTAAGTGCGTGGTTTGTCTCCATCATCTCTACCATAAACGTACTTTGGCCAGAAATTAAGTCATCGGCTGCCCCAATACGGGTAAAGATTTTCGTGAAGACTGGAATCGTTGCACTCTTGGCAGGTACAAAACATCCGATTTGCGCTAAGATGACGCAGAGTGCTAATTGTCTCATGTAAGTTGATTTACCAGACATATTTGGCCCGGTAATGAGAAGAATATGTTCCTCTGGACTCATTGAAATGCTATTTGGCACATATGTTGATTGTCCCATGACTTTTTCAACGACCGGATGGCGACCATCTTCAATCCAAAGTCTACGGTTCTTCATCGAAATTGTAGGTTTCACTAAGTGATAACGTTCGCTCACCACACTGAAGGCTTGTAAGACGTCAATGGTTGCGACAGTTTTCGCCAATTGTTGTAACTGGGCGGTATAGTGTTTCACCTGTTCACGCACTTCAACGAATAATTGATATTCGAGTGCGCTTGATTTTTCTTCAGCTTCTAAAATCAGCGTTTCTTTTTCTTTTAATTCAGGCGTAATAAAACGTTCCGCGTTCGCCAGCGTTTGTTTACGCTCATAACGACTGCTATCGAGTTTCGATAGATTCGATTTGGTCACTTCGATATAGTATCCAAACACTTTGTTGAAACTAATCTTCAATGAACTAATGCCTGTTTGCTCACGTTCTTGTTGTTGCAATGCGGCAATCCATTCTTTTCCATGCTTCATCGTATCGCGGTACGTATCCAGCGTCGCGTTATATCCTGAACGGATAATATTTCCATCTGAAATCGTAAGTGGCGCATCCTCGTCGATGGCACGGTCGATTAAATCATATAACTCAGGAATATCGAATAAGTTTTCTCCAAGAGCACTCCATTCTCCTGAATCCAAGCTATCTACAATCGATTTGAAGATTGGCACTTGTCCAAGTGTTTGTTTAAGTTGCAAGAGGTCACGCGCATTGGCAGTTCCAAATGACACTTTCCCAACAATACGTTCTAAGTCATACACACGTTTCAATGTTTCAATAAAGTCTGTACGTTCAAAGTAATGTTGGTTCAATGTTTCCACTAACGCATGGCGTTTTTGAATCGCCCCTTCTAATACAAGTGGTTTTTCAAGCCATTGTTTAAGGAGACGTCCCCCCATGGCTGTTTGCGTCTCATCTAAGAACCAGAACAGTGATCCATGTTTTTGATTGGCACGGATGGTTGTTGTTAACTCTAAGTTACGCTTCGTTTCGTAATTCATCGTTAGATAGAATTCACTTTGATACGCTTTGGCCTTTTGTAAGTGCGAAAAGCTTCTCTTTTGAGTGAGTTTCAAGTAACTTAATAGATTTTGAACGCATCGAATAGAAGATTCATCTTCTAGTTCTGAAACTAAGTCTGTGCAGTCTTCACTGTCAATTTGGTCTTTTTCAATCGTTGAAATTAAGATTTGCATGCTTGTAAATAGATGACGAAGTTCTTCTGTCACATCGCTTTCTAGAAGAACGACTTCACGGCACATCAAGCTTGAGCATTCGCTACGCACTTCTTCCAAGTTCTCGAGCTGTGTCACTTTCAATTCCCCTGTAGACACATCTACATATGACAGTGAAAATCGTTTTCCAACAAGAGGTAAAATCGACACTAAATAATGGTTTTGATTTTGTGCTTGGTATTCTGTATACGTTCCTGGCGTCAAGACTTGAACAACGTCTCGCTTCACCATCCCCTTTGTGAGCTTTGGATCTTCCAACTGCTCACAAATGGCTACTTTCTTTCCAAGTTCAATCAGTGTTTTAATATATTCTTTTGCGGCATGATGCGGAACCCCACACATTGGAATTGGGTCCTCTGCATTTTTATTTCGACTGGTAAGTGTAATTTCGAGAAGTCGTGCTGCTTCAATCGCATCATCATAAAACAATTCATAAAAATCACCTAGTCGATAGAACAATAAGCAATCAGGATATTTTTCTTTAATCGAAAAATACTGCTGCATCATCGGTGTGTGTTTCGTTTTTTGTGGCATTTCTGACTCTCTTTCTAATCTTTTTATTCAAAAAATGGTGCATCTGGCGTAATACGAATCGGTTGAATCGATTTCGCTTTCCCTGTTTTATCATCAATATCAATTAAACAAGCACTTAGCTGACCTTCATCGTCTTCAGCCACTTCAAATCGTGCCGGTAATTGATTGAGGAATTTCGTAATAATAATATCGCGTTCCATTCCGAGAATTCCGTTATACGGACCTGTCATTCCCA
>CAURMP010000160.1:0-3349 GCA_963526005.1 uncultured Streptococcus sp. | reverse complement strand
CGGAGTCGTTTACTTCCTATTATTCATTATTTTAATCGTATTACCAGCTGGATTGTTTGGTAAAAATGTCAGAGAGAAAGTGTAGGTGAAGAAGATGCAAAGATTTCATAAAAAGAATATTCGTTGGACGCTGTTCGCATTAGGAATGTACGCTCTTCTTTTCGTACTTGTACAAACAGGAGTGATTAACTTCTACTACGAAAGTACCTTCATTAATATCATGATCAATATCATCTACGCCGTTGGATTAAACCTCATTCTTGGGGTTGCCGGACAGTTTTCACTAGGACATGCCGGGTTTATTGCGATTGGTTCTTATAGCGGTGCGATTCTTGGAAAAATGATGAACGGTCTGCCTGGATTATTTGCTGGGATGGCAGTCGGAGTTGTCATCTCTGTTATCGTCGCGTTCCTTGTTGGATTACCAACGCTTCGTTTAAAAGGGGACTACCTTGCGATTGCGACACTTGGAGTTGCGGAAATCATCCGTGTAGCCGTGACAAATATGAAAATTACAAATGGTGCTGCTGGTATCAGCGGGGTGCCTTTAACAAACACATGGACGATTACGTATATCGCTCTCGTAGTAACAACCATCTTAATCTTGAACTACACATTCAGTAGTGCAGGTCGTGCCACTTACGCGGTCTTACAAGACGAAATCGCTGCGGAATCGATGGGGGTTCAAGTCACAAAATATAAAATCTTGGCCTTCGTATCAGGAGCAGCCACTGCAAGTATCGGTGGAACACTTTCTGCCACAACGCTTGGAGCGGTAACGCCAAGTGACTTCACGTTCATGAAATCCATCGAAGTATTAATCATCGTTGTATTCGGTGGTATCGGAAGCTTCACAGGTTCATTCGTGGCAGCCGTATTACTTGGAATCATCAACCTTGTCCTACAACCATTTGGACAATTACGTATGATTATCTATGCGGTAGCGTTAATCTTAATCATGATTTTCCGTCCAGGTGGATTGCTTGGAACTTGGGAATTCAAACTAGGAGACTTCAAGTTTTCTAAGAAGAAAGAAACAAAGGAGAGTGGGAAGTAATGTTATTAGAAGTTAATGGACTAACAAAAAACTTTGGCGGACTTTCTGCTGTTTCTAACGTTTCAATGAAAGTAAATAAAGGTGAGTTAATCGGACTCATCGGGCCAAACGGGGCTGGGAAAACGACTTTCTTCAACTTGTTAACAGGGGTTTATGAGCCAACAGAAGGAACGGTTAGCTTAGAAGTAGACGGACAGTTGAAAAACTTAAACGGACTACCGCCTTACAAACGTACAAGCCTAGGGATGGCGCGTACCTTCCAAAATATTCGCTTGTTTAAAGATTTAACGGTACTCGAAAATGTAATGATTGCCATGCACGCACACTCGAGCGATTCATTGTTCTCAACATTATTCCGTACGAAGAAATACTATGATACAGAAGCGAAAATGCGCGAAGAAGCGGTTGAATTGCTAAAGATTTTCGAGTTAGATACACTCAAAGATGAAAAGGCGAAAAACTTAGCATACGGGCAACAACGTGAATTGGAAATCGTTCGTGCCTTAGCGACAAAACCAAAAGTCTTATTCTTAGATGAGCCTGCAGCGGGGATGAACCCTCAAGAAACAGCGCAATTAACCGAATTGATTGCCAAAATTCAAAGAGAATTTGATTTGACGGTTGTGTTAATCGAACACGATATGTCGCTTGTTATGAAAATTTGCCAACGTATTTACGTGTTGGAATATGGAAGACTTCTTGCAGAAGGAACTCCAGAACAAATTAAACAAAATCCTGCAGTTATTAAAGCGTACTTAGGAGGTGAGTAGATGTTAGAAGTTAAAAATTTATCAGTTCATTACGGAATGATTCAAGCCGTGCGTAATGTGGATTTTACAGTTAACGAAGGGGAAATCGTGTCGCTTATCGGGGCAAACGGTGCCGGAAAGTCAACCATCTTGAAGACTTTATCAGGCCTCATCCATCCTTCAGAAGGCGAAATCGTCTACTTAGGTGAGAATATCGCTTCGACATCTGCGAAGAAAATCGTTGAGAAAGGGCTCGTGCAAGTGCCAGAAGGACGTCACGTATTCTCAGGATTAACGGTAAAAGAAAACCTTGAACTAGGGGCATTTCTACGCAAGGATAAAGAAGAAATTCAAAAAGATATGGAAGCCGTCTTCGAGCGTTTCCCAATCTTGAAAGAACGTAAAGACCAAGATGCACAAACACTCTCTGGTGGGGAACAACAAATGTTAGCGATGGGCCGTGCGTTAATGAGCCGTCCAAAACTATTATTACTAGACGAACCTTCAATGGGGTTAGCGCCAATCTTCATCCGCGAGATTTTCAAAATCATTCAAGAAATCCAAAAGACAGGGACAACAGTTTTACTAATCGAGCAAAATGCGAAAATGGCATTGTCGATTTCAAATCGTGCGTATGTACTAGAAACTGGATCAGTGGTCCTTAGCGGTACAGGACAAGAGTTGTTAGAAAGTGATGAAATTCAGAAAGCATATCTAGGAGGGTAATCATGGAAGTTAAAGATTATATGTCAACCAACGTTATTACAGTAACGCCTGAAACAACGGTTATGAAAGCTCTAGACTTAATGAAGGAGCACGACATTCACCGCTTACCAGTTGTGGAAGATGGGAAATTAGTCGGCTTACTTACAGAGGAACTAGTGGCTGGGCACTCACCTTCAATGGCGACAAGCCTATCGATGCATGAGTTGAACTACTTATTAAACAAGACGGCTGCGAGCGAAATTATGCAAAAGCAAGTCTTAACAGTGAAGGCTCATACATTATTAGAAGAAGCGGCGTCTCTCATGCGTCAACAAAAAGTCGGCGTCCTGCCAGTCGTAGATGCGCGTGGACACGTGGAAGGAATTATTACCGACAAAGATATTTTCGATGCGTTTATCGAAATTTCTGGATACAACACTCCGGGTTCTCGTTTATTCATTGAAATCAATGAGGATAAACCTGGTCCTCTGGAAGAAATTTCAAATGTATTGCGCGAAAACAATGTGAACGTTTCGACGATTTCTGTGTACCATCGCGATGGGAAAGTGCAAGTGGTGCTTCATGTGGACTCTACTGAGCCCGATGAAGTGGCGGACTTTATCGCACAAAAAGGCTATCGCGTGATTTCAGCGATGAGAAAATAGTGGGAACTACGTCCCCCTAGGATAACTCCATAGTATTGATAATAGAGGCACCGGGCCAAGTCTACGTCTTGGCTCCTACCGAGCTTCAAACTGCCACTTAGAAATAAATTTCTTAGTGGCAGTAATTCACATCGGTTGCTTCTCTCTATTATTCATACTATGGAATCCTAGGG
>CAURMP010000159.1:0-3358 GCA_963526005.1 uncultured Streptococcus sp. | reverse complement strand
GAGCAATTAAATAAATTACCGAAAAACAATATACAATAATACTCTTTAACTCTTTTTTAATACGATCATCCACAATTTTAGGCAGAGGATTTCCATACCATTCATGTGCTTTATCGTAGCTTAATTTAGTTATTTCGTCAGCGGCGCCTTCGATTTTAGGAGTAAATAAATCATCTTTAACTGGAGTAATTTCTTCCAATTGTTCGCTAACCCAGTTTGAATTTGTCACGACCACTTCGTAAGCTTTTTCTTCACCAAGGAAAGCAAATTCTTTCAGCATTTCGTCAGTTGTTCTTAAATGAGCATCTGGATATTCTTGAGGAACACCATTGTTTAATGATGTCAGAAGAATCTCACGATAAATCTTGTCTTCTGGATTTAAGTAGTGAACATTCCCTGTTGCTACAACTGGTTTCCCTAACTCTTCCCCAAGACGGACTAAGTTTTGAATGATTTCTTCTAAGTGATGCTCATTACGAATTAATTCTTTTTTGATTAAAGGACGATAGATGGCTTTTGGCATAATTTCAATATAATCATAGAATTTAGCCTTTTCTTTTGCCTCGTTATAACCTTTTTGCATCATCGCTTCAAAAACTTCCCCTTCAGCACATCCTGAACCTAATAGGAACGAATCACGACGGCTTGAAAGCATACTTCTTAAAATACGAGGGACGCGGTAATAATACTCAATATTCGATTGAGATACGACCTTGAACAATTCTTTTAGTCCAGCTTGATCTTTTGCAAAAATCGTGGCATGGAATGGTCGACCGTTTTTAAAGACTTCCTCTGGATGAATATTGGTATTTAATTCATCGTGGTACAACAAATTATGTTCTGTCGCTGCTTCTTTTAAGAAGATATGACATAAGTAACCTGTCGTTTCAGAGTCATACACAGCACGGTGATGTTGTTCAAGTGCAACATTATAACGTTTCGCTAAAGTATTTAAACGATGAGACTTCAGTTGTGGGTGAAGCATACGAGATAATTCCAAAGTATCTATAACGGGTTGATTTGTTTTTGGAATTCCCACATTTTCATATCCTGTATTTAAGAAGCCCATATCAAAACTTGCATTATGCGCAACAAGGATGCAATCTTTAGAAAACTCGTGGAACTCTTTTAAAACTTGTTCTACAGATTTAGAACCTTTTACCATCTCATCTGTAATCCCTGTTAATTGAATGGTTGTTGCCGATAATGGATGGCCTGGATCGATAAATTCTTCAAACTTATCAACCACAACACCATTCTTCATTTTAACGGCGGCTAACTCGATGATGCTGTCATAAATCGCAGAAAGCCCTGTTGTTTCCACGTCGAAGACCACATAAGTCGCGTCTTCTAATAAAATATGTTGCGGATTATAGGCTACATTCACGTGGTCATCAACGATATTTCCTTCTAATCCGTATAAAATTTTAATGCCGTTTTTCTTACCAGCGCCATGTGCTTCTGGGTAGGCCTGTAAATTGGCGTGATCTGTAATCGCAATTGCCTTATGTCCCCATTTAGCCGCTTGACTAATCAAATCACTTGGAGAATTCGTCGCATCCATCACTGACATATTCGTGTGCATGTGCAACTCAACGCGTTTTTCGCCTTCTGCTGTATCTTTTCTACCCTCATGATTTACAGCATTCATATCGCGGATAATCATACCTAATTCTTGAGAGAATTTATTCACTTCGATCGTACCGAACGCTCTAACCCATGTCCCTTTTTTCAAGCCTTCAAGCGCTTGTTCATCTTCAGGAGTTGATGGGAATAAAGTAGCACTGATAGAAGAGGTATAGTCCGTTAATTTAATATTTCCAAACAACTTCCCTTTTGCTTTACCTCGTCGAAGTTCGATATCAAAAATTTTACCTTCGATAACGACATTGCGCTCTTCTTCAAAAATATCTGCAAGTGCACGAACTTCACTATTGGACTTAATTGGTTTACCGTAAATAACGCCTTCTGGTTTAGAAGAACCAGGCGAAGCAGATTTTCTTTGAGGAGCTTGAGCAGCTGCTAGTTGTGCTGCTTTTTGAGCTTCGTTAAATGCCTGTTCAATCTGTTGTTCTTTTTGAATAAACTCTTCTGCCAATCGGTCCTGCAACTCACCATCCACATGGATTTGAACTCCTAGTTTAGGAAATCCTGCTTCGATATAAGCTTGTTGAATTTTTGGAACGCAATTATTCATTAAATGCGTCTTCGTTAATTCGTTCGGGCAATGAAGTTTAATTTGATTTTTCTCATACTTTGGAGTTTGATCCGCAAAAATTTGATGAGAAACCGCAGATTCATCCTTCAATGTCTCTAATACATATTCCCAATAGGATTCAACTAGTTCTTCTGTTACTTCTGCACCTTCATCTGTTGTAATAACAGCTTTCCCACCGAATTGACGGTAAGTATCATTTAAAGCATCAGTAAACAGTCTGAATTTTTCATACATAAAAATGACTGGATTTTGAATATGAAACGTCCATGTTTTATCTAACTTAGAGATATCAATTCGAACTAATTTTGCTTCATCAAATTCCGGAGAAAAAATACTAGTGTCAGCAATATTAAATTGCTCGATCACTTTTTTCATTAAATCTTTTTGTGATTGACTCATGGTTTCCTCCTTTTTTATTACATAAGAAGAGTGCTCCACCATCGTAGAGACACTCTCTTGTCTAATTAAATAATTTCATAATATCGTTCCATGTCACAAGAAGCATTAACGCAAAAAGGAAAATAGCTCCTGCAATCGTTAAATAACCTTCTTTTTCTGGATCGAGTGGTTTCTTACGAATTCCTTCGATAACATTCAGAACTAGTTTTCCACCATCAAGTGCTGGAATTGGTAAAAGGTTCATTACTCCAAGGTTGGCACTAATCATTCCCATGAAAGCAAGTAAATCAATGAACCCATTTTTAGCCACTTGCGATGTCATAGAATAAATAGCAACCGGTCCACCTAGTTGATTTAAATTAAACCCACGTGTAAAGAGTGAGCCTACTGCCGAGAGCACTAATACAACTACTGAAACAGTTTGAGTAAAGCCATAAGCAAGGATGGAAAGAATATCATTTTTAAGAATTCTTGTGACGCCAAATTGTCCCACTTTTGAACCGTCAGACGCTTCCACTGCCTTCGGTGTTACTTGAACTTCTTCTGTTTTACCATTGCGGTCAATCGTAACTGCTAAAGCTTTATTCGCACTAGAACGAACAATTTTTGTCATTTCATCCCATGAATGAATCTCAACACCGTCGATTGAAAGAACTTTGACTCCCTCTTTTAGACCAGCCACTTGTGCAGCCGAGTCTTCAGTTACTTGTCCGATAATCGCATCATTAGTTGGTACTCCAC
>CAURMP010000158.1:0-3362 GCA_963526005.1 uncultured Streptococcus sp. | reverse complement strand
TTACCATCTTTTGGAGGTAATACTTTATATTTGTCGCCATCTTTTTCTGTAGCAATTCCAAATGAACCATAGAAGTTTTGGATACTTGCATCATCAGTATAGAATTTGTCGAACCATTGTAATAATTTAGCGGGGTTCTTCGCTTTAGTAGTGATTAATAACTCGTTACGTCCATAGTTATAGTGATCTGGGTCAGAAGCAACATAGCCTTTTCCGTCAGGACCTTTTAATGCTGGTAAAGCAACATATTCGCTAGCATGTAATCCAAATGTAGCATCGGCAGTCCAACCACTTGAAACACCTACTCTAGATACTGATTTGTCCATACGTTTTGCAGCACTCATTGATGAATCTTCAGTGTAAAGTTCAGGATCAATTAAGCCTTTCTTGTATGCGTCATGCATTGCTGCAATCCCTTGTTTGTAGCTTTCTTCTGTACGAAGATATACAGGTTTACCATCTTTAACAGACATTTCATAAGTGTTATCTGCACCTAAACGGTTGTTAAATGGAAGGATGTAATAGAATTTTGGGTCAAAGTTACCTTATCCAAATGGAATTTAGTCTGTTGGATCCCCGTTTACGTTTTCATCTTTATCTTTGAATTCTTGTATTACTTTTACTAATTCTTCATAAGTTTGAGGCACTTTCAATCCTAGATTATCGAGCCATTTTTTATTGATGAATAATTGGTTCCCTACTGTTGGACGCATTGGTAATTTCTTAGGAAGACTGTAAATGTGTCCGTCAGGAGATGTAATCATCGCTTTTAATTTTGGTTCTTGTTCCATTGCCTTTGTAAGGTTTGGCATGTTTTCTTTAATTAAATCTTCTAGAGGAATAAATAAAGATTGGTTTTGCGCAATTTCAGCGTCATTAAATGCGTTTGATCCTAAGAAGGCATCTGGTAGGTCTCCGCTGGCAACTAATACAGATTTTTTGTCTGTCCAGTCTGAAGCTACTAAAGTATCCCAGCTAATTTCAATGCCTGCTTCTTTAGCAGAATCATCGATAAATCCTTTATGGTACTCTTCGCCCCAGTCCGACCATCGAACCGTTGTGATTTTGAAATTTGTTTGATCTGACTTTTCGTCAGTTGACTTAGTTGTTGAATTTGAGCAAGCTGCTAGCCCAGTAAGTGTAGCTGCTGCCAAAAACAAATATTTCATTTTGTTGATTTTCATAATATCTCTCCTATTCTTTTAGTGCGCCAATCATGACACCCTGATTGAAATATTTTTGGACAAATGGATAAAGCAACATAATCGGAGCTGTTGAAATTACAATCGCTGCATATTTCATCATATCAGCTTTAGTCCGAAGGTCTGATGCAAGTTCCCCTGTTGCCTGAGATTGCATCATTTGGTTACTAATTAATAACCGTCTTAAGATTAATTGCAATGGTTGCAAGTTTTCTTTTGTTAAGTAAATTAAAGCGTTGAACCAAGAGTTCCAAATACCAACCGCTGTCCATAAACCGATTACAGCGATAATGGCTTTTGATAAAGGAACAACGATTTTGAAGAAATAACGAATTGTTCCGCAACCATCAATTTGAGCCGCTTCCCACATACCTTCTGGGATGCTGTTGTTGAAGAATGTTCTTGCAACAATAATGTTGTAAGAAGATACTGCAAACGGTACGACCATTACCCAGAATGTATCGACAAGTCCGACACTCTTCACTGTTAAGTAGATTGGAATCAATCCACCTGATACAAACATCGGAACAATGTAGAGAACGCTGAGCCACTTTTTACCGAGTAAGTCGCGTCTAGATAATGCGTATCCAGCAGGGATGTTGATGAGTAGTGCGATTAATGTACCGACTACTGTATATAAAATCGTGTTGAGATAACTTCTTAAGAACAGTGGTTGTTCAATTAATCGTTGATATCCATCTAATTTCCATTCGTGTGGAATGAACCAAACTTTACCATTGGCTACATCAGAAGGATTACTAAAGGAAGCAATCACAACAAACCACAATGGGTAAACGATTAATAATATTAACAAGATTGCAAAACCGTAGATCACTACGTCAAAAAACAAATCTGATTTTGATTTTCTTGAAGCTTTAAACCATTTCATGCTATGACCACCCTCCTTTTAAAATAGTCCTGTTTTGGTATAACGTTTAGAAAACCAATTGACAGATAATAGAATAATTAAGTTGACTACAGTATTGAATAATCCGATTGCTGTAGAGTAACTATATTGGAAGTTTTGCATCCCAACTTTATATACGTAAGTCGAAATCACCTCACTTCCAGCTAGGTTCAATGGATTTTGTAATAGTAATACTTTTTCAAAACCGATACTCAATAAGCTACCGGCTCTTAAAATCAATAGAATCATTGCTGTAGGTAAAAGTAATGGTAAGTCGATGTTGAGGATCTTTTGCATACGTGAAGCTCCGTCCATCGTAGCCGCTTCGTAATACGTTGGATCGATGGCTGATAACGCTGCTAAGTAAATGATGCTGTCCCAACCGATATGTTGCCAAACATCACTCCAAACATAAACACCAGCAAAACTATCTGGTTTTGATAATAAGTTTGGCATTGTCCATCCTAGAGACTTAAAGATATTGGCAATCAACCCACTATTTGGTGATAAGAATAAAATGATGATCCCACACATAACCATTGTTGAAATAAAGTGTGGTAGATAGGTTGTTACTTGGAATACTTTTTTGAATTTCCCTGCTCTTAATTGGTTACATAAAAGCGCTAGTAGGATTGGTAATGGAAATCCAACAAGAATGCTATAGATTGAAATCTTTAATGTGTTCATCATCGTTGTTCCGAATTGAACTGAATTAAAGAACTGGGTGAAATATTTAAACCCTACCCACGGGCTATTTAAGATTCCATTTGCTGGTGAGTAATCTTTAAAAGCAATCACAAGTCCAAACATTGGGATATATGCAAACATTATAAGTAAAATAATTGAAGGAAATAGGAGCACATATAAAGGAATGTTGCTTTTTATTTTTCTTTTTTGTAATTGGGTTAAATCTTTCATAATTTCCCTCCTGTTTCAAATTCCTGATATTATTTTATAAAATAAAACGCTTTCTTTATATCACTTTTTCGATAAGAACTATTCACTATTCAGACAATATTGCTAAATTTATATCACTTTTCCGACATCTTCTTAATTCATATCGTTTTTTGACAACTTTTATGATAGTGTTATACTTGAGAAGCGAGGTAAAAGTTATGAAACTACATAGTATTCTATCTAAAAGACATTCTTTTAAATTTTTCTTTCAAGTCTTATTAGTACTTCTTATCCTCATCACAGTGATCAGTCTCTTAGTCAGTAATGCCACAAGAGATTTTATTAAGAATCAAAAT
>CAURMP010000157.1:0-3368 GCA_963526005.1 uncultured Streptococcus sp. | reverse complement strand
CGGTTGTAGCACCAGCTGTTGAAAAAACAACTCAAACAGAATTACCAAATACTGGTACAAGCGATGAATACGGAGTATTTAGTGCAGCAGCATTAAGTATCCTAGCATCAGTAGGTTTAGTAGCTACATCTCGTAAAAAAGGTGAAGAGCAAGAAGCTTAATTTCAAACATTAAGAATAAGTATGAGGCTAGGGCAACCTGGCCTCATCTTTTTTTGCGCATTCAATCAGTAAGATAAATTGAAGAAATGCGTTAGATACGATAAAATTAGGAGATTAAGTAACCATAATTTGAAAGAATAATAAGGAAGGAGGTAGCTATGTTTAGTTCTAAAAATATTCAGATGAATGAGCGTAAAAATCGTTCGAAAGTAACGCGTTATGCGATTAAAAAACTTAGTATGGGAACAGCTTCTGTGGCGGTTGCATTAGGATTTTTATTCGTACAAGGACAAAGCGTTGTGTTAGCTGATACTGTTGAAACGACTCAAAGTACTACTGAAACTAAAGCAGAGGAAACGACTGAAAAAGTAGAAGCAACGACTGAAGAGCAAACAACTACCTCCAAAGAACAAGCACCTCGCACACGTACAAGACGTGAAGCAGGGGATGCTCCAGCAGCAACTCCTCCAGTCGGTTCGGATGTTGAAGATGCTACGGCGACTCCAAAAGTTACCAAACCTGGATTTACAAAGGATTTATCGCAAGAAGAATTGCTTAGCCAGGCAAGTTGGATTGATTTCGCAGATGTTGCGAACTGGAGTGGAACAACGACCACTTCTACAGGGCAATTAGCCTTACAAGAAGGTTCAACGTATACAAAAGAAATTAGTCCAGGGTATGTCGTGACGGTTCGCGTGAAGTCGCTGAAACCATTTAACGCAACGGAACTGTATAAGAAGAGACTCGAAGCACAAGGCGCAACGGCTGCTGAAAAGAACACCTATGATCCAAACGCCAAAAATGGATACATGAATAGTTCGGAAAGCGCAGAGGGGAAACGTGAATATGGCGCAGGGAAAGAAGCGCTGATTGTTGGGGAACCACAAGATGCTTGGAGTGAAATTTATAATTCAGGAATCGATACTGGTGAGAAGAGAACAACGATTACAACGCAATATGAAGGTGGGAATGTCGGAGTTCAATTCGAGATTACTGGAACGTATAAAGGAAAAACGGTCAAACCAACTGTTCTCATGACAGAGGGAGATTCATCTAATCTAGGGGAGTTGTCTCTGTACACAACAAACGGAACAGGCTGGCAGCATTTTGCAGAATGGTATAAATATGACAGTCCTTATACGCTGAATTATTTCCCGCAAGATACAAAAGACTTATTCGATCCAAATAAAAAAGTCATTGGATTCAGACCACTTCCGATTAATGGAGTGAACTACCATAGTGGAGAGTTGGCAGCGATTCGTGAGGCTACACAGGTCGGGCCCGATAAGAAACCTGTCGCGTGGAAATACTACGGAAGTCCTGACCAAAAAACAGGCGGACTTGGAACGGGTGTATTTGGACCGAACTTATCTGCTGGGATGGTGGCTGTACCGATTGTCATGACACAAGGAGCTACCGAATTGAGTCTTTATATGGCTTCGGCAAGCAAGCAGTCTGCCATGATTGGATTCTTACCATTTGACGAGAGTGATGCTCCGGAAAGTTACGGAAAAGCAACACACAGTATTAACCAAGTACACAATGTGACTGGGGAAAATGTGAAGCAACCGTACCTTGGAGATACACGTCCGGATGTTGACGACAATGTGGACCGTACGAACTGGAAAGGCGACGATACTGAAGGGGCTGCGGATGAAGGAATTGACCAAATCTTACCAGAGGACCTTAAAGGGAAAACGAACGGTATTTTAGTGTTAGACCGTACGAATACTGGTGATTTAACCTTATCCGTTGAGGCACATACAGGTGGAGCGGACGAAGCAACACTATATGGATGGGTAGATTTTAACGGAAATGGAACTTTTGACGAGGATGAGCGTTCTGAAAAGCTAACGATTACTGCAGACGGCACAGCAACTCTTGTCTTTAAAGATGCTTTCAAGAAAGTGAACGCATCGCTGAGTGAGCTGGGTGCACGTGTACGTATCGCAAAAGACGCCACTCAAATTGAGAAGCCAACAGGGATGGCCTTGTCAGGTGAAGTGGAAGATTTCGAAGTGCATTTAACCTTCTTACCAAAAGGAAGTAAGGCAGAAACAGACGGACTACAAGGAATTCCACAAACGGGAACAGTGGTCTTTACACCAAGTGGGAAACAACGCTACTCACTAACCGACGATGCGACTATCGACGAAACAATCGAACCATTCATTGTTGATGAGACAGGTGCCAAAGGGGCGCTTGACGCGGAAGGGTACTATGTGGTGGCTGGCGAAGGGAAATATATAGTCACGGGAGCAGGAAAAGATGTAACTGTTGAATTTATTCCAGAAGCTGGATTTGTCGGAACAGGCAAAGGAATCACGATTCGTCGAACGGACGATAATGGAAATGATACCGGATGGAAGCCAGTGAGCGCGAATGAGAAAATCGTAAGCGACCAAACCAACACAATGGATGGACGCTATATTCCAACGGTTGTCCGAATGTCAAAAGAACTCACGAGTACAAAGGTACAAGGGCTCGCCCACGTGGAAACACCGAAGTTCGAAGGCAAGGATGGAGCTGTTACACCGTCAAATGAGAAGCCAATGGTCTTAGTAGATCCAAAGACTGGAAAGGCGCTTGGTGCGAGTGCTCCAGCGATGAAAGATGGAAAAGAGGTTGGAACGTATACGGTCGATGAAACGACTGCTAAAATTACGTTCACACCGAATAAAGACTTCACAGGAACAGCAGGCCCAATCGTTGTTCAGGTGATTGAAAAAGCAACAGGAAAAGCAATTGCTGGCTTGAAATATACGCCAACAGTTACGCCTGTGACACCAACGGGAGAAGACGTAACGTCTACAGGTAAACAAGGAAAAGTTCAAACAGGAACACCGAAGTTTACTGGAGGGGATGCGGAAGTGCCGTTGAAAGTGGACGCAGACCAACCAGCTAAATTCATGGTGAATGGAAATACAGTAGAAGAAACAACGATTGACGCTGTAAAAGATGGCGCAAAAATTGGGACTTACACAATTAACCCATTAACAGGCGAAGTAACGTTCACACCGAATAAAGATTTCGTAGGAACACCAGATGCGGTGACCGTTCAAGTCAAAGACGAGAATGGAACTAACGTAACGGCGAAGTACACACCAACTGTGACGGCAGTGACTACAACAGGAGAGGATCTGCAGTCGACTCGTCAACAGGGAAGATATCAAACTGGGACGCCGCAGTTAACCGAAGGGGCTGCGG
>CAURMP010000156.1:0-3383 GCA_963526005.1 uncultured Streptococcus sp. | reverse complement strand
CATAAAATATCCTTTCTTTTCGATTGCTTGCCCGCACAGTTGAAAAGGTGTAGAACTTATGATAAACTATAGTTGTATTTTTTTATCATCTTTTCCATTGCTTGCTAGATGGAAGGTTGAATCCTCACACTCAAAAACTTGGCGGTCGGAGAGTGTGGGGATTTTTACATATTACTGACTTGTTTATAGAATTCGTCTTGAATCATAACTTCATCAGTAACGGTTTTTAGTTGATAGCGTTCCATAAATCGGACGCTATTGAAACTTTCGATTCCATATTCTGCGATTTCTTCGGCTACCAGATTTTGAATCATGTAACGATTCGCTTCATTCTCACATAGTAACGGAGCGTTTTGATATAGGCTACGGTAGTGGTCTAGATGACCAAGTTCATGAAAAAGGACTTTTCGCCTTTCGTCAGAGCTTAAATCAGCATTGATGTAGATAATTCGATTTATATCATCATAGAATCCGTTTCGTGACCATTGTAGACTGGTAAACTCGCGCAAAGTAACTTTATGGAGATCTAATAATTCTTTTTCTGTCATATTTTCTCGCAAAATTCCTTTACTAATCAGTTTGTTTTTGCTAAAATCAAATTGAAAAAACAAAGAGGAGGAGTTGGTATGAAAAACATTCAAATTCTTTGGGGATATTTATTGTTGTATTCTATTTTTTCCCTCACTCTTTTCTTTTTAGACAGGGGTATTATTTTAATAACCTTTGTGATTTTTGTTCTAGTTGTAAAAATCATTCCTCACCCTGATTCTCAACGGAATCCATTTGCGTTTGGGCTACGTCTTCGTAAGAGACATTAGGAGAATCGACGGTTATTTCAAAAGCTCTGACATTTCTTAGTAATTCTAGCTCTTTGTGAGCTTTTTCCATTTCAATTTCTCGCTGTACATCTTTCAGCTTGGCATCTTTTTCCATCGTCTCAACTTCTACAGTCAGTTTGCGTTCTTCCAATCTGGCTGTTTTTCTTTGTTGCAAGTAAGGGAAAAGTCCTTTAAATTTAATTCCTTTGATATCAATATCTCCAAACAAGAGGCCTAATCCTATCAAACCTGAGTCTAACATCCAATGGTTTTCTGATACGAATTGACCGATTGATTGTAGGGAGATTTCTCCAGGGCTTTCTACATTTGACCTTGCGATAATCTCTTCATTAATTTCTGGGTTCTTGTATTCATCGATAATAGAATAAAGAGATTTCCACATACTAGAGGTAATGGATTGTGTAGTATTGACTCTCAACCAAAGGTTTAACTTTCCGTCTTTAAAGTAAAGTGGCGAGACTAAACCATCGATATATTTAGATAAATCTGTGATATTAAAGATAGTGTGATGGACTGTTAGTGTACTGTATAGAAATTTTGGGTTTACTTTCTTGCGTGGCACTTCATTAATCCATTTGACGTTTCGACGTTTGATATCATCAGATTGTTCAAAACCATGATTTAGGGTCACTTGTCCGTCTGGCATATCTTTTTCATAGACATCACTTGTAATTTGTCCAATCAAGAAATAGTTCGACTTAAATGATGGAACAACGACGTAATCTCCTACGCTCATATCTTCCACAAAGCTATAGAGTCGTTTAGCAGTAAATGTAATTTGGTGTTTTGATAGACTTTTGTCTTGATACACTCGTGCTATTTGTTGCTTGTAGTGCTCTATAGTTTTTTCTGTTGTGAGGAGTAAGTCAGTTGTCTGCAAATCTTCAAGCGTAACCCTGTTGTGATGAATAGAGATAAAGTGATTGTATTTAAAATCATCGTAATACTTTCCACCCTCTGCTCGAACTAGCCAGTATTTTGCACGACTGTTAAATTGATAGATTTCAATTTGATTTTTGTGAGACATTTCAATCTCCTTTGCTATTCATATACCCTGAGATTATTCCACGGAGAGCTCGACGGTCATCATCTGTTAGAGGTTTTCCATCGAAGAACATAGCACGGTCTATGATTTTATCGATATCATCTGCTGGGTTATCTGTCCGGGGAGAGGAAGTATCAGATAAGTCTTTGGTCATCAATTCCGATAATGAAACATTGAATATTCTAGAAATATCATTTAAAACGCCCGCTTTGGGAGTATACTTCCCTCTCTCCCATTCGCTTACTGAAGAGGAACTTTTTCTTCCTAATCTATTAGCTAAGTCAATTTGTTCCATTTGGTATTTTTGACGTAGAAATTTAAGATTAGAAGCAAAATAATTATTTTGGTTCTCCATGACGTGAAATACCTTTCGTATTTTTCTTTTACTATATAATATCACTTTATCCGAAACGTTACAAACAAAAAGAGAAAAAAATTTCGAAAAAAATGAAGTAAAATACTTGACTTCGGAAAAACCGAAGTGTATAATTAAGACATAATCAAGAAAGGAGCGATAGATGGTGAACACCTTAAAAACTTTGCGACGCTTTCGCGGGAAGACTCAAGAAGAATTAGCGAAGGAAACTGGCATAACATCGCGTACTATAATGAGTTATGAAAATGATGTTAAAAAATTGCGTAGAGCTAGTTATGAGAATATAAAAAAACTAGCTAGTGCGCTAGATGTTTCAGTAGACGATATTTTTTTAGACGACGTTTCGGATTTTCTGAAACTGCCATCTTAGGATTAAAGGAGATTAGAAATAGAAAGGAGAAAGAATGATTGAAAATAAACGAAGTAAAAAACAACGCTTTCTATCAGATGCCTCAGTGGCTTTATGAACCACCTTATAATGTACTGAGCGATAAAGCGAAGCAAATATATATGTTTCTCTTTGATAGGCGGACATTGTCAATTCAAAACAAATGGTTTGATGAGAAGGGGGATGTTTATGTCTATTATACGAACGAACAACTTATGGAAAAACTTAATTGTAGTAAACCAACAATCATATCAGCAAAAAAAGAGCTTGCTGACATGGGATTGCTTAGAGAGTTTAGGCAAGGTGTGAATAAACCTAACAGGTTATACATTTTCGGAAGTAAAAAAACTTTACTTCAAGAAGTAAAAAAAGTTGACCACGGAAGTAAAAAAACTTTACTTCAAGAAGTAAAAAAAGTTGACCCAATCAAGACTGATAATATCAAGACTAATATATCAAGACTAAGTGAACCAGATGGGGCTGGTGCTAATACTCTATATAGTATAGAGGACGCACCCGCAGAAAATGACTTGGGAATTGTTCATGATTGGATTTTTTCGGAGTTCGGACGATATCCGACACCGTTTGAAATCGAAGACTTGAAGGCGTTTCTGCAAGACCATAACAAAGAGGTTATCAAGTTGGCTATCAAGGAATGCGTGGGCAATGGTAAGCCTTATTTCAAGTATCTCAGTAGCATCTTGAGGGACTGGAAACAGAAAGGTCTGGTCACGG
>CAURMP010000155.1:0-3567 GCA_963526005.1 uncultured Streptococcus sp. | reverse complement strand
ATTTAAAATAGTAAAAGGCGCTTCCTGTCGAGTAGGAGGCGCCTTTTGCGTACTTAGAATTTAATATTTAACAGTTTGTTTACTTCTGTATAAGCGGACTGAATTCGCTCGAGCGTTTTTTTGTCTACGGTATGTTCTAGAGGGCCGCCTGGCATATAGTTTTCTGCGAGAAAGACTTGATAGTCGTAAGCTGGTCCTCCCATAAAGCTGCGGTCGATTTCAGTACGTGAAACCCATGTTGGATGAGCCTTAACACTTGTGAGGGTCGTCTTGCCGTTTTCTTTTTCGATGGTGATATCCATAATCACGCCACGCTCTGTCCAGATGTTTTCCAACGTTTCGACGCGTTGGTTCGAAAGGAGATTTCCCATCGAGTAGATGATGAATTTCTTTTCACCGTCTTTTGTAATCGTTTCGGTTGGTTCAATGACGTGTGGATGTCCGCCAAAAACGACATCGGCACCCCATTCGATCATTTGGTGATACGTATCGATTTGCCCTTGTGTTGGATGGAGATGATATTCTTCTCCCATTTGTGGCAATACAATCGTAAAGTCGGCGATTTCTTCAGCACGCTGGATGAGCTGCTTCACTTTTTGCATATTTAAATCGTATAGATGATTGTTGTATTCTTCGTCGGTGAGAGTAGCTTCGATTCCATTAAATCCATACGCAAATCCAAGGATAGCCACTTTAATGCCGTTGACTTCTTTTACAAGGATGCCTTCTGATGGGTCGACCTTTACCCCGAAAATATCAAGTCCATTTTTGCGGAAAGCATTGGCTGTGTATTTCAAACCTTCGATGCCTGTGTCGAGAATGTGATTATGGGCTAAGTCGAGTACATCGTATCCGGCGTCTTTAATGCTTTGAATCACTTCTTCAGGAGCGTTAAAAATAGGATATCCAGCAAGAGGTTCGTTTGGATTAATGGTCCCTTCGAAATCCCCGATTGCTAAGTCTGCGCTAGATACGAGTGGAGTAATTTGTTCGTAGTCATTCTTGAAATCATAGGATGTCCCGTCAAATGCGCTGCCATAAACGATATCGTGATAGAGCATATCCCCGCTCGCGGTGATGCGAGCAACTTGTTTATTCGATGGTGGAGACTGAGGGTTATTTGGTGTAGCGACAGCCTCTTGATTTTGTTCAGATGATGCCTTCGATGTTTGAACAGTCTCTATACTTTCTTGTGCAGAGGGACGCGTAAGGAAACCTGCCGTAATCGTAAATGCAGATAAGATACAAACCCCATAAAATTCCATTCGTTTGATTTTGTCATTCTGTGAATTGCCTCTCATAAATCCCCCTCCAAAACCTGTATTAATTATATTATACTCCGAATTAATTCCTATTTAAATAGTAATTTTAGAATATATGGAAATAAATAATTTAATCACAATACCCTCTGGAATTACTCGGCTGGTAGATATATAATTTAGTTGAAAGCAGTAGTTGATAGTTTTTGTTGCAGGAAATCGTTGCAGGAAGGGTGTATTGTGATGGATAAGTCAAATAGGTGTCTGCTAAGAATCTTCTGTTGTTTTACGGTTTTGATAATTTTATTGCTATTGCAGTTTAGATTCGCTAGTGTGTATGGCGATACGGTAACCTCGATTCAGTCTAAGGACGAAATCCTTCATCTAGAAGAAGAAATTCTTAATATGTCTCGAGACGGGGATGAACGTATAGAAAGTGTTGACTTTGACCATGCAGTCAAGATGTATTATGACGTTCCGCTGTTTAATGAGGAAAAGAATCTAGATAGTGAAGAGATTGAACGTATCATAACTGATAGTCACTACAAATGGGTGGTCCCGATAAAGAATCCCACGTTGGAAAAAGAGGCTCATCTTTATATTGGAGGCCCGACAAATTCATTAGAAATAGAAAACAAAGTGAAGCAGGGATATCTAACAAAAGAAGAAGGAGAAAAACTGATTCAGTCACAAGGAAAATGGACGGTTGCTTATGTGAGCACTTATGAGAAGAATGCGCATTCAATTATAAAAGTGGCTCAGGAAGTGATTGAAAAAGAATACTTAAATGTAGAAAAGATTATTTTTGCCGTTTCTAAAGAGTTACAAGTTCCGGTGGTGCTTATAAAAGTGGATGGAGTTTATAAAGTATTGTTTCATGAATTTCCTTTAGTAGAAGGAGGTATCTCAAATGTAAAAGGTGAGCTATCTCTTGATCGATTCTATCCATTTAACGAGGCTAAAGAAGTAGTGCGTGAGTTTGCTAGGGAACGTCATATAAATGATAATGCAAGGCCGAACGGAGTGGTTATTCCATGGAGAGAGTATTCTATTACGATTGTAGGGATAGCAATTGGTGGCGTTGTCCTCTATAAATTAATTCGAAAAAAGATAGCGCAACCAAAACGTACTAATCCTTAAGAAACTGTAACAAAACAACAAAGGGTGGAAAAAATAAATCAATTAGGGTATAATAAAAACGTTAAAAATAAATGCTGTAAGCATCAAGGAGGAACTAAAACATGAGTCGTTTAGTAAGCATGACTGAAATGTTACAAAAAGCTAAAGAAGGTAAATACGCTGTTGGTCAATTCAACATCAATAACTTAGAATGGACACAAGCAGTATTAACAGCAGCTCAAGAAGCTAACTCACCAATTATCTTAGGTGTATCTGAAGGCGCTGGTAAATACATGGGTGGACCAAAAGTTGTTTCAGCTATGGTAAATGCGTTATTAGATGCAATGGACATCACTGTTCCAGTAGCATTACACTTAGACCACGGTTCTTCAGTAGAAGTATGTAAACAATACATCGACGCTGGATTCAGCTCAGTAATGTTTGACCACTCTCACTTCCCAATCGATGAAAACATCGAATTAACTAAAGAAGTTGTAGAATATGCACATCCAAAAGGAGTTTCAGTTGAAGCTGAAGTAGGTACTGTAGGTGGTACTGAAGATGGCGTAACTGGAGGAATCAACTACGCTGACTTAAACGAATGTGTACGTATGGTTAAAGAAGCTAAAATTGATGCATTAGCAGCAGCTTTAGGTTCAGTTCACGGAACTTACTCAGGCGAACCAGTTTTAGGTTTCGATGAAATGGTAGCTATCTCAGAAGCTACAGGAGCTCCATTAGTATTACATGGTGGATCAGGTATTCCAGAATACCAAATCAAGAAAGCAATCGAACGTGGACATGCTAAAATCAACGTTAACACTGAATTACAACAACAATGGACAGCAGCAGTTCGTGCTAAATTAAATGCAGACGCTGGTGTTTATGACCCACGTAAAATTATCAAACCTGGTTTCGATGCAATCGTTAAGATTACAAAAGAAACAATGGACATCTTCGGTTCAACAGGAAAAGCTTAATAATCACTATTTTGAGGCAGGCGATTTCGCCTGTCTCTTTTTAATTAGACCAATAAATATCCACTGGCTAAGCCGGTGGATATTTATTTGAGCAAAATAATACTATAAAAGAGCAAGATTATCATATGTGATAATTATCATATATGATAATTTTAAGCTGTGGAGGTGGGAGAGATGAAGCGCAAGTTTAAAATCGAAAAAGATATGGT
>CAURMP010000154.1:0-3571 GCA_963526005.1 uncultured Streptococcus sp. | reverse complement strand
GTAGATCCCGTTAAACCTGAGGAACCGACGAAACCTGAAAATCCTGCGCAACCTGAAGAACCTGTTAAACCAGCTGAACCCGCTAAACCAGTGGTGACAGAACCAGCAGTTCCTAAGCAAACGGTTGTAGCACCAGTTGTTGAAAAAACAACTCAAACAGAATTACCAAATACGGGGACAACGGATGAGTTTGCAATCTTCAATGCAGCAGCTCTGAGCATTTTAGCTTCATTAGGCCTTGTTGCGACTTCTCGTAAAAAAGAAGAGCAAGAAGCATAACCGATAAAGACAAAAAGCGTGATACTAGAATTCCTAGTGTCACGCTTTTTTGACGTTGCAAAACTTTCATTATGAGAGTAGACTAGAAAGGTACACACTGAAAAGGAGTGATTTGAATGAAGAAAATCGAACAAAAAGATTTATTCGAGTTGAAAAATGTAGGGCAACCTGTTGTGGCAGGAGATGCTTTCTTTTTTACAGAAACAAAAATGAATGAAAAGAAAAATACGTACGAGACAGCTATCTATAAGTACTCAGCTGACGGCAACGTGGCGTATGGAGACGAAGGGACAGTGAATTCATCGCTGAAAGTCTCTCCAGATGGAAAATGGATCAGCTTCATCAGCAATGCAGGGGAAGAAAAGACTCCACAACTAAAAATCCAATCGGTCCATGGCGGGAAAGCTATCGCCTTAACAGAAGAGAAAAAAGGCGTGTCTAGCTATGTTTGGGCAAAAGATAGCCAGTCGATTGTCTTCCAAACAACAAAGCAGGAGGAAGAAGAGAAGAAAGAAGAATTCCCTCAACCAATCGTCGTTGAAAAAACAACGTACCGTTTTGACGGAGGAACATTCTTACCAAACGATGAAGTTACACAAATCAAAAAAGTGGATGTCGCTACAAAAGAATGTACAACACTGTTCGAATCCAAAGAATCCATCGGACTTCGCGATGTATTACATAACGAAACAACACTCGTAGTAGACCGCGATTTATCAAACGTTCGCTGGACACTAGACAGTGCAGAAGCATGCTACGTGGATGTGACAACAGGCGACATTCATCCGATTCTTGAAGCTGGAACAGACGAATCTTATCGCTATGTCTTAGATTCAAAAGACGGAGCAGTCCTACAATATAGTTCAGGAGAGCATGGATTCGTGACGCAAGCAGACTTAATCGTGAACTTCGATAGCACTCCAACTGCAGAAGGGCATATTTTAAACTTAACTTCAGGCCTCGATGTGGAATGGGGCGACTGGCTCGTGGCGGATTTCCAACAAGCCGTGACCGGAGTTGAGCCACAATGGTTTGACGAAGAAAGCTTCTTAGCGTGCGCAAGCGTAGAAGGCAAAACGGTTCTTTACCGTTTGTATTTAGACGGACGAGTGGAAAAAATCTTCGATGAACTCTTACACCTCACAGGAGCAACAATCATCTCTGAAGACGAGCTATTCATCACATATTCAACCACAACTGTACCAAGCGTACTAGCGCGCTTAAACTTAACAACAGGAGAAATCACAGACCTTTATAATCCAAACGAAGCGTACTTAGCTGAGCACATCGTTACAACGCCTGAACGTTTCACTTATAAAGGATACGACAACTGGGATATCCACGGATGGTATATGCCACCAGTAGAAAAAGCAGACAAGCATGCGGCAATTCTGTATGTCCACGGTGGACCACAAGTGGCTTACGGCGAAAGCTTCTTCCATGAAATGCAAGCACTCGCTGCAAAAGGCTATGGCGTCATTATGATTAACCCTCGCGGAAGTAACACTTACGGACAAGACTTCGTGAAGAGTATTCTTGGCGACTACGGTAACCATGATTTCGACGACTTAATGATGGGGGTAGACTATATCTTAGAAACACACCCTGAAGTCGACGCGGACCAATTATACGTTGCCGGAGGAAGCTACGGTGGATTCATGACCAACTGGATCGTAACGCATACCGACCGGTTCCGTGCAGCCGTTACACAACGCTCTATCAGTAACTGGATTAGCTTCTACGGCACAAGCGATATCGGGCCATTCTTCGTAGAAAAACAATTACTGGATGATATTAACCACACTCAACGCTTATGGGAAATGTCACCAGTCGCGCATGCGAAAAACGCGAAGACACCATTACTGGTCTTACACGGACAAAGTGACTTACGTTGCCCACAAGAACAAGGGGAGCAAATGTATATGGCTATGCGTAAAAACAACGTGCCAACAAAAATGATTCTATTCCCACAGTCTAGCCACGGACTATCTCGTCAAGGATTACCAAACCTTCGTCAAGCCCGTCTAAAAGCAATTACAGACTGGTTTGAGGAATATTCAAAATAACAATATAAATCTGAGTCTCCTGTATTAAAAAGTAGAGATGGACTCAGTTACTAACTGATTGATTTTGAAGAATCGACGGATTTTATAATAGCCGTAATAGGAAAAAGATTAAATGTGAATTAGCGGACGTTAGAATGAAGTTCTTACGTCCGCTTTAAACATTAAAGGGGAGAGACAATAGGCTCGACCCGGTCTCCTATTACAGCTATTATCAAAAAATCTGTAAGGATTCTGAGAAATCAAATTAAATTAAATTAAATAGGGTGAGTCGAAATCGGCTCACCCATATTGCTTAATTAGAATAATAAAGTTATTTATTAGCCTAATTGAACAAATTTAAATGGCGTTGCATTGTCTCCACATTAGACTGCAACTGACGAAGAGAAGTATTAAAGTCGTTCATCCACTCGGTTGAAACGACGGATATCTTTAACCGCACTTCGTTTGTCATGCGAAGCAATGTTTCAAGCGACTGTAAAATGTCGTCTGATTCCTTACCGACAAGTTCTGTACGGTAAGTTGTAATCAGCATTTCACGGTCCGTTTTAAATCGTTCATACAGTAAACTATCACGAGACGCAGCGGGAAAACATGTACGAGCAGTCAGGTTTTCCGTATTACAAATCATGATAATGTTATCGGCATTCTGAAATCGTTGTTGATGTGGATCTTTGTTATTCGGATTGTCACATAACTCCATGGTTTGTGCCTGAACTCGAAACCACTTTACGCATTTCTCTTCGGGGATGCCAAAGCGTTCGAAGGCTCGTTGTTTAAAATGTTTTGTGAGAGAATACAGTTGAAAATTCGCAAGTCCCATAGCGTACACCTCCTTTCTAAAATTTTCACCTATATTATACTCCTCACGCTAGAGAAAAACACGAAAAGAAGAGTAGATTTGTTGACGAATTTGAGGGAATACTGTATTCTACAAAAAGGAAAAAATTAATAGTGACCTGTAAAGGGATATGTGTTGACAGATTCTCTATTATTTGGTAGACTATTGAAGTTGAGAAAACAAGCAGAAGCATCCCGCTTCTCGCCTAAGTTGACAAGGGTCCTTGGGCTGATAGGAAATGTTCAAGTTTTAAAAAGACATTGGCAGCGGGAGTATTCTATTACTTCCGTTGCTTTTTTGCTTTTTTTCTCTCAAAAATTCTTGGAGGTGAATATCATAGCAAAAGATATGATGGTCAATGATGGAATTCGAGCTCGTGAGTTACGTG
>CAURMP010000153.1:0-3636 GCA_963526005.1 uncultured Streptococcus sp. | reverse complement strand
CCAAAAGACGGTATCCTTGTGGAACAACCTGTGTGGATTACCGAAAGAGAAAACCAATTTTTAATGCAATTATACGCTCCGTTCATTGGGAAAGAAGCGACTCTTTTGTATGCGACTTTGTATGGTGAGTTATCTCCATCAGAGTATGAGAGCGAAGTCTTCTCCATTTCTGAATTATTGTCGATGACGAATTTAGGAATGCCAGACTTTTACTTAGCAAAGACTCGCTTGGAAGGGATTGGACTCTTGAAAACGTATCGTAAGGAGCCAACTGCTTCACGTCCTCAAACGTACACGATGGAATTACAAGCACCAACGTCTCCGCGTCTCTTTTTCAAAGATGCCTTGCTTTCGACATTATTGTTAAACCAAATCGGGAATCATCGTTTTGAAAAATTAAAACAACGATTCTTAGTGGCGAAACCAGGCGATTTAGGAGAAAACGAAAGTGCGCAGTTTGAAGATGCTTACAGACTTCCTTATAACATGGAGACTTATACAAGAAACCACGCGCAAGAAAATCGCATGGTACTCGATAGCAAGCAACAACCGGAATTCGAGTTTACGTCTGATGTAGATTGGGATTTAATCGAAGGACTATTAAAAACAGAATTCGTTGATTTGAATTCCATTACGAAAGACGTTCGCAAAATCGTTGATACCCTATACCGCGCGTATGGTTTTACAGAGCAAGAAATCGCACAATTTTTAGTGATTGCTTCTGATTTAACAACGAAAGTTATCGATGAAGAGTTCTTGTTGAAATTAGGACAAGAGGCTGCTCAAGATAAAGTAACGCAACTGCGCAGTGAAGAAGTGGTTGAAACACCTGTGTCAGAACCGACTGAAGTGCACGTAGCAGAAGGCGTGTCAGAGGAAGAGTTAGCCATTCAACAATTGATTCAAGCGGCTAAAGCGATGGCGCCAATCGACTTTGTTTCAAACATTAAGGCGCAAAAGAAAGGCTATGTCTCAAAAGCAGAACGTCAATTGATTTTTGATTTAGTATCTGTCAGCGGATTGCCAAATGAAGTGTTGAATATTTTATTCCACTATGCATTGGTGCAACTCGATAACGCGACACTGGCTCGAAACTTTATCGATGCAATTGCCAACGACTGGGCTACAAAAGAAATCAAGACGGCTCAAGAGGCAATGGAAGCTGTACGTAACCGCGACTTGCAACGAGAAGTGAAACGAAAACAACAACTTCATAATGCAGGTAAAAATAACTATAGAAGAAATAATGGTTATCAAGAACAATTGCCAGATTGGGCAAAAGATTCTAATACGAAGGAGAAACAAACTCCTGCTCCTAGTGAAGGCCAATCAACACAAGTTTCAAGTAATTTAGCCGAGCAAATCGCAAAATTAAAAACAAGTAATCAAAGAGAACAACAATAACGGAGGTGAACGAATTGGAAGGATTAAAAGGATTTTTAGATCAAAGAGGAGCTTCGCAAGGCATGCCGAACATGCAAAACATCGAAAAAGAAATCTTTGAAGATGAAGATGTAAAAGCTTTTCTTGAGCAACATAAAGAAGAATTGACTCCCGAAGCTATTCGTAAAGGAATGTCTGCGTTATTGGAGTTTCGAATGGAAAGAGATGCCAGAAAGAATCACAAGGAAGTGAAAGCTCCAGGCCTCGAACCATGTTTAGAAGTGCATAATGGATTTATTTTGGTGAATTACAAACGTACTGAAGAAGCGATTCGCCAGGAAAGAGAACGCAAGCGTAGACGACTGATTCATTCGATTAATATGCCGAAAAATATCGCAGAAGCTCGCTTTTCAGATACGGCTCTTACAAAAGAGAGAGAAGATGTCATTCGAGAGTTATTGAATTTTATCGAAGCTTACAAAACGGACAGCACTACATACCATAAAGGTTTATACTTAGCAGGGCCATTTGGCGTTGGTAAAACATATATGATGGGAGCTTTAGCAAACGAGCTTTCTGAGAACGGCATTGAAACGACGCTTGTCAATGTTCCAACGTACAGTGCAGAAATTAAACAAGCCATTGCGACAAATACCGTTGAAGCGAAATTAGTATCGATTAAAAATACACCAATCTTAGTGTTGGATGATATCGGTGCGGAAATGAATAGCGCATGGTTTAGAGATGAAGTGTTGATGGTCATTTTACAACACCGTATGTTGCAAGAATTACCAACGTTCTTCACATCGAACTTCACAATTGATCAGTTAGAAGCTCACTTTGCACATTCAAACAAAGGAGACCAAGAGCTTCTTAAAGCAAAACGTCTCGTAGAACGTATTCGTTTCTTGGCAAAAGAGTATTTTGTCGATGGACAAAATCACAGAAATCCATCATAGATGAAAATGCTTGAAAATATGAAAGATTAGTGGTTAAATACTAATGAACTAAATATTTTGAAAATGATGAAAAAGACAAGAAACTATCTCTTGGTTACATTTCAGCGAGAAGTGGGTTGGTGCAACACTTCATCCGGAATAGTTTTACCACTTTTGAATCTTTGCTTGAATTCAGTAGAGCAAGGCGCGTCGGAGCGTTATTCCGTTGAGGTTCATCTTTTTTGATGAACAAATTTGGGTGGAACCACGTAGAATATGACGTCCCATAGTTTGCAGTAGCAGACTATGGGATTTTTTGTTTATTTCAGAAATTTCAAAAAGAAAGAAGGAAGAAAATGTCAATGATTAAAATTACTTTTCCAGATGGTGCCGTTAAGGAGTTTCCAAAAGGAATTACAGTAAAAGAAGTTGCAGAAAGCATTAGCAAAAGTTTAGCGAAAAAAGCATTAGCAGGTAAAGTGAACGGAGAATTAGTAGACTTCGATCGTCCAATCGAAGAAGATGCTTCTATCGAAATCGTTACACCAGATCACGAAGATGCATTAGGAATCTTACGTCACTCAACAGCACATTTATTAGCACACGCATTAACTCGTTTATACCCAGGAATTCACTTCGGAGTTGGACCTGCGATTGAAACAGGATTCTACTACGATACTGATATGCCAAATCAATTAACAGAAGATGCTCTTCCAGAAGTGGAAGCAGAAATGATGAAAATCGTTAAAGAAAACTACCCAATCGTTCGTCGTGAAGTAAGCCGTAAAGAAGCATTAGAAATCTTCGCAAACGACCCTTATAAAGTAGAATTAATTAATGGTTTACCAGAAGATGAAACAATTACTGTCTACCAACAAGAAGACTTTGTTGACTTATGTCGTGGTATCCACGTTCCTTCAACAGGACGTATTCAAGTCTTCAAATTATTATCACTTGCAGGGGCTTACTGGAGAGGAAACTCTGATAATAAGATGATGCAACGTGTATACGGAACTGCATTCTTTGATAAAGCAGACTTAAAAGAATTCTTGAAAATGCGTGAAGAAGCCAAAGAACGTGACCACCGTAAATTAGGAAAAGAATTAGATTTATTCATGATTAGCCAAGAAGTAGGTTCAGGATTACCATTCTGGTTACCAAAAGGGGCTACAATCCGTCGTACAATCGAACGTTACATCGTTGATAAAGAAATCAGCCTTGGATATCAACACGTGGACACTCCAGTTATGGCTGATGTAGGTCTTTACAAAACTTCAGGTCACTGGGCTCACTATCAAGAAGATATGTTCCCACC
>CAURMP010000152.1:0-3646 GCA_963526005.1 uncultured Streptococcus sp. | reverse complement strand
TTAGTGAAGAGAGCCCTATTACGAATGAGGTGCTCCAAGAGCGCCTCTTCGTTTCAAATGTAACGATTATTCAGGACATTGCACTGATTGAGAAGCGATTAGCACATTTCAATCTGACACTAAACCGCCAAAAAGGATATATGATTCAAGGAGATGATTGGCAAAAGAGGAGAGTGTTAGCAATCGTCCTGTCTAATGCTATTTCTATACAGGAATTTGCGAACGGGCAATGGGAAGGTTTTAGTCATTTAGAAAAGAACACAGTTGCCGTATGTAAAAAGGCCTTAGAAGGGCAAAGTACCGCTCTTGGAACATTAGATCCAAAAATCAAGGAGTTCTTAACCTTTTTATTAGCATTAGCGGATAATCGGTTAAGCCCCAAAACGATTAGTGGCATCTCCAAAGATGCTCTCACCATTTCGCAAACGCTCTTTAAGGAGCTTAGCGATGAAGCGTCATCACGTTTTTATAATATACAAGAGATCGTGTCGTTTGCCAAAACCATCGATGAAACGGTACTAAAGAGACAGGAAGTTCCTCTTTATCGCGAACGCTTTGATAGTGAATTCTACTACAGCGTCAGCCAATTAATCGATAGCGTTTCGCGGTTTACGAAGATTGATTTTATTCGAGATAAAGCTCTCTTTACGTTTCTCTTTCATCATCTAAAGCTAGCCTTAGCCGTACCAGTTTTATACCCAGAAGGTTCGTCTTATCATGTGGCGTCTCTAGTCACCAAGAAAAATGAGTATCTGAATGATATCGTCAGCCTCGTTGTTCGCGATATCTTTCCAAGTTATCTGAACAGTGAGTATGAGCATTCTCTCATTACGTTGCATTTTGCTTCGAGTCTAAGAAGAAGTCCGGATATCTATCCGATTCGCGTCTTACTCGTGACGGATGAACGACCACTCATGACGAACTTACTGATTACAAAAATGCAAAGTATTGCACCGTTCGTGGGACAAATCAAGGTGGTCTCCAGTAGTGAGCTCGAGGGGATTGACCTTCAAGCTTTTGATTACACACTGTCGACAAAGCCAGTTTTAGGCTATCAGTTTGATACCATTTCTGCCTTTCCTTCTGCTAAGGAAATCCTGGAATTACAAGAGTGCTTACAACGCGTCCAAGAAAATATCACAGTTCGCCGAACGGAACGTCCTGTTGAAACAATTGCGTTTGATTTACAGGCGTACCTACATGCTTCGAGTCAGCTATTAAAGAATTTCCGCTTGATGCACGTTCAGAATACAGCGACCTTTGAGAAGACCGTCTTCCAACTCATCCAGAACTTACAACTAGTGAATGGAGCGGACTATTTGGCGGATAAGTTATTGAGACGCTTTGAAGAGAGTCCACTTGCGATTCCGAATACGAACCTGGCACTGCTGCATACACAGTCGCATACAGTTTTAGAAAGTCACTTTGTCGTTATCGAATTAGAACAACCTGTTGAAGCCAAATCCATGACGCACGGCAGGGAACAGGTTAAACGAATTCTAGTGATGTTAACGAAATTGGATGAGAGTGAAGAAGTGAGAAACTTGATGACGGCGATTAGTCAGTCCATTCTGGAAAATAATCTCTATACCGAAATCTATCGTACCGGGAATCAAGAAATCATCTATCACTTATTGAATACCATATTCAACGAAAAAATTAAGAAATTGGAGAATTAACCATGGAATTTCAGGAAAAACTAATTAAATTGAATCAAGCTTTTGAGAACAAAGAAGAAGCCATTCGTTACTGTGGACGCTTGCTTGTTGAAGCAGGCCATGTCAATGAAGCCTATGTGGACGCAATGGTTCAACGAGATGCAGACTTATCTGTTTATATGGGAAACTTCATTGCGATTCCTCACGGAACAGATGCTGCAAAAAAAGAAGTGAATTCTTCAGGAGTTGCGATTGTTCAAGTCCCTCGAGGAGTGAACTTCGGAACGCAAGAAAATCCAAAAGTCGTGACCGTATTATTCGGAATTGCTGGACTTGGAGACGAACACTTAGAAATCATCCAAAAAATCTCAATTTTCTGTGCAGATGTGGATAATGTTGTGAAATTAGCAGATGCACAATCGGTTGAAGAAGTTATTCGTTTATTAAATAATGTAGAGTAAGGGGGCATCAACTATGAAAAATGCAGTACATTTTGGCGCAGGAAATATTGGCCGTGGATTTATCGGAGAATTATTATTTGAAAATCACTTTTCAATCACATTCGTTGACGTCAACGAAAGAATCATTGACGCCTTAAATGAACGAGGTGCTTACGAAATCGAGATTGCTGAAGAAGGACAACGCCACGTTGCCGTATCGAACGTACGTGGAATTAATAATGCTAAGAATCCAGAAGCAGTCGTAGAAGCCGTTGCTAAGGCAGACTTAGTGACAACAGCCATCGGACCAAATATCTTACCATTCATTGCGGAACTTATCGCAAAAGGAATTGAACAACGCCGTGTTAGTGGAAATACAACTCCAGTTGATGTTTTAGCGTGCGAAAACATGATTGGCGGTTCTCAATTCTTATACGAAGAAGTCAAAAAATACTTAAGTGAAGAAGGCCTTGCCTATGCGGAAGAATATGTCGGCTTCCCGAACGCAGCTGTAGACCGTATCGTTCCAGCGCAAACGCATGAAGACCCACTCTTTGTGGTGGTGGAACCTTTCAATGAATGGGTGGTTGAAACAAGCCGTATGAAAAATCCATCTCTTCAATTAGAAGGAGTGCATTACGAAGAAGACCTTGAACCATTCATCGAAAGAAAATTATTCTCAGTGAACTCAGGACATGCGACTTCAGCATATACAGGCGCACACTACGGTTCTAAGACAATCCTTGAAGCTCTTCAAAATCCAACCGTGAAAGAAAATGTAGAAGCGGTTCTTGCAGAAATCAGAAGTCTTCTTATCGCTAAATGGGGCTTTGACGAACAAGCCTTAAAAGACTACCATAAAGTTATTATCAGTCGTTTCGAAAATCCATTTATCGTGGATGATGTTACTCGTGTGGCAAGAACACCAATTCGTAAATTAGGATATGACGAACGCTTCATCCGTCCTATCCGTGAATTACGTGAACGTGGACTTTCATATGACAACCTATTGAAGACTGTTGCGTATGTCTTTGATTACAAAGATGATAGTGACCAACAATCGGTTGAATTACAAGCATTACTTGCACAAAAACCTCTTGTGGAAGTTGTCAAAGAAGTGACAGGCGTGAGTGAAGAAGCGCTCGTTTCTCAAATTGTAGCTTCTGTTGAACAAGTCGTATCTCGCTAAGTGGAGCATCAGTTATATGACAAATAATGGAGTCAACTCCTTCAGGTACTGACCTCCGTAAATGAGAATTAAATAAAACACCTCCAATTTGGATTTGGTACAATATTATCAAATACGCATGGAGGTGTCTTTTTATGCTTTAAAATCGTGCTGCTTATTCAGTCAATACTAAAAATAAAGCCGTAAAAATGAAATTACAGGGATATAGTTCAAAGCAAGTAATGTTGGAGGTAAACATAAAAAAATACAAGTAGAAACATGGTATAGATGGTATAAAAATAGAGAGACTTATCGTTTTCACCAACTACATAAAAGATGAAGTAATAACTTCATCTTCTATTGTAATTCAAATTGTAGAA
>CAURMP010000151.1:0-3647 GCA_963526005.1 uncultured Streptococcus sp. | reverse complement strand
TCGTCAAAGAAATCGGCTATAAAGACGCTGTCGGTATGGACATTTTAATGATTTTACATCAATTAAAAATTCCAACAGTATTCCCAGACTCAGTATTAGAGGAAGCCAACCGTGTGAGTGAAACCATCTCACCGGAAGAACTCGAAGGGCGTGTCGATTTACGCCAAGAATTAACCGTAACGATCGATGGAGCAGACGCCAAAGACTTAGATGATGCGGTCGCTCTTGTCAAACGAGAAGATGGAACCTTTGTTTTAACGGTATCCATCGCTGACGTTTCTTATTATGTAACGGAAAATTCTGAAATGGATAAGGAAGCATTTGAGCGAGGAACGAGTGTGTATTTAACAGACCGTGTTGTTCCAATGTTACCGCAACGATTATCAAACGGAATCTGCTCGCTTCATCCATATGAAGAGCGATTAACGTTAACAGCACGCATGGAAATCGACCGTAGCGGAACGATTTACCAGCATGAGATTTTCCCGAGTGTGATTCAATCGAACGAGCGATTAACGTATGATGAAGTGAACGTATTATTCAATACGAATGAAGCTTCTGAAAAAATCACTCCAGAGATTGCTGAAATGCTTTGGAATATGAAGGAATTACATACGATTCTTGAGCGTAGACGTATGGAACGTGGAGCGATTGACTTTGATACACAAGAAGCAAAAATTCTGGTCGATGAAAAAGGAGCGCCAACCGAAATTGTACTACGTGAACGTGGCGTAGCAGAGCGACTCATTGAGTCCTTTATGTTAGCTGCTAACGAAACCGTGGCTCGTCATTATGAACAATTGAAGGTGCCGTTCATTTACCGTATTCACGAAAATCCAGATAGCGAAAAACTCCAACGATTCTTAGAGTTTATTACCGCATTTGGAATTACGATTAAGGGGAAGAACGATTCGATTACACCGAAGAAATTGCAAAAGGCCTTGAATGAGGTACGCGGTGAGCCGTATGAAGCTGTGGTATCAACAATGATGCTTCGTTCTATGAAACAAGCTAAATACGATATCACGCCAACGGGACACTATGGACTGGCAGCAGAAGACTATACGCACTTCACTTCGCCAATCCGTCGTTATCCAGACTTAATCGTTCACCGTATGATTCGTCATTACGGAAAACGTCCAGGTCATTTATCGAAGAAAGAAGAAACGCTTCTGGAAGATAAATTACAACAAATTGCAGACCAATCATCTCGTATGGAACGACTTGCAGTACAGGCTGAACGCGATGTGAACGCATTGAAAAAAGCTGAATACATGCAAGATAAGGTTGGTGAGGAATTCGATGGTATCGTAAGCTCAGTCACAAAATTTGGAATGTTTGTCGAGTTAGCCAATACCGTAGAAGGATTAATTCATATTTCTCACTTGAAACAAGACTACTTTAACTTTATTGAAAGCCATATGATTTTACTTGGGGAACGTACGGGTGTAAGTTACCGCATCGGAGACCGTGTTCGAGTGAAATGTGTAAAAGTAGATGTGGAAGCTAGAGAAGTTGATTTTCTACTCGTAGAAGATGCAAAATTGGCCAAAACAGAACGACCAAGAAAAGGCGAACGCTTTGATGAAAAGTCTTCTAAGAAGGGCAAAAAATCAAAAGGCCGCCAACGCTTTAAAAAAGCAATTAAAACGAAAAAGAAAAGACGCTAGGAGGTTCGTGAATGCCTAAAGGAACGAACGATAAAGTGCTCGCACAAAATCGAAAAGCAAGTCATGACTATACCATTCTTGAAACGATTGAAGCTGGGATGGTCTTAACTGGAACAGAAATCAAATCGGTTCGTCAAGCGCGTATCAATTTAAAAGATGGATACGTGAGCTTGAAGCAAGGAGAAGCTTTTCTTGTAGGTGTCCATATTAGTCCGTTTGAACAAGGGACACTGTTCAATCATGACCCATTAAGAACGAGAAAATTATTGCTTCATAAAAAGCAAATCAACTATTTACTAGAACAAGTAAAGCAAGCCGGAAATACGGTAGTGCCGCTTAAGGTCTACATTAAAAATGGCGTTTAGAAGTTGTTAATCGGAGTTGCGAAAGGGAAGAAAAATTACGATAAACGTGATGCCTTAAAGCAAAAGGATATGAAACGCGAAATCGATCGTGCAATGAAAGAAAGATATTAAAGAGAAAGGCTGGACAAATTGTCCAGCCTTTTTTGCATACAAAAAACAGTTCATTACCATATATGGTAATGAAATATTTCAAAAAAGAATTCCGTTTCATATTTGTTTCATATTGGAAGTGCAAACTAATAGTACAGAATAGGAAAGGAAGTGGGAGAGCACATGGATTGGAAAAAGAGAGCAGGTGCGTATCTTGTGCGCAAGAAGATTCGTACAGGAATATTATTTTTCATCATGATGCTAATTACAGCAGCCGTCTTGGCGGTACTCTCAATGCAAGAAAGTACGGGAAAGGTTCAAGCAAAACTTTTAGAACTGTCAAATTCAGGGTTTCAAATTGAGTCTCTTTTGCAAGACGGAAATATCGAACAAAAGAAGATGTCCCAAGTAGAACAAGTTGAGGGAGTAAAGGAGGCGCAGTATGAATTTGACGGCATTGGTCAACTAGAAGACGCAAAGGCTGTTGAAAGAGAACAAGCGGTCCAACTCGATCAAGGGAATATGGGAGAAGTGGTAGGTTATCATGGGGTTACCTCCAGTAATCAGGAGCTGAATTTCGCTAGTGGAGCGCTAAGTCTTAAAGAAGGTCGTGCGTTAACAAAAGACGATTCCGGAAAAGTTCTCGTGCATGAAGAGCTTGCAAAAGAAAACAATTGGACAATCGGAAGCAAGATTAAATTGAAGAACTTCCAAAACGGGGATGCTACTGCAAACAGTAAAGAAGTAACGGTGGAAATCGTCGGAATTTTCAATGGGAAGTTATCAGAGCAATCGACAGGATTGACGAGTGACTTAACAGAAAATCGCATCTATATGGATTATAAAACGAGTCAATCATTGATTGGAAAAGATGAATCGAATGCTATTGTTCATCGTGCGATTTTTACGGTAAAAGATCCATCAAAATTAGAAGAAGTGATTTCACGCGTAAAAGAACTTCTTCTCAAGTGGGATAGCATGCAACTTTCTAAAAATGAACAAGTATTTGAACAGGTGGCCTCGCCTATCCAAAACTTTAAATCGCTCATGACATTGTTGACGAGTTCTGTATTTGTATTAGCAGTTATTGTTTTATTTTTAATTTTATTATTTACATTAAGAGAAAGAATTCATGAGTTTGGAATTTTGATGTCGGTCGGAATTTCAAGAAAAGAAATAATCGCGCAAATCTTATTAGAACTCTACACCGTTGCGGCAACAAGTTCGATTGTCGCTCTTATGTTGGGAAGCTTTGTAGCTAAGCAATTTTACACTGGTCTCTTATCTTCGGATGAGATTCCTCCTCAAGTAAAATCGTTATTTGAATCGAGCTTGCCGGAGTTCAGTCTGATGCAAGGGCTGCTAACCATTGGAGTCGTCCTAATCATTATTGCATTAGCCGTTCTATTTAGTACAGCAGTCATTTTAATGAAGAAACCGAAGAAAATTTTAAGTCAAATGAACTAAGGAGTGTTTTTATGTCAGTATTATCATTAGAAAATATTTATTATCGATACGAGGA
>CAURMP010000150.1:0-3683 GCA_963526005.1 uncultured Streptococcus sp. | reverse complement strand
GTTACAGGTTTTGCATTTGGTTGCCATACGCGAACATAATCGATTTGCATGTCTGAACGACTACCATCCTTATAACTATCTTTGTAAGGAATCGCGTCTGTATAGTTACGAGTACCGTTTTTCTCCCAGTCTTTCACGAATGAACCACCTACGATATGCGTTAATCGTAAAATAAATCCATTATCCTTGTTGACGAAAGGTGTGTTCTTTAGCAATTCACTATATTTAATAGTTTTTACGGCCTGTCCGTCATAGAAGAAAGTTACCTTATCTCCTTCTTTTAAGACCCCATATGTGTGGAAATCTGTTTGCGTATCCCCATTATTAGGAATTTTATATGGATGTTGTTCACTATACTGACCAGTCTTACCTGGTGTCGGTTCTGTATGAACATTTGCTTGGATGAATTTCGGATCATATCCTTTAGACTCGAAGACATCAATCTCCCCACTCTTTGGAGATCCTCCACCTTTTGTCCCAGTCATCCAGAAGGAAGCCCATGAAGATTCACTAAATGGTAGCTTGATACGTGATTCGGCATAGAAGTCACCTACAAATTCAGACAGGACTTTCCCATGACGGTCACGTGTTTGAATCGCCCCAGAAGTAAATGGCGCTTTATAAGTAATCGTTTGGCCCGTCTTTGGATCTTTATAAGTATTCTCACGGTCTACCCATTCATTCTTTTTAGTAACTGGATTCCACTTCAATTGCTTCGGCGTATAGAGTGCCGTTAGATGAAGGATTCCATCTTTTAAAGAAACATTTGCTGGGTCGTCTGTGAAATGCATTTGCGTTCTTGCTTTAGGATCGAAACTTGAAAGAGAATAATCCCATTTTGTTCTGTCGAGTTTGTTCCCATCAAACTCATCAAACCATGTTAAATCATAGTTTGTTGGAATACCCGTTGGCAGTGTTACATTAGGAATTCTTCCTTCACCTGTTTCTGCATAGACTGTTGCGAAAGGCGCTAACAAACTTGTGCTTAAGATCAGGCTTGCTCCTAATACTCTTGCTCCTGCAATCATACCTTTTTGTTTATTACGTACTTTTTGCATAATTGTTCTCCTATTTCTTCTTTAATTTTAAGAAAGGAAAAACTGAAATCCCTTTCCTACATTAGACATTATCTAAACTGGGTAAGAAAAATTCCTGACAGACTTATGAAATTAATCTATTAAAAGTATAGTTAAAATGCTAAATAAATATGATTTCGATTTAATTATAAAGAAAATATGGAGAGCAAAATTTCCTTTTATTTACAGAAGCCCCTTCTTTTTAGTGGCAAAAACATTGATAGAACGCTAAAAAAAGAGGTTAACTAGAATTAGTCTAATTCACCTCTCTAATAGGTCTACTTTTTGAACACAATTTGAAAAAAACTGAGCCAAATTTCTTCGACTCAGTTAAATTTTTATTATTTTGCTTCAGGAACTAATGCTTCTGGGAAGTGTTCACGCACAATTGTTGCACAACGATTACATAAAGTCGGAGCATCTTCTAATGTTCCTACTTCAATCTTCACAGCACGGCAACGTTCACAAGTTTCACCTTTGGCATGTTCAACAACGACTTTCACGCCTTCGCCTTCCACTGCATTTGCAGGAGCTTCAACGCCTTCTTGAGCCACTTCTAATTCACTGACGATGAATAATTGAGCAACATTTGTGTTTAAGCCTTCTAATAAAGTACGAACTTCATTAGATGGATATAGCGTTACTTTCGCTTCGAAGTTCTTACCGATTAATTTCTCGTTACGAGCTTCTTCTAAAGCTTTCAAAGCAGTGTTACGAACTTTGAAGAATTCAGCCCATTGTGCTAATACTTCTTCTGTATTTTCGTAGCTTTCTACTGTTGGGAATTCGGCTAATTGAACATAAGCTTCTTCTTCCTTCAAGTATTTCCAAACTTCTTCACTCGTGTGAACTAAGATTGGGCTTAGTAATTTCGTTAATTTCACTAGGATATCGTAAATAACTGTTTGCATTGCACGACGTTCGTAGTTATCTTCATATTCGATATAAACAACGTCTTTTGCAAAGTCTAAGTAGAATTGTGATAAATCAACTGTACAGAAGTTCATCACTGTTTGATAAATTGTTGAGAATTCATATTTTTCATATGCTTCTTCAATTGTCTTCACAACATCATTGAAACGAATCATCATATATTGGTCAACACTTCGTAAGTCTTTAAACGCTACGGCATGTTTAGATGGTTCGAAGTCTGTAGTATTCGCTAACATAAAGCGCATTGTGTTACGGATCTTACGGTATGATTCAGATACTTGGTTTAAGATTTCAGTACTGATACGTACGTCTGATTCGTAGTCCACAGATGATACCCATAGACGGATAATGTCTGCCCCTTTTGTTTGCATTTCTTTTGCAGGTGAGATGACGTTTCCGAGGGATTTACTCATCTTCTTACCTTCTCCGTCCATTACGAACCCTTGAGAAAGAACTGCTTTATAAGGCGCTTGTTTATGAACCGCTACACTTGTTGTTAAACTTGAGTTGAACCATCCACGGTATTGGTCTGATCCTTCTAAGTATAAATCAGCTGGGAATTCTAATTCTGGGCGAATGCTTAATACACCAGCGTGTGAGCTACCTGAGTCGAACCATACGTCCATGATGTCCATTTCTTTTGTAAATGTACCAGTTGGACTGCTTGGATGTGTGAATCCTTCTGGTAATAGGTCTTTTGCTTCACGCTCGAACCATACGTCAGAACCGAATTCTTCCACTAATTTCGCAACGTGTTCAATTGTTTCTGGAGTGATAATTGGTTCTCCGTTTTCACCGTAGAATACAGGAAGTGGAACACCCCATACACGTTGACGAGAGATGACCCAGTCGCCACGGTCACGAACCATGTTGTAAATACGTACTTGACCTGATGGGTGGTACCATTTCACATCATTTTCGATCACATCTAAAATATCTTGACGGAAAGCATCGATTGACGCAAACCATTGTGGAGTTGCACGGAAGATAACTGGTTTCTTCGTTCTCCAGTCATGTGGGTAACTATGCACGAAATAGCTTAGTTTTAGTAATGAACCATTTTCAGCTAATAAGTCTGTGATGACTTTATTTGCTTTTGCATAGAACATTCCTTCAAAACCAGGAGCTTCTGTAGTGTAATGCCCTTGGTTATCCACTGGTGATAATACATCTAAGTTGTATTTACGTGAATAGTAGAAGTCGTCTTCCCCGTGTCCAGGAGCTGCGTGAACTAAACCAGTACCGGCATCAAGTGTAACGTAATCTCCGTTCATTACTAAAGATTCACGTTCATAGAATGGATGCCATGCTGTCGCATATTCCAATTCAGTTCCACGGAATTCTTTTAAGACTTCAACAGATTCCCAACCTAGTGTTTCAGCAAGTGAGTTCACTAATTCTTTAGCTACGACGAAGTTTCCTTTATCAGTTTTCACTTCTACATATTCATAGTCAGGATGCACGAAGATTCCTAAGTTTGCTGGAAGTGTCCAAGGAGTAGTTGTCCAGATGACAAATGACGCATCATCAGAGACAACACCTTTTCCGTCTTTCACTTTGAAGGCCACATAAATTGATGGGCTTTCTACGTCTTTATATTCAATTTCAGCTTCGGCAAGTGAAGATTCACTTGATGGAGACCAGTAAATTGGTTTTAATCCTTTATAAATATAG
>CAURMP010000149.1:0-3684 GCA_963526005.1 uncultured Streptococcus sp. | reverse complement strand
AAGTGATACTCCCTATATTTTAACATAATTTTGTCCACTTAAAAAAACATATGAGCGAGTTTTAAGACTTTTTTATTGAACTGTCGTATCTGGTGTGAAATAGATTCCCACTTCCATATCCACAGTTCCTTTTTTCCCATTCAATTGTTTCGTAATTGATGGATAATACCCTAATTTATCTCCAATATCTTTCAGATTTCCGATGACACGATTGCCATCTTTCATCTTCAGATAAATCTTTTGGTGATTTTTTGTATCGTTTGGATACTGAATCTCTACGATTTCACGAATCACACTTGCTGGAACTTTCTCCAGTTGTTTTGCGAGTGCTTGATATTGCGAGTCATCTGTAAACATATACAATAATGGATAATCCTTCGGCGTTGCATCGGCCTCTACTTCAATGATTTGACCATCTGCTAAAAGCTCATAGTGCTTATCATCGCTTTGGTAATAGCCCACCGCTGGATTTTCTTCAATATTCAAACGCATTTTATTCCATGCCACTAATTGTACGGAAGCATCCTTAATTTTTGGACTAGCATTTTTTAACAAGTTAGCTGTACGGTAACGATTCGCTAAAATTGTCCATATGCTTTGTCCCTTGGTGATACCGTCGTTTTCTTTGACCAATTCCACTGGAACTTGATTCAATCCGACAACTTCAATATCAGACACTTTCGAAAGTGGTGAAATAAAGTAAATACTCCATCCCGCACAAACAATAAAAATCCCTTTTAAGAGTGTTGCATTCGTAATACCTTGTGACTTTGGTTTCGTCTTTTTAGGCTTTGGTTCCTTTTTCTTTTTCACCTTTTTTACAGGTTCTTCAGGAACAGTTTGCTCTACTCTTGGAGAATTTTGTTGTGCTAACTCCCAAGGTGTTAGTTCACGTGGAGGAGTTTGTTGTGGTTTCTTTCGATTAAACATATTCTCCTCCTTAATCCTTATTTCACTAGAGAATGAATAATTGTTTCAAGTCGACTTGACGCATCTGTAATTCCCAATGCCTTTGAATTTTCAGCCATTTCTTTACGTTTGGCTTCATCGTTCATAATACGATCGATTTCAGTGACTAAACTTTCACCGTTTAAGTCTTTTTCTAAAATCATCGTTGCGGCGTCACGTTCTACAAGTGACATCGCATTTGCTTCTTGGTGATTTTCAGTTACATACGGACTTGGAATTAAAATACTTGGCAAGCCAAGTGCTGTTAATTCAATCAATGTAGTTGCTCCACTTCTGCAGACAACGAGGTCTGTGTTTTGGAACATTTGCACCATATTATTAATATATGGTAAAACTGTGAGATTTTGCAATGGTTTTTTCAAACTTGTAATGAGATTGTTGATTTTGTCATAATGCACTTGTCCAGTGACCATGACTACTTGATAATCTTTTTTCTCGAATTCTTCAAGTGCTTCGATAAATGATTCGTTCATGCGAAGCGACCCACGACTTCCACCGAAAATCAATACGATTGGTTTTTCTTTTTGAATACCAATAGACGCTAAGTAAGAATCATCTTTTTGGGCATTGGCTAACTCTTGCCCACGAGGATTTCCTGTCATAACCACTTTATCTGCGTATTTTGCAAAGTCTTTACGAACAGCATCGAAGCAAATCGCAATTTTAGAAACTTTACGTGCTAAGAATTTATTCGTAATACCGGCTAAACTATTTTGCTCATGAATAATCGTTGGAATTCCCATATTTGCTGCCGCATATAATACAGGCGCACATACATATCCCCCAGTACCGATAACGATATCTGGTTTGAACTCTTTTACGATTTCTTTTGCTTTAAAATAGCTTGTACAGAAATACCATAATGTCTTAAAGTTTTCTAGTGATAATGAACGAACGATTCCTTGAATCTTAATCGTTTTAAAATCATATCCTGCTTTTGGAACGATTGTACTTTCTAATCCACGTTCAGTCCCCACATAAAGAAACTCTGTTGAAGGATCTTGTTCTTTCAAATAATTCATTAAGGAAAGAGCTGGATAAATATGACCACCCGTTCCTCCTCCTGAAACTAATACTCTCATCTTTTTTCTCCTATATATTACAGTTTTTCTACTGCTTCAATGAAACAATCGCCGCGCACTTCGAAATTAGCAAATTGATCCCAACTTGCACATGCTGGTGAAAGTAATACAATTTCACCCTCACGACTTGCTGCATAAGCTTTTGGCACTGCTTCTTCTAATGTCTCTACTACGGTTACTGGAATCGATAATTTTTCAGCTGTAGCTTTCAACTTCTCTTTTGTTTCTCCGTAAACGACCATTTCACGGACATTTCCAAGTGATGGTTCTAATTCCTCAAAACCATTCCCACGATCAAGTCCGCCAGCAATTAATACAACAGATTGATTTGTAAAACTACGTAACGCTGTTTGTGTTGCAATGATATTGGTTGCTTTTGAATCATTGTAGAATTTACGACCTTCAATAGTCTTCACATATTGTGTACGGTGTTTTACTCCATGGAATGAACGAACCGCTTTTTCGATTCCTTCATTTGTTGCACCTTGTAATTTACTAATGGCAACCGCCGCCAACACGTTCTCAATGTTTTGAACGCCCGGTACTTGAATCGCTTCAAGTGGCATAACTGCTTCTCCATTAAAGTAAATCGTAGTTTCATCCGCATACGCACCGTGTTCTAACACAGATTTGCGGCTGAATGGTACTAATGTTGCTTTTGTATGACCTTTAATAAACTCATATAACTCTGGGAAATCCGCGTTATATACTAGGAAATCCTCTTCTGTTTGATTTTTAGTAATTTGTAATTTTGCTTTTACATACTCTTCGCGAGACCCATGATAGTCTAAATGAGCGCTAAAGATATTCACGATACACGCTACTTTAGGTCGAAACGCTTCAATCCCCATCAATTGGAAGCTTGATAATTCAGTGACATAGATATCCGAATCCTTTGAGTCTCCTGCAAGTAGGGATAAAGGAACACCAATATTTCCGCAAGCAAAAGTTCTTCTTTCAGGGAATGACTCTTTTAACATAAGGTTCGTTAATGTTGTCGTTGTTGTTTTCCCATTTGAACCTGTAATTCCAAGAACGGTTCCTTCCATGACACGTTGTGCAATTTCGATTTCAGTATAAACAGGCAAGCCCTTCTCGACTGCTTTAGCAACTAATGGATTTGAATAAGAAATCCCTGGATTTTTCACAACGAAATCAACGGGCTCATCGAGTAATTCTAGTGGATGTCCTCCTGAGACTACTTTAATGCTTTCAGCAACTAACCCTTGTGCGTCTACACTTTCCTCAAGTGGTGTTCTATCATTTACTGTTACATCCGCGTGTAACTGGTGTAAAAGTTTTGCTACACTCACTCCACTCTTTGCAAGTCCAATGACTAGTACTTTTTTATTTTCAAATGCATGTGTATTCCGCACAATGATTCCTCCAATTTTTCTTTTTTAATATGTATATGGAGAAAGGCTGGGCAAAAATGACCAGCTCTCCTAATAAAATATGTTAATTCTCTTAAAAAACAAATGCAACGATTAAACCTGCAATAAGTCCGATTGCACTAAACACAGAAACAATCTTCACTTCTTTCCATCCGCTCATTTCAAAGTGATGGTGAATTGGACTCATCTTGAAGATACGTTTGCCTGTGAGTTTAAATGAACACACTTGTAAAATAACG
>CAURMP010000148.1:0-3728 GCA_963526005.1 uncultured Streptococcus sp. | reverse complement strand
TTGGTGTTCTGTGCTATCATGGTTTTTGTGAACATGGCAGTTACTTTTGCTGGTGCAAAAATCTTCGGTTTCACAGTAGAAGAAGCGATTCTTGCTTCAAACGCGAATATCGGTGGACCAACAACAGCTGCAGCGATGGCTATTTCTAAAGGATGGCATCGATTCGTGGCACCTACAATGCTTGTAGGAACATTAGGTTATATCATCGGTACTTATGTAGGTATCTTTATTGGACAAATCTTAAACTAACAAAAAAGCAACTAATTCTGAAAGCCAGAGTTAGTTGCTTTATTTTTATTTATTTTCTAAGTAAGTAATCGCCATTGCATCAATGCCTGTGTGGCTCATGATGATTGGTGAAGTTGTTACAATTGTGAGTGGCACATCAGGGAAGAGTTCACGCACACGAGCAATATTTCCTTCGTTAAAGTCACTTAATCCTGCATGCATAATTCCGATTTCTTGAATGCCATTCGGAGCGGCTTTCATCTGTTCAAAAATTTCGTCGTATTTCTTTTGAAGTGATTTTAGACCGCGTCCTTTTTGGATAATTTCAATCTTGCCATTAATGACTTGAAGGAATAATTTAATGTTTAATAAGTTTGAGAACATACCCATTACTTGGCTAATACGACCACCTTTGATTAGGTTGTCTAAGTTTACTACAGTTAAATAAAGAGTAGTGCGTTTTTTAGCATCTTCAACAATCTCAAGAATTTCTTCAACGGATTTGCCTTCTTGTGCTGCTTTTGCTGCCTCTTTAACAATCATTCCCATCGATCTAGAAGTAAAGTCTGAATCGACAACAGTGACATTTGTTTCTGTGATGTCAGCTGCTTGACGAGCGGCATCTACAGTACCACTGATGGAACGCATCATCTGAATTGAAATAACAGAATCGCCATTTTTTCCAAGTTCGTCATATACTTCTACGAAACGACCAATAGATGGTTGAGCTGTTTTTGGAAGTTCAGCACTCGCAATCATTTTTTGTTTAAATTCATCTTTTGTAATTGTTACGCCATCGATATAGTTTTCATCATCGATTGAGATATTCATTGGAACGATAGAGATTTCAAATTGTTTTACTTCTTCTTCAGTTAAGTCTGCTGTTGAGTCCGTTACAATATATACTCTTGACATTAAAGTCACTCCTATCAAATAAGTTTACCTATCTATAATACCATATTTTCCGCCTAAAAAGCTATATTCATAATCTATGTGGAAAAGTGCGAATTATGATACAATAGGTTAGCAAATGTAAAGTCTGAAAGGATGAATGGGATGGACGGAATCCTTCCGTTATGGAAAGAGAAAGGCATGACGTCGTTCGACTGTGTCTATAAGGTTAGAAAGTTATTAAAAACAAAAAAAGTCGGGCATTCTGGTACGCTTGATCCTGAGGTGGATGGCGTATTGCCAATCTGTATCGGAAAAGCGACTAAGGTTGTTGAGAATCTTCATGAAGCTAATAAAGTGTATCAAGGAGAAATCACATTAGGGTTTTCAACTGAAACTGAAGATGCTCATGGGGAAATAGTTTCTTCATCACCAATTGAAAATCCTTTCTCTATTCAAGAGATTGATGAAAAGATGCAAAATTTTATTGGAGAGATTACTCAGATTCCACCGATGTATTCTGCGGTTAAAGTGAACGGGAAACGTCTCTATGAGTATGCAAGAGCTGGTGAAGAGGTAGAACGTCCTGTCAGAAAAGCAACGATTTATGACTTTAAACGGATTTCAGAACCTGTTTATAATGAGAAAACGAAGACCCAATCATGGAAGTTTGAAGTGAGTTGCAGCAAAGGGACTTATGTGAGAACTTTATCTGTTGATTTAGGAAAAGCGTTAGGTGTTGAAGCGCATATGTCACAATTAACCCGTGTGAAAAGTGGTCCTTTCCACTCAGATGACTGCATTACATTACAACAACTAAACGAGCTTGTAGTAAATGATAAAGCTCAAGAAGCCTTAAAACCAGTTGATTTAGTATTTGCAGACTATCCTCGAATCGACTTAACTGAAGATGAATACATTCGTTTTAAAAACGGTGCGATTTTATCTCAAGCTGAATTTCCTCAGATTTTCGCACCGACCGCTTGTTATTATGAAGACCAACTTATATCAATTTACGGTCCTCATCCAACGAAAAAAGGCTTATTAAAACCAATTAAAATGTTTTAGAAAGGAGAGAAGAATGCAAACGATTGAGTTAACACACCCTTACCAAAAAGAGTGTATACTTCAGGAATCGATTGTCCTTGCTTTAGGGTTCTTTGATGGGATTCATTTAGGACACCAAGAAGTAATTACAACAGCGAAAAAGGTTGCCCAGGAACGCGGTTTTAAAGTAGCAGTGATGTCTTTTAATCAACATCCATCTGTTATTTTCCAAAACGTTGATCCTGAAAGCATTCAATATGTCTCGCCGCTAGAACGTAAGAAGGAATTATTAGAAGAGCTTGGTGTAGATATCTTCTATTTAGTGGATTTTACAAAAGAGTTTGGTGCACTTTCACCACAAGAATTTGTGGATCAATACATCGTGGATTTAAATGCGAAAGTGGTTGTAGCTGGATTTGACTACACATACGGGAAACGGGATATTGCGAATATGGAATTGTTACCGAAATATGCTTCGAATCGCTTTGAGATTATCACAGTTGATGAGCAAAAAAATGCGAGTGGAAAGATTAGTTCTACTGCTGTACGGGACTTATTGCTACAAGGCGATATTGAACAAGCAAACGACTTGTTAGGATACGACTATATCATGGACGGAGTCGTTGTTCACGGTTTTGGACGAGGTAGTAAAATGCTTGGATTCCCAACAGCTAACATTGAAGTTTCTAACGATACATTTATCCTTAAAAATGGGGTATATGTCGTTGAAATGTTTGTGGAAGGTAAATGGGTTCCTGGTATGGCGTCTATCGGAATCAATCCAACCTTTGATGATGTTCATAAAGTAACGATTGAAGTGAACTTGCTCGATTTTGATAAAGATATTTATCACCTTCCTGTTCGCGTGAAATGGTTAAAATACTTAAGACCAGAATTGAAATTTGACGGAATCGATGCGTTAATCGCTCAATTAAAACAAGACGAACAAGATACAAGAGATTATTTCAAAACAGAGAGAGGTTGATTCTCGATGTGGTATTTAAAGAACTACGATGAGTTAACAAAAGAAGAGATTGTTGCAATCTATAAGGCCAGAATCGAAACCTTTATTGTCGGCCAGGATTTGAATTATCAAGAAATTGACGATACGGATAAAAAATCTTGGCATCTTTTTGAGATGAATGATGATGGAGAAGTCATTTCTTATTTACGCATTATTCCTGAAAAAGATAAAGTCCTTCTTGGTAGAGTCCTAATAGACAATCGATACCGAGGCAAAGGAAAAGGTCGTGCATTGTTAGAACGCGCTAAAGAAGTATGCAAAGAGTGGTTTGTGGATACTGTCATTGAAGTCCATGCACAAGCGCATTTAGTAAAATTATATGAATCACTTGGATTTGAGGTTGTTTCAGAACCGTATGACATTGTTGGCATTTCACATATTACGATGGAATTGTATTAGGAGGAAATCATGATTACACGTTACACACGTCCAGAGATGGCGAAAATTTGGTCTGATGAAAATCGTTATAATTGTTGGCTCGAAGTCGAAATCTTAGCCGATGAAGCTTGGGCAGAATTAGGAGAAATCCCTAAAAAAG
>CAURMP010000147.1:0-3753 GCA_963526005.1 uncultured Streptococcus sp. | reverse complement strand
ATACATTATCCCCTGTAATCATTAAAATAACTTCTTTATATCCACCAATACCTGTTACATTGGCATCCATCACCTCTACACGCCAGCCTTGAGCTTCAGCGTATTTTTGATACATATTCAAAAGATCTCCCGCAAAGAGTGCAGCTTCATCTCCACCAGCTGCGCCACGGATTTCCATGATGATGTTTTTGCCATCATTTGGATCTTCTGGTAACAGTAAGAATTTAATTTTATCTTCTAATTCTACCTTTTCTTTTTTGAGGGCACTTAATTCTTCTTTAGCCATTTCTGCCATTTCAGCATCTAAGCTTTCACCAAGCATTTCCTCTGTATCGCTAATTTCTTCAACCACTTGTTGATAACGTTTGAACGTTTCTACTTTTGGTCGTAAGTTAGCTTCTTCTTTTGTTAATTCCATGAAACGTTTTGTATCGCCGATAACTTCCGGATCACTTAATAACTCTGAAAGTTCATCATAACGAATAATAAAACTATCTAATTGATCGAACATACTTTTCTCCTTTATCTTCTCTTATAAGCGTTCTTCACCAGGATGATTATAATGATAACGACAAACTGGATAATAGGCATCATTGCCTCCAATTTGAATTTGTTCTCCCGTATACACTGGAACACCATCCACTACACGCATATTCATACTTGCTTTTTTATGACAATACCAACAAATCGTTTTAATCTCTTCGATTTTATCCGCATAGAGTAATAAGTATTTAGAGCCTTCAAATAACTCGTTTTGGAAATCATTCTTTAGTCCAAATGCCATTACTGGAATATTTAATTCGTCAACAATTCGAGCGAGTTCGAGAATGTGTTGTTTTGATAAGAATTGAGATTCATCAATCAAAATACAATAAGGTTTCACCGCTTGACCTTCGACAATTTCGTAAATAGGTGTATCGTCAAAAATCGGAATGGCTTCACGTCTTACTCCGATACGACTTGATACATATCCTACTTGGTCACGGTCGTCAATTGCACTCGTAAATAATAAAACCGGTTTATCTTGTTCTTCATAATTATGTGCAACCTTTAAAATTTCGATTGATTTTCCGCTATTCATTGCACCATATTTAAAAAACAATTGTGCCACATTTATCCCTCCAATTGCTAAACTATACCTTTAATATCTTACGATAAATGGGTACCTTTGTGCAAAGAAAAACCGTTATTTCAGGCGATTTTCCACAAACAATTTTAATAAAATTTTAAAAACGTTTTTATAAACCACTTTTCATGAAAATATGCTACAATAGTTAAGTATATTAACGGAAAGGATCGTCTAAATTGAATCTTAGAACACAAGTTGCCTTAGGAGCTGGTAGATTTACTCGCTGGGCTCTGAAGACTTTTACAAAAGGCGGTAGTAGCCTGCCAGGGAAAGTAGCTCATGCTATCGATCCAAATATTTTAAAATCACTCGCTGAAAACTACGATGTCATTATCGTCAGCGGGACAAACGGGAAAACTTTAACAACTTCTCTGATTGTTCAATTATTAAAACAAAAATATCCAAACATTTTAACAAACCCTACTGGAGCTAACTTAACTCAAGGGATTGTTTCAACATTTTTAAACCACTCTCCAAAGACCGGGGAGAAGAATATCGCCGTTCTTGAAGTAGATGAAGCGACAATTCGCCACATCACTCCATATATCGAACCAAAACTATTTGTGTTCACGAATATTTTCCGCGACCAAATGGACCGTTTTGGAGAAATTTATACAACCTATCAATTAATGCTAGATGGTGCAGCTTTTGCACCAAGTGCAACTATTTTAGCAAATGGGGACGCTCCTATTTTTAATAGTGTGGACACTCCAAATCCTCGTGAGTATTTCGGATTTAACAATTCTGAAGATAGCGAAATGATGGCGCACTACAATACTGATGGTGTTCTTTGCCCTCATTGTCAATCAATCTTGCACTATAAGAGCATTACTTATAGTAACCTTGGAAAATACTATTGTCCAAAATGTGATTTCAAACGTCCTGAATTGAATTATGCAGTTACGGCATTAAATGATCTTTCTCTAAAGGGATCTTCATTTGATATTGACGGTACAACATTCTCAATTCCAATCGCTGGACTTTACAACATTTACAATGCGTTAGCAGCCTACTCTGCTGCAAAATTCTTCGGCCTTTCTACTGAGGAAATAAAAGAAGGCTTCTCAAAAGCTCAACGCGTCTTTGGTCGTCAAGAAACATTTGATGTTGAAGATAAAGAAGTCATGTTGAACTTAATTAAAAACCCAGTCGGATTTAACCAAATCGTCCAATTATTATCTTACGAAAAAGAATCCTTTAGTTTAGGAGTTCTTTTAAATGACAACCCTGCTGATGGTCAAGACGTGAGCTGGATTTGGGATGGCGATTTCGAAGGGCTACATTCCTTGAACGCTGTCGATACAGCTATTAGTGGTATTCGTGTGGAAGACCTCGGCGTTCGTATGGAAGTTGCCGGTTTTGAAAATATCAAAGTCTTTAAAACAAATGCGGAATTAATCGATTGGATTCGCAAAGCTCCAACGAATAAAGTCAATGTACTAGCAACTTATACTGCTCTACTGGACTTACGTAAAGACTTTGCTAAAGAAGGATACCTCAAGGAAGGGATGAACGGATGAAATTAAGAATCTGTCATTTATATGGAAACCTAATGAACACTTATGGTGACAATGGGAACTTACTCATGTTGCAACACCGTGCAAAAAAATTAGGCTACGAAGTGGAAACTACTTTAATTAGTTTAGAAGAAGATTTTAATGCTGAAGACTTTGATATTGTAATGTTTGGCGGCGGTCAAGACTTTGAACAAACCGTTGTTGCTAAAGACCTTCAAAATAAAAAAGAGGCCCTCATCCAATACATCGAAGATAATGGTGTTGTCGTTGCGATTTGTGGTGGATTCCAATTACTCGGTCGCTACTACGTGAATGCAAGCGGAGAACGCCTAAACGGTATTAGCGCTATTGATGTTTGCACCAATGGACAATTTCCAAGTCGCTTAATTGGGGATATTGAAATCTTTAATGAAGAATTTGGTGAAACTTATTTAGGATACGAAAACCATATCGGTAGAACATATCTTGGTAAAAATATGAAGCCACTTGGTAAAGTTGTTAAAGGATTCGGAAATAACGAAGAAGATCATGTTGAAGGATGTCATTATAAAAATGTATTTTGCTCATACTTCCATGGCCCAATCTTAGTAAGAAACCAACACTTAGCGGACCGTATTATCGAAACAGCGGCTGAGCGTCAACGTTCAAAAAATGCATAACGAAACAGACCCGTGTAACAAAAATGTTACACGGGTTATTTTTTATAATTATTCAGCATTAGGATAACTAGTATTCTGTCAAAATGTTTCCACGTTTTACAAACATTTGTATACATTTTAGATACACTTTGATGTATTTATAGTTCTCTCATAGATTATCTCTTTTAGTTAAAATAGAACTAAAACATTAAATCCATTGAATAGAAAATAAATAAGTCAGTAGAGCGCTAATGCTGATAAATGGAGCAAAAGGAATTTTTTCATGTAACTTATTTCTTTTTGTTAAAAGCATCCAACTAATCACTACTCCCCCGCCAATAACAAAAGAAAAGAGTCCGATAAAGAGAATTTGACTTAGTGAAAAGAAGGGACCTAATGTTGTTAAATAGTATACATCTCCCATTCCGAAAACTTCCTCTTTCCAAATCCATTTTCCAACACCATAAAC
>CAURMP010000146.1:0-3765 GCA_963526005.1 uncultured Streptococcus sp. | reverse complement strand
ATGAGCAATATTTAAGATTAATTCCGATTGTGTTAATGTTCATCTTGTTATTTACACTTGGACGTAACGAAGATATTACTTATCGTGGAGGAATGTTGCTCTTTGACTTAACAGTAGCTGCTGTTATTTTGATGAGTGTACATCCTAAGGTAGGAACAGGGATTTTATTCCGTTTCAAACCATTAACGGTGATTGGTCGTAGAAGTTTATCATATTACTTATGGTTTTTACCAATTATTGTGTTATACCAAGCAAAAATGGGGATTGCTGGTTCAAGTAATTTAATTCACGGTATCATCCAATTGGTACTCATTCTCTTCTTTGGAGAAGTTTGGTATCAAGTTTTTGAGAAAAGACGTTATCTTCAAGTGATCCGTAAATTGATGGAACTGTTGAATGAAAAAACGGCTTATGGAAAACAAATTTTGTTTGGACTCTGTGCAGTACCGCTCATTATTTTAGCGGTAGGGCTCGCACAGTCTACAAGTAAATTATCTGAACAAGAGACCATGCTTACTGAATTAATCCATACGAACCAAACAATTGTGGATAATACCCAGCAAACAGATAAGAAACTATTAAAGACCATTAATAATGTGGTCGGGCTTACTCGTGAGGAGACCGTTTTTAGCAGTAATAGTTCGATTACCTTTATTGGGGACCAATCGTTATTAGCTATCGCGAATGAACTAACAACCATTTATCCAAATGCCGTGATGCATGCGACAACGATTGCCCAAGTAACAGATTTAGCTTCAACCATTAATGAACTGAAAGCAAAGAATCTATTACATGACACTGTTGTTTTAATGTTTGGGGCTAATAGTGCATTTACAAAAGGACAATTGGAACGTGAATTAAAACGTATTGGGATGGAAAAACAAATCTTCCTTGTTACAACGACAACGTCCAAAACATGGAGAGATGATGTGAATTCTGTTTACGCTGCTGTTAGCGAAAAGTATTCGAATGTCCATGTTCTTGACTGGAATGAATATTCCAAAGACCAAGATTGGTTCTATTCACATAAATCATATGTAACAGAAGTAGGAGCTCATGAAGAAGCGCTCTTCTTTGCGAAGAAAATTTATGAAACATTGAGAGGAAATTAAAATGGAATTGCAATTTCTAGGAACAGGTGCTGGCGTACCTTCTAAAATGAGAAACGTCACTTCAATTGCATTAAAGCTTCTCGATGAGATTAATGAAGTGTGGTTATTCGATTGCGGAGAAGCTACACAGCAACAAATTTTAAATACAAATATTCGTCCAGGAAAAATCAAGAAGATTTTTATTACGCATATGCACGGAGATCATATCTTTGGGTTACCTGGACTACTGACGAGTCGTTCTTTCCAAGGGGGAGAAGATGATTTAACTCTCTATGGTCCTAAAGGGATTAAGAACTTTATCGACACAACGATTCAAGCTTCTTGTTCTAAATTAGGATATACTTTAAAAGTGGTTGTAATTGAAAAAGTAGGTCTTCTTTTCGAAGATAAACATTTTAAAGTAGAAATGAAGCGACTCGAACATGGGATTCCTTCATATGGATTCCGTGTGACAGAAAAGGATCAACCAGGCGAACTGCAAGCGGACCGTCTAAAAGAGTTAGGAATTCCTTTTGGGCCACTCTTTGGTAAGTTGAAAAAAGGGGAAACCATTACTCTAGAAGATGGAACGGTCGTGAATGGTCAAGATTATATTTCTCCGGATATTAAAGGACGAGTTGTGACCATTTGTGGGGATACTCGTAAATGTGAAGCTAGTGAAATCTTAGCCTATCGTTCGGACGTTCTCGTCCACGAGGCGACATACGAAGGAGATAAAGGCCAACAAGCCTATCGTCATTTCCATTCAACAAGCCTTCAAGCGGCTGAAGTAGCTAAAAATGCCGAAGTGAAGCGCCTTTTATTAACGCATATCAGCGCTCGCTATCTTGGAAAACAATCTCAAGAGTTGGAAGACGAGGCTAAAAAGATTTTTGAGAATGTTCAAGTTGTCAAAGACTTCGACATTGTGACTGTTGAAAGGATTAAACATCATGAAGGACGCTAAATGGTTTACAAATCAAGTGGCTCTTGTGACCGGAGCTAGCGGTGGGCTTGGCGCACAAATCGCATTGGAATTAGCTAAAAGAGATGTGCAACTGATTCTTGTGGCTCGAAATACTGCTAAACTAGAGCAAGTAGCTGCGGAGTGCAAAACGTTTACTACAAAACCAGTTGATGTTTATTCGTGTGATTTAACCGATGATGCATCTGTTAATCAGTTGTTAGCAACTCTTGATGAAACATACAAAATTACGATGGTCATCAACAATGCTGGCCTTGGTTACCTTAAATTAGCTAAAGACTTAAGTGAATCTGAGATTACTCAAATGCTTCAGTTAAACTTGAATACATTAATTAAAATCACTCAGCATTTTGTACCTAGGTTTATTGAAGATAAGGGCGGAGTAATTGTGAATATCGCTTCTCAAGCTGGAAAATCGGCAACGGTAAAATCATCCGTGTATTCAGCAACTAAATTTGGAGTGTTAGGATATTCGAATGCATTGCGTTTAGAATTAAAACCTTATGGCATCCATGTGATGACCGTCAATCCTGGACCGATTGCGACAGATTTCTTTGATAAAGCGGAGCCAACCGGGAAATACTTAGAGCAATTAGGCTCTGTCGTACTAGATCCAGTGAAGGTAGCAGGAGAAGTTGTTAAAGGGATTGAAAGAGAAAAACGCGAAGTGAATTTACCAAAATCAATGAACTTTGCGAGTAAATTAAATGTATTATTCCCGAAAATAGGAGACAAACTATTAGGGAGTATTTTCAATAAAAAGTAGAGGAGGTGTACGATGAGTTTTGCAAATTATGCATGGAAGTTAAAAGAGAATGTGGATGATGAACTCGTAACATTTCTTTCAAGTGAAAGTGGTGTGTCTGAAAATCTCGTTCGCTTATGTGTGGAACGTGGAGTTCAAACTGTAGAAGAACTACAGGAGTTTCTTTCGCCAACCCCACATCTTATCCATGATCCTTTCTTGTTACATGATGTGGATAAAGCGGTAGCACGTATTCAAGAAGCCATTGAAAATGGTGAATTAATTCATATATATGGCGACTATGATGCAGACGGGATTACGAGTACAACGATTCTCTATGAAACTCTTGAAATGCTAGGAGCTCAAGTATCGTACTATTTACCGAATCGCTTTACAGATGGCTATGGTCCCAATATTCCAGCGTTCCAACGCGCGATTGAAGAGGGGCATACACTCATTATTACGGTAGACTGTGGAATTGCAGCGCATGAACCAATTCGTTATGCGATGGAAAATGGGTGTGATGTGATTTTAACGGACCACCATGAGATTCCAAGTGAACTTCCAGAAGCCTATGCCGTTGTCCATCCTCGTCATCCAGAGGCAAACTACCCATGCGGAGATTTATCAGGTGCTGGTGTTGCATTTAAGCTTGCTCACGCGCTTCTAGGAGAGTTTCCAGAAGAAATGGTAGAATTAGCTGCGATTGGAACCATTGCGGACTTAGTGAGCCTTACAGACGAAAATAGAACGATTGCTAAACTAGGAATCAGTCAAATGAAACAAACGCAGCGTATTGGCCTTGTTACTTTGATTGAGAAGTTATCCGTTAAAGTTGATAAATTAGATGAAAAGACAATAGGCTTTCAGATTGGACCACGCCTAAATGCATTGGGTCGACTAGGAGATGCCACTCCAGGGGTTCAATTGATGACAACGTTTGA
>CAURMP010000145.1:0-3782 GCA_963526005.1 uncultured Streptococcus sp. | reverse complement strand
CATCCATGTGTTCAGCTTAATTTAAAAATGTGTCCAGGATTCTGGGTACATATCAAAAACCTAGTCTTTACTATATTTGATTAGTCGCGGTCAACCCACTTGCGTCCATCACGTTCGATTAAATCGTAACCTGATTGTGGTCCTTTGCTTCCAGCAGCGTAGTTTGGAAAATCAGCTGCAATTTCGCTATCCCATGTTTGGCGAATACTATCCACATATTTCCAAGAAGCAGCTACTTCTTCCCAATGCGTGAAGTTTGTCATGTCACCTTCGATACAGTCAAGAATTAAGCGCTCATACGCTTCAGGACTGCTCATTGCGAAGTTCTCATCAAAGATTTTCTCCAAGTGACTTGTTTGAAGCGCGATGGTATTTCCAACGGCTTTCGAATTAATCACGAAACAGAATCCTTCACGTGGAGTGATGTGAATTGAAATACGGTTTGATGGACAACCATCAATACCACAGAACAATGGAGAGCTTGCTTCTTTGAAGACAACATCAATGATTGTTTCCTTTGAATGAAGACTCTTACCTGTACGAACGTAGAACGGAACGCCTTCCCAACGTTCATTATCGATAAATACTTTACCAGCAACATATGTTTCCATATTGGAATCATCTGCCACATTGGCATCTTCACGGTAGCCAGGTTTTAACCCATCTACAGAAGGTCCATATTGCCCACGGACAAAGTTTTTGTTCACTTCTTCGGCAGTTGTATAAGGGCGAAGTTGTTCTAACACTTTAATCTTGTTTTTACGAACATCTCCAAATGATACTGGTGGTTCCATCGCTACTAGAGCAAGGATTTGCAGGATGTGGTTTTGAACCATATCACGTAAAGCACCACTTGTATCATAGTAACCCCCACGTTCTTCAACGCTCACTTGTTCTAAGAGCGAGATTTGAATATGATCGATATTCTCTTTGTTCCACAACGCTTCGAATACACGGTTAGCAAAACGGACTGCAGAAATGTTTTGAATCATTTCTTTCCCTAAGTAGTGATCAATACGATAGATTTGTTTTTCCTCGAATGATTGACGAAGTTGATTGTTTAATTCTTCTGCAGAAGCGTAATCTTTCCCGAATGGTTTCTCGATGATCAGTCGGTTATAGCCGTTCTCAGTGATTAAACCTTCTGCTTTTAAATGCTCTGTGATCGTTCCAAAGAAAGTAGGCGCCATTGCTAAATAGAAGACACGATTGCCTTCGATTTGATACTTGGCATCTAATTCTTCTGAAAGTTCTTTTAATACGACATAATGATGTGTGTCAGTAACGTTATGAGGTTGATAGTAGAAATGAGAAAGGAAATGGTTTAATTCTTCTTCTGACTTCACTAATGACTGAACAGATTGTTTTACAACATCTCTGAAATACTCGTTAGTCCACTCTCTACGTGCTGTCCCAATCACTGCGAAATGATTTTTGATAAATCCTTTTTGAAATAGACGGAATAACGCTGGATAAAGCTTACGATGAGCTAAATCGCCTGTTGCCCCGAACAGTGTAATGAGTACATTTTGTTCGCGCATGAGTTGTCCTCCTTGAATAAAATACGCAAGCAAGTCGCCTGCAATTGATAGAATACTACTTTTCTAGTGTAAGTTATAAGTGTAGAAATGTAAACTATAAAACGCTCCCTTTCCAAAGAAAAGGAGCGTCGTTTTTTTAGCCAATCTCATTTGCATCTGTAATTTCAGATGTCTTATCTGGAATTGATTGGAATCGTCTTTTGTTCTGTTGTAGGCTCTGCCGTTGTTGATTCAACGGTTGTTTTCTGTGTTGTCTTCTCTTGAGTCGTTTCCTCAGCAGTTGTTGTTTCTGTTGTAGAAGTAGTTGTGGTTGTAGTTGTTGTCGTTACACCATTAGGTAACCATCTACCTTCCCCATCGACTTTATAGCCATCAGGAGTTGTTCCATTGCGAAGCATTGCACCACTTGCTTTGAAGTAATACCATTCGCCTTTCTCTTGAATCCAACCAACTTTCATTGCTCCAGAATTATCGAAGTAATAATAATCTCCAGAAGTTTCCTGGATTCCTGTAAGCATTGATCCAGTTGTCGGATGTAAGAAGTACCATTTACCAGCTTCTTTATACCAGCCTTTTAGCATTGCACCGCTTGCTTGATAATAGTGATAAGCACCATCATGCCATTTCCAGCCAGTTTGCATTGCTCCAGAGTCGTTAAAGTAATAATATTTACCAGAAACTTCTTGTTGTCCGATAACCATTTTCCCTGTTTCCGGATTTAAGTAATACCACTTACCAGATTCTTTATACCAGCCTTTTAGCATTGCACCGCTTGCTTGATAGTAATAATACGCTTCATCATGCCATTTCCAGCCTACAGCCATAGCACCAGAATCAACGAAGTAGTAATTCACTTTATCGATTTCTTTCTCCCCAGTGACCATTTCTCCGTTTTCAGGATTTAAGTAATACCATTTATTTCCATCTTTCAGCCAACCTTTCTTCAAGGCTCCGCTCTTAGCGTAATAACGATATTTTCCGTCAATCCATTTCCAACCAGTTTGCATGATTCCTTCTTCGTTCAAGTAGTATTTTTCACCATCTACTTCTTGATCTCCGGTTAGTTTCTTGCCCTCTTTACTTAAGAGATACCATGAATCACCGTCTTTCAACCAACCAGTTGCCATTGCACCTGAACTTGCAAAATAGCGACGGACTCCATCGACTTCTTTCCATCCAGTTTGCATCACTCCAGATTCATCGAAGAAATACGTTTTTCCATCAATTTCTTTTAATCCAGTTACTGCAACATTATTGTTATCGAAGTAATACCATTTACCATTGACCTTCTTCCATGCAGAAGCTTGATCATTCTCAACTAGCAGTTCTCCACTTGAAGCAAACAGCATTTTCTTGCCATTAAAGGTTTGCCAACCTGTAAGCATCTTTCCGTCTTTATCAAATAGATATTGATTGTTTCCGCTATAGGCTAATTCATTCTGTCTTCTCGTACCATCAGACTGAATATAATACCAAGCACCTTCATGCCAGAACCATCCAGAAGATTGTCGTGAACCATCTGCATGAACATAATAGTATTCTCCTCCCTTTTGCGGATTCCAACTATCATTCGTATAAATCCATCGACTTGTTTGCATTTGTCCTTTTCCGTTGAAGAAATAGAACTTGCCATTAATTTCATGCCAACCAATCGCCATTTGATCATCTGCTAAGCGATATTTCCAGAAACCATCTTCTTGATACCACTGAGCTTTTACTGTTGGAATATTTGGAAATGCATCAGAAATATTCTTGAAGCCATTATTAGAGATATCAAATACTGTTGCATTTTGAGTTTTACTTGAACTATGAATGATTTGAATCCCTTTTTTCTGAATATAATCTTTCGTAGAAGAAACATTAATATCCGCACCTGTTGTTTGTACAATCATTGTCGGTGAAAGATTATTAATAAAGTTGATAGAGTTAGATATTTTGGCATCATAGTGATGATTCCATTTCATCAAATCGACTTTCCCAATCTGAGGACCTAACTTGTCTTCACCGCCTTCAGCGTTATCAAGGTCTCCTCCAAGATAAATTTTTTGTCCATTAACTGTAATAACCGCGACAATAGAATTCGAATTATCATCTAATACTTTCTTCAATTGTCCATCTGGACCATATTCATTTTTGTAGTTATATAACTGAATATCCATGTCTCCTAGTTTAAAGTTACTGTCTTTATCAGAAATATCTAGTACAAGTTTTACTCCCTTATATTTGGCAGCTTTTTGTGAA
>CAURMP010000144.1:0-3840 GCA_963526005.1 uncultured Streptococcus sp. | reverse complement strand
ATCAATTAAATAAGCTTGATTTCTCGGATTTAGAACATGATACTTTGAGAATTTTGACAAAATTAGATTCAAATGGTCAAAAGATTGCTTCAGAATATTATCAAAATCACTTTAAAGAAGTCATGGTAGATGAATATCAAGACGTTAACCGCGTTCAAGAAGCGATTTTAGAGCTCGTAAGTAAGTCAGATAACCGTTTTATGGTAGGGGACGTAAAACAATCCATCTACGGCTTCCGACTTGCAGATCCATCTCTATTCCGCGAAAAATACGAAGCGTATGCCGAAGGGAAGAGTGGAGAGAGAATCGTCCTAGCGGAGAATTTCCGTTCTAGAGATGAAGTTCTTTCTTTTACGAATAAAGTATTCCAACAAATTATGAATAAAGAGTTGGGACAAGTGGAATATGATGATGTTGCTGCCCTTAAAACAGGAAATCTCTCGTATTCTCAAGACGAAGATAAATCGAGTGAAATCATTTTAATCGAAGATATTGAATTAGATGAAAGTAAAGATGATTTAGACGATGCTGAAGGATTTGAAAAAGTAGAAAATGAGATTCATTATGTTGCGCAACGTATCCAAGAGATGATAAAGACTCCTTTTGAAGTAATGAATGATAAGGCAGATGCAAAACGTCCGGTAACTTATGGTGACTTTGCTATTCTTTCTTCAACCAAGAGTAACAATGATAAGATTGAATCGATTTTTGCTGCTTATGGGATTCCAGTAAACGTTCAAAAGGCGCAATCATACTTTAAACGTACAGAGATTACGACAATGGTTTCTTTACTAAAAGTGATTGATAATCCATTGCAAGATATCCCATTTGTAGCTGTATTGCGTTCAGGACTTGTGGGATTAGATGAGATTGCATTGGCACACATTCGTAAGTCATCGAAAAATACAAGTTACTACGAAGCAGTTTGCCATTTTGTTTCAAATTTTGAGCTCCAAGAAGTCGATTATTATGATTCTAAGCAACAATTAGCGCTTAAAGAGCGTCTAGAAGGCTTTTTAACACTATTAAATAAATGGAGAGACAGCGCAAATAACGAATCAATTGCTCAGCTAATCTGGGAAATTTATATGGATACTCATTACTTAGAATATGTCCATGGACAATCTAATGGAGCGCAAAGAGCGGTAAATTTGCATGCTTTATATGATCATGCGCATCAATATGAATCAAGTAGTTTTAAAGGTGTTCGAAACTTTATCCGCTTTATTGAAGCTCTTCAGAAGAAAGAAAAAGACTTAGATGAAGCACCGATTGCAACAGAATCAAACGCTGTACAAGTGATGACGATTCACGCAAGTAAGGGGTTAGAATTCCCAGTCGTATTCTTAATCGATACAAACCGTAAATTCAACATGCAGGATTTAAAAGCATCGATTATGTGCTCTGATGAGATTGGTGTTGGTACGAACTACTTTGACTTAAATACTCGTATTACGTACCCAACAGTTCAGGCCGTAGCGACAAGAAATTTCGAGAAGAAGAAATTATTATCCGAAGAAATGCGTAAATTGTATGTAGCAATGACACGTGCACGTGAAAAGCTAATTATTGTAGGTACGCTTAAAAACTATGAGTCATTTAAGAAGAAATATGCCTTTTTAACACAGGAATCGAACGAAATTCTACCTTATCAAGCACGTTTCAAGAGTGGCACATTCCTTAACTGGATGCTGTTAAGTGCTATTCGTGAACAATACAAGATTACTCCTGAAATTGTTGCAAAACCGGATATCGTAACTAAGAGTCAGCAATATATTCACGAAATCAGCGGTAAAGAAGTCTTCCAAGAAGATTGGCATGAATACTACAGTGAAGCCGATTCTCCACGTGAATTGAAGTCTCGAGTACAACAAATGCTTCAAAAAATTCAGCAAAACTATCAATTTGAAACTGAAAGTAAAACAACAAGCTATCAAAGTGTTTCTGAATTAAAACGTGTGCTTGAAGATCCAGTTATCGAAGAATTATCGCAAAATAGCTTGATAGAAGAGGGGAGAAGAGCCATTTACCTCTCTCCTACATTGGAGCAACCACGCTTTATGGAAACTGCTTCAGCATCGGTTTCTGGCGCACAAAGAGGTAGTGCTCTTCACTTATTAATGCAGAAGGTAGACTTTACAAGTGATATTACATTAGATTCCTTAGAACAATTACTCAGAAGTTTAGTGGAATCCAATGAAATTACACCAGAAGTTGCTGCAAAAGTTCCTGTAACACAGGCTTACGAATTTTTCCAATCATCATTTGGTCAATGGATTGTGCAAAATTCACATGCATTAGTACGGGAGCAAGCATTTTCGTATGTACTCGAAGCAAATGAATTCTTTAAATCAATTCAGACAGATGATTTGATGATGATTCACGGGATTATCGATGGATATATCGAATTAGATGATGAGATTATCGTATTTGACTATAAGACAGATTATGTTGTGGATTCTACAGAAGGAATTCAAAGCATCGTACGCAAATATAAAGAGCAACTGAATATATATGCAGATGCATTAGCCATTAGTTGTAACAAAAATGTTACAAGAAAAGTTTTATGTTTATTATCGATTAATAAGAATATCGATATTGATACATTAGAAGTTATATAAATGATTATACGCTCAGTGTTACTTATAAATGCTGGGCGTATTGATTTATGATAGAGGATATAGAAACTTTTTGATATATAACTTAGTATAATATATATTATGTAAACCTATATAAGTATCTGAAATAGTATAAAGAAACATCATTGCATTTTAAAGCCCCTCAACGTATACTATTAAAGTAATTAATTAATAAGGATGGTCTCACATGCAATATAATCAAGACAGCAAGTTTTGGCATTTCGCTACATTAGTTGCTGATTTTATTTTATTAAATCTTTTATTTATCGTTCTATGTATACCTATTATAACTATTGGTCCTGCATTTGCTGCATTAATGCATACGACACTTAAACTTTCTGAGGATGAAAATCGCACACTCGTTAAGCCGTTTTGGAATGAATTTAAACGTGATATTACTAAAAAAATGCTCCTATGGATCGTGTATTTAGTTCTAATTGCTGCTATGATTTATATGGCTCAATTTTACTGGAATTTTGCGAATAATAATACTGATTTATTTAGAATCATTGGTTTTATGTTATTTATGTTATCAGCGTTAATTTTAATCGTAACTATTATAGCTTCCATTATTGGTCTTGCTATGACGACTCAGTATTTTAGTCCTATAAAACGTCTCGTTAAAAACAGTTATTTACTGATTATCGTAATGCCTGTGCAATCACTGATTATGGCTGCAGTTATTATAGCTGCAACTTTATTCGCAATTTATCAAACAGTTCCTGTATTATCATTCTTTTTAGTGATTGGCTTTGCAGCTGTTGCATATAGTTTTGCACCGTTAATTCGTGAAATTTTCACAAAGGTAAAATAGATAGAATTACAAACGAAAACGACCTACAGAAATGCTCTGTAAGTCGTTTTTTTGTTATTTAATAGATACATTAACCACGTGCTAAACGTGTACGAATCTTAGTAGATACAAACTCAATGAATAATACTAGAATGATTAATCCACATAAAATTGCCCCTACTTCATTCCATTTATAAGCACTCATAGCAAACATTAATGGCGAACCGATACCACCGGCACCCACCATCCCTAGAACAGTTGCATCTCTTAAGTTCATATCAAAACGATAAATCACTGTAGAGATAAATGACGGAATTAACTGTGGTAAGATCCCAAAACGAATCTTTTGATATAAATTACATCCGCTAGCATCTAAAGATTCTAAAATCTTGTAATCTAAGTCTTCGA
>CAURMP010000143.1:0-3851 GCA_963526005.1 uncultured Streptococcus sp. | reverse complement strand
GTACCAAATGGTGGGCCGTACGCCAAAAGAAATCAATGTGCACCATCCATTAAAGGGTGGGGTAATTGCGGATATCGCGGTTACTGAGCAATTGCTTGAATTATTCATGCAGAAACTAAACTTAAATAGTTGGTTTTCTAAACCAGATATTTTAATTTGTACGCCAACAAATATTACGACGGTGGAACAAAAGGCCATTATCCAAGCAGCGATTAAATGCGGCGGACGGAATATTTACTTAGAGGAAGAACCAAAAGTGGCAGCGGTCGGCGTTGGACTCGATATCTTCTCTCCAATTGGAAACATGGTCATCGATATCGGTGGCGGAACAAGTGATATTGCCGTTCTTTCAATGGGCTCAACGGTCACAAGCCGTTCGATTAAATTAGCCGGCGACAATATGGACTTTGCCATTTCCGAATATATTAAAGACAAATATCAACTCATTATCGGGGACCGTACTGCTGAAGCCATCAAGATGAATCTTGGTAGTGCGATTGAAGTGGAAAACGAGTCGGATATGATTGTTAAAGGTCGCGATATGACGACTGGATTACCGAAGACCGTTACCATTTATACAAATGAAATTTATCATTGCTTAAAAGAAATGCTCGATACGATTGGCGAAGAAGCTAGACTCGTACTCGAAGCGACTCCACCAGAACTCGCAGGTGATATTATCGAACGCGGCGTGATGGTAACAGGGGGCGGAGCGCTCATCCAAGGAATCGACCGTATGCTTTCAGAAAAGCTACAAGTTCCTGTGATGGTGGCAGAGAATCCTCTTCAAAGTGTGGCGATTGGAACAGGAATCCTATTAAACCGCATTAAAGCAGATCGTGGTATTTTCTCAGGGCTAAGAAGACTCTTCAGTTCTAAGAAAGTCGTAATGAACCCAACTGCGAATATGATTGATGATGAAAGGAAAGAAGAAGCATGAAGCAAGAATTGAAAAATAGTGGTCACTTATTATTGACGGCGCTACTCCGTGTCTTAATCTTCGTGATTATCGCAGTCATTTTATTTGCACTTGGCTTAATGGTGGGTTATGCCGTTCTTGGTGAAGGTCACAATCCATTTGATATTTTCTCAAAAGAAGTATGGGATAAGATTTTCAACTTTATTAACTAGTAAGCAGATAGATTGACCTTTGTTGACTATTGAAGTAGACTAAAACAAAAGCAGAATATGGAGGAAATGCTATGAATTTAATTCCAACAGTTATCGAGCAGTCTTCACGCGGAGAACGCGCTTATGACATTTACTCACGTTTATTAAAAGACCGTATTATCATGGTGAGCGGACCTGTTCACGACGATATGGCGAATGCGATCATCGCGCAATTACTATTCTTAGATGCACAAGATCCTGAGAAAGATATTTACATGTATATTAACTCTCCAGGAGGAAGTGTAACAGCTGGTTTAGCCATCTACGATACAATGAACTTCATTAAAGCAGACGTTCAAACAATCGCGATGGGTCTAGCAGCATCAATGGGTTCATTCTTATTAACAGCTGGTGCTAAAGGAAAACGTTTCGCATTACCAAACGCTGAAATCTTAATCCACCAACCTTTAGGCGGAGCACAAGGGCAAGCGACAGAAATTGAAATCGCGGCACGTCAAATTTTGAAAACACGTGAACGTTTAAATAAAATCTTGGCAAAACAAACAGGTCAAAAATTATCACGTATCGAAAAAGATACAGACCGTGATAACTACATGACAGCACAAGAAGCCTTAGAATATGGCTTAATTGATGCGATCATGGAAAGCTCAAAAGAAATGAAATAAATGAGTGAAACCTGAAGAATACCTTCTGAAACAAAGTGTTTCGGGAGGTATTCTTTTTTTATAGGTTCGTTTCTGAATATTTAACATTTAAAATATTGTTTTTATGTGAAATATTTCATTTGTTATTTATTAAAGTTTGTGAAAGCATTATAATAGAGAATGTAATAAGGAAAAAATAAATGTTGAAAGGTGAGAAAAAATGAAAAGAAATTGGAAAGTTCTTTTACTAAGTGTTTTATCGATTCTACTTTTATTCGGCTGCGCTACAGCAAAGAAGAGTGGAAAATTTGAAGGAGTGGGAAATGGGAAGCACGGCGAGATTAAAGTAGCCGTTACGATTACCGATGCGAAGATTACTAACATCGAAGTCGTTCAGCAAGATGAAAATAAAGGGCTGTCCGATCCGGTTTACAACGAGTTGAAGGAAACGATTATCGCGCAAAACTCAGCAGATGTAGATGTTGTTTCTGGAGCCAGTGCAACGAGTGAAGGGTATCTGGAAGCCGTGAAAGATGCGATTAAGAAATCAGGCATCACGCTAGTCGCTGCCAAACAAGCAACTACGAATAAGAATGAGCTCCCAGCGGAACAAACCTTTGATGTAGTGATTGTTGGTTCAGGTGGTGCTGGACTTAGTGCCGCGATTGAAGCCGCAGAAGCTGGTAAATCCGTAGCAATCGTTGAAAAAATGCCAACAGTCGGCGGAAACACTCTTATTTCCGGAGGGGAAATGAATGCACCTGGAAACTGGGTACAAAAGAATCTTGGAATTACTGGCGACTCTGTAGAAGCGTACTATAATGATACGATGAAGGGCGGAGACAATATCGGAGACCCTAAACTCGTTCATTTAATGGCTGAAAAAGCATTGGAATCAGCAGAATGGTTACGAGATGACGTACACGTTGAATTCCTATCAGACCAATTATTCCAATTTGGTGGACATTCATTTAAACGTGCATTGATTCCTAAGGGCCATACTGGTGCAGAATTAGTGTCTAAATTAAAAGCAAAAGCAGAAGAACTTGGTGTTAAAATCTTCTTAAACGTGAAAGCAGAAGAATTAATTCAAGATGCAAACGGTCGTGTGACAGGTGTGAAAGCAACTGACAAGACGAAGAAAGAAGTGAAATTCCTTGCAAACAATGGGGTTGTATTAACAACAGGTGGTTTCGGTTCAAATGTAGAAATGCGTAAACAATACAACAAGGAATATGACGAACGCTATAAATCAACAGATACAGTCGGAACAACTGGGGACGGTATTGTAATGGCTCAAAAAGTTGGAGCGCAATTACAAAATATGGAATACATCCAAACATACCCAATCGCAAATCCGAAGACTGGTATGATTTCGCTATTAGCCGATACTCGTTTTGATGGAGCGATTCTAGTCAACCAAGAAGGAAAACGTTTTGTGGAAGAACTAGACCGTCGTGATGTGATTTCAAAAGCAATCCTAGCACAAACAGGGGGCTATGCTTATCAAATCTGGAACGATAAAATTGATGCGATTTCGAAGACAAAAGAAGCGCATAAAGCAGAATACGATGAGTTGATTCGTGAAGGATTGTTAGTTAAAGCTGATACGATTGAAGAAGCTGCAAAATTCTTCGATATCGATATCAATAACTTGAAAGAAACAATCGCAAAAGTAAATGAATATGCGAAGACTAAAGACGACAAAGATTTCCATCACCGTGGTGGATTAGTCTCTCTAGAAGAAGGTCCTTATTATATTGAAAAAGCCGTTCCTTCTGTTCACCATACAATGGGTGGGGTTGTTATCAACGAAAAAACAGAAGTGTTAAATGAAAAAGGCGAACCAATTCCTGGATTATACGCTGCTGGTGAATTAACAGGGGTTATCCAAGGGAAGAACCGTCTTGGAGGAAATGCGATTACGGATATTATCACATTCGGACGTATTGCCGGTAAAGAAGTCGGAAGTAAATAAGCTAGTAATGGATCGTGCAGTAGAACTTTTCCAGTTCGCTGCACGATTTTTTTCGCCGTATATCTTCCTTTTTAGTAGTGAAAGCGGTACAATAGACA
>CAURMP010000142.1:0-3903 GCA_963526005.1 uncultured Streptococcus sp. | reverse complement strand
GGATGATGCGATAGAACTCCGGATCAAAAAATTGACGATTCGCAGGAGAAGATGCCCCTCCTGGTCCACCGTGTAAGACGACAACAGGATGTCCTAATGGGTTCCCTGATTCTTCTACATAAATGGTATGCAAGTCACTCACTGGAATCATGTGTTCCTTGTAGATTTCGATTTCTGGATATAATTCTGTTCTCATTTCTTGACTCCTTTAATCACTTCTTGTACTCTCTTTTGAAATTCTGGTAAGACTTCTTTTTCAAACCATGGATTTTTTACCATCCATCGACGGTTTAAGGGTGAGGGATGTACGAGTGGAAACATTTTTGGTAAGTACTCTTTATAGGCTCTAACTGTTTCTGTTAAATTTTTCTTCTTTGTATCTTTTAAATAATAGTCTTGCGCGTATTTTCCAACCAATACTATCAGTTCAATATCCGGCATTAAGGCAAAGGTATCTTCATGCCATTTTTCGGCAAACCCTTTGCGCGGTGGAAGGTCTCCAGATTTTCCTTTTCCTGGATAATAGTAATCCATCGGAACGACCGCAAATAAATCCGATTGATAGAAGAAATCACGAGTTACACCCATCCAACTTCTGAGGTTATCACCGCTTTGGTCATTCCAAAACAAGCGACTCTCTTGCGCTTTAATCCCAGGTGCTTGCCCTACAATCAAAATTTTCGCTTTTCGTGGCGCAGAAAATAAAGGCGCTATCCCTTCTTTGGTGTACTTAGCATTTTGTGGATCTGCTTCAATCTTCTTCATTAACTTTTCTAAATCGTTCATCTTTTTACCACCTTTCCTTTTTAGAATACTCCGATAGCCTTACTTGTGCAAATGCTTGAGTGTAGAAAGAGCAAAAAACACCTAAACTCACATGGAATTTAGGTGTTCTACTTGTGTTATTTTAAGCGCGGAGTCTTCAAAGTACGAGGGAGTGTTTTGCTTGAAAGCACTCGTGGTAATGTATGTGATTTTTCTTTTGATGCTGGACGGTAGGAAACCGGTCTTGTAGCACGTGTATCCACATACACATCTCTTGAAGTATTTGAACGACTTGAAGCCGATTGTAGCGCTTGTTTTGTTGCTTGTTTTTTCGCTTGTGAGCGAAGTTTTGGATTTGAAACTTTATTTCGCGGACGATATACACGTTGCGGTACGGCTTCGGTAGCGACTACTGGAGTAGATGTCTTTTGTGCTCTATTGACAGTAGCATCAGCCCCAGTTCTTTGAGCAGAACGCGTATTTCCAGTTCGAGCTCTACGAGTATTTCTACGAGCCTGTTTTTGTTTCCCTTTAATTCCTAAGAAAACAGCGATGATAAGGATGATATAAAATGCTCCTTTACCGAGTCCTTCAGCAATTTTGTCTGTATCTAGTTGATCAAAGAAGTTATCAATTTGATCAAAGACATCTTTGCTTTCAGAGCCTTTTGCATTCCCTTTCGAATCACTCTTGTTTGAATTATTGGCGTTTGAACTCTTTTCGTTCGAGTTCGCAGCTTTCGCGGCAGTAGTAGCTTCTTCTTCCTCTTCACTTGCATTGGCCAAATCCTCTAGAAATTTGTTTCGTTCTTTGTCCGTTGCCGTAAATTGAAACGCTTTTGTGACTTTCCCATCTTCGACAGGAATCAAATCATAATAGATAACATTGTGGTCTTCAATGGTCTCAACAAATGATTGAACTATGAGGCTATTATCTGTATCTCGATATACGTAAAGTCGAATACCGCCCTTCCCTGTCGGAAGGTTTTTAATTTGAACGGGAACTTTAATCTCTTTATATTGAGGGTTATTATAAGTTAACTTAATCGTCACTGTCGCATTATAATCTTCCCCATCCACAAAGTTGATTTTTTGTTCAAAGGCGCCTTGTATCTTCATCTTTGTGGTGTCTACCGGTTGTGGAGTTTCAGCATTGACTGTTGAAACACGTGCAAAGGTTCCTACTAACAATAAAGTGGCAATCAGTACCGCAAGCCATTTCAACCCAAAGAAAGATTTGTTAGCTTGTTGTTTCATGATTATTTACCTGCTTCGTCCCAAACTTTACGTCCTGATGCTAATGAAGCAATGTTTTCAGCGATTTTTGCGTTGTTTTGACCGTCCATTAATACAACTGTATTGTTTGGACCTTCAGCAAGAGCTTTTTTAGCGTCGATTGCTAAGTATTCTAACGCAGCAGCATTTAAGTTAGATTCGTTTAATGCATTGTTGATAGCTGTTAATTGAGCAACAGTTGCTTGAGTGTCAATTGCGATTTTTTCAGCATGTGCACGAGCATCTGCTAATAATTTGTTGTTTTGAGTTCTTGTATCCATTTCAACTGTTTTTTGACGAGCGTCAGCAGCGATTAACGCAGCATCACGTTCACGGTCAGCAGTGATTTGTTTGTTCATCGCTTCAACGATGCTTTGTGGAGGAATTACTTCACCGATGTTTACACGGTCAATTGTAACCCCATAAGAGTCTGTTTTACCGAATACACGTTGGTTTAAATCAGTGTTGATTTTGTTAGTACCACCAAGGATTTCAGCCATTGTCATTGTACCGATAATGTCACGTAATTCGTTTTGGATATCTAAAAGTAATAATCCTTCTGGGTTTGTGTTTCCATATAAGTATTCTTCAAGATTATCTACGTGGTATTTAGCTGAAGCGTCAATTGTTAAGTTAACGTTGTCTTTTGTGATGATTTCTTGAGGATCTAAGTCTAATGAACGTTGACGCATATCCACAACGTAAGCAATGTTACGAATGATTGGTGTTACAAAGTGTAACCCTGGTCCTAATTCTCCAACATAACGTCCGAATGATTGAACAGCAGCTTTGTGTCCTTGTTGGACGATACGAATTGATTTGAACGCAATAATTAATAAGATTAATACTACGGCGATAATTAAGATTGTTACTGGCATTTTTAATTTCCTTCTTTCTAAATAGTTACATATACTAATTTTTCTGGATTGATTTCCTCAATCACTTTTACATATACCAACCCATCCTCGTAGTCAATGACTTCAAGTGGTTGTCCTTCTTCAACTGACATAACATCCAAAATTTTATATGGATAGTTCCGTCCTCGGTAATTAAACGTTCCGAAGACTTGTTCGGAGAACGCCTTAAACTGTCCATGCAATAATGATTTAATTGCGTCGGGCCAGTTTTCAACTTTTTTCTGATGACTTTCGACTTCATTTTCAATGACCGTCCGGAAATAAGTTGATACGTCTGTTGAGATAATCTTCAAAAATGCTTCTTTTAAAGAGGGCTCAATCGTAAAGTTAATCCGTTCAGTCTTATTTTCGTTCGGCCATGGTTGTTTTCTCATACCCATTCTCCTTTCTTTATATCTCTTGATGAACATATTATAACACGTCCTGAATATAATACAAGTGTAATATCTCGTAAAATGTAAAATTTTCACCTAGAGTGCATTTTCGTTCAAAAACATTGATATAACAAGGATTATTTTATATGAGAATAGCCAAATTTCTGAGCAAATAATATTAAGAAACTATAAAATTAAAAAATTATAATATATTTTGTGGTTTTTGGTTATGAGAATAGCCTTGCTATTTTAATACTTGAGTAAAAAAAACAGACCACTATAAAATAGTCGTCTGCTATTTATGGACGGCACTCCGTCCCCGCATTAATATTAATCACATATTATAAATAATTTTGATAAATGTCAATATGGAATTAATTTAATATTCTAAAAATAAAAAACAGCCAAGAAACCTGATAAAACCAGTGTTTCTTGGCTGTTAGCATCTTTAGCCGACGCTGCCCTCCATCTCGTACGCGATTAAACGGTTAAGTTCAACGGCATACTCCATTGGAAGCTCTTTTGTAAATGGTTCAACGAATCCCATGACAATCATCTCTGTTGCTTCAGATT
>CAURMP010000141.1:0-3908 GCA_963526005.1 uncultured Streptococcus sp. | reverse complement strand
GACGCCGTAAAGGTAGAAAAGTTTTAGCAGCTTAGATCACTGAACGTCTCAGTGGTCTTTTTTTTTAAAAACCATTTGAGTGACTGGAGAGATTCAAGTAGATGAAGAAATCGTTTCGAGTAAAGAAAGACCGCGAATTTCAAAAGGTATTCCACAAGGGAAAATCGACAGCGAACCGTCAATTCGTTATTTATAAATATAATAAGGAAGACCAATCCCATTTTCGTGTGGGAATCTCTGTCAGCAAAAAACTTGGAAATGCGGTTACGCGTAATCGTCTTAAAAGAAGAATCCGTCATATTTTAATGGAACTGGACGATCAATTGGCGCAAGATGTAGATTTTATCGTCATTGCTCGTCAACCCATCGTACAAATGTCTTATCAAGAAATGAAAAGCAGTATGATGCATGTTTTAAAATTAGCTACATTAATACCTAAAAATGAAGATTCCTATTTATAGGTAGGAATCGTTGAAAATTAAATATTCTAAAAGGTGGGACTTTTCAGTGAAGAAAAAAAGCCAATTGATTGTATCATTAGCAGTTTTAACTTTATTTTTAGCGGCCTGTGGAACTTCTCCAATTACGGAGTCTAGTACAGGATTCTGGGATCGAATTGTTCTATATAATTTGTCTCAATTTATCATCTGGTTATCAAACCTATTAGGAGGAAGTTACGGTTTAGGGATTATCGTCTTTACGATTATTACTCGTTTAATTATGGTTCCTTTAATGCACTTCCAATACCAAAGCACGCGTAAACAAGCGATTCTTCAACCAGAAATTAAAGCGTTACGTGAGAAGTATTCAGCACGCGACCGTGCAACACAAGAAATGCTTCAAGCTGAAATGAATGCTTTATATGAGCGTGAAGGTATCAACCAATACGCTGGATGTTTACCATTATTAATTCAATTGCCAGTTATGATGGCATTGTATCAAGCAATCAGCCGTACAGACGTATTGAAACAAGGTCATTTCTTATGGTTCCAATTAGACCAACCAGACCCATATTTCATCTTACCAGTCTTAGCAGCATTAACAACGTTTGTTACAACATGGTTATCAATGAAAATGCAAGATACTGGTGGTGCTGGTAAAGTTATGATGTATGTCATGCCAGCAATGATCCTATTTATGTCTCTTGGGTTATCAAGTGCGTTATCACTCTACTGGGTAGTCGGAAACGTATTTATGGTAGGCCAAACATTACTATTAAATAATCCATTTAAATTCCAAGAAGAGCAAAAGGCGATTGCCGCTGAGAAAAAACGCCGTGCAAGAGCGCTTGAAAAAGCGAAAAGAAGACACGGAAAATAATTCTTATAGAGCTCTTGTTGAAATGTCTCAATCATGAGATAATAACAATGATTTTTATAGAGTAGGAGAGTTTACGATGACAAATACAATTAAAGTAAGTGACGTTTCAGTAGAAAAAGCAATCCAAAAAGGATTACGTCAGTTAGGATTACCGCAAGACCAAGTGTTTGTGGAAGTCATTTCTGAAGGTAAAAAAGGATTGTTTGGCTTCGGTCAAAAAAATGCTGAAGTGGAATTAACGCCAGTCGCTACAATGGTTAGCGAAGAAGCAGTAGAAGAAGTTGTTGAACCTGTTGTGGAAGAAGCAACTGTCGAAACAGTAGAAACTGTGGAAGTTCCTGAAGAAGACTTCGAAGACGATGATTTCGAAGAAGAAGAAGGAGACGCAGATTACGAAGAAACTGTAGACCAATTAGAAGAAGCTGCTCGTGTGACAAAAGAATACTTAGAAGGCATCGCTAAAACATACGGCGCTGAAGCAACAGTAACAGTTGAAGCGCGTCGTGATCGCATGACTTTCGTATTCGACACAGACAAACAAGGTCTTTTAATCGGAAAACACGGTAAAATCTTGAATGCTTTACAAGTACTTGCGCAAGTATCTGTACACCGCTTCATCAAAGGACGTATTTCAGTTCAAGTCGATGTTGGTGACTACCGTGCACGTCGTAGTGAAACACTACAACAAATTGCGGAAAGAACAGCTCGTAAAGTATTAAAAACAAAACAACCTGTTTACTTAGAACCACTTCCAGCGTATGAAAGAAAACAAATTCACGCTGCGTTAAGTAAAAACAAACGCATCTCAACTCACTCAGAAGGTAAAGAACCACATCGTTACCTCGTAGTTGAAATCGCAGAATAGAAAAATGACAGCTTATGACCGTTTCGGTCATAAGCTTTTTTTGTGCTTTCAAAATCGACTTTTAAAGAATAACGCTTAGAATGATTATTATATCAAGCATTTTTATGAAATTATTTGTAATGAAAATCATTTTCAAAATTATAAATTCACTTATATAAAATAATACATAATCGTCATTTTCATTCAGAAAAAAAGAAAAAATCCCACAAAACTCTACCAAAATGAAGTTTTTCCTTTGGATATATCGATAAATAAAGGTATAATAAATTTGATATAGGGAACATATATTAAATAAAAGAAAGGAGATATTTATGGATATTCAAATTTTTGTGAATCGAAGAAAAGAACTAGGTTTATCTCAAATTGAATTGAGTGAGGGTATTTGTACACAAGCTACATTGAGTCGATTCGAAAATCACGGTCAAATTCCTTCAATGAAAATATTGACCTTGCTTTGCAAAAAGTTGCAAATGGACGTAGGGGAGTTATTTCCATCTGTAGCGATTAAAGACTCAGTGTTAAATAAAAAACTTGATAAAATCGAATTCAATATTGTGGGTATGGAATACGAAGAAGCAGAAGAGCTCATCAAGAGTATTAATGTCGCACATCTGACAACTCAACAAGAGTGGCGATATTTATACTTAAAAGGTTTCACACAAACCTTAATGAACAAAGATGATGCAGATAGTTTCTTTTATTTTAATCAATTATTAGCGGATCATTCAGACGTAGATAATAAGTATATCTTTTTAGCATATACCGGAATTGGACTTATTTATATGAATCAAGCCGATTATGATAAGGCAGAATACTTCTTTGAAAAAGCTATTCACCAAATTGATTCATATACCATCGAATCTGTAGAAGATGTTTGTCGTGTCCTAACAGTCCTATATTACGCAGCAACATTTTATGCGACGATTAAGGAATATGATACAAGTGATGTTTTATTACGCCGAGGGGTAACGATTTGTGGGGAAAATCATGTTACTTACTACTTAGCGCGAATCAAATATTTACTAGCTGAAAATGCTTATGAAAATAAATTTGAGCAAGAAGAAGTTAAAGAATTAATAAGAGACGCTGCCGCATTTGCCAGACTGAATAAAAATACTGTATTATTAGAAAAGATAAAAGTATTTGAAGACCGTTTGGCGAAAGGAGAATAGATATGTCTATTCGTCTCAAAAAGGAAGATTTCCTTAAAAAAGAAAAACTCGAAGTTCCTGAAACATTGAAAGAGGAACTAGTCAATGATGAGTATGATTTAGATAGTTTTGGAGATGCGTTTATTATGATGCCAAAAATGGAAGAAGATAAACGTCAACAAAACCTTGAAAAGAACATCAAAAAAGAGTGGCTCGAGGATTTCGAAAACTAGTTTCTACTATAATATAGTAAACAAATTCAAAAAGAAGACTTTGGTGAGTTTGCCGAGGTCTTCTTTTATGTTTGAAAAAGCATTTCTGTAAACATTTTATTTGAAGTTTTTTCATAAAAAATTCTTACTAAAAACAGCGTCATTTTAGTTGAAATTGCCTATCAGTTATGATAAATTAATATCACTGTGAAGCGAACGTTCGCTTTTAAAACATTTTCAAAAAAGTTTTGAAAACAGCAGACGTAATCGTTTGACGCAGAGCCTATATTATGCTAATATATAGGAGTTGTTGCAAAACAACGATTGACCTTTGAAAACTGAACAAAGAAGACAAACCAA
>CAURMP010000140.1:0-3912 GCA_963526005.1 uncultured Streptococcus sp. | reverse complement strand
CTGTCTGATAGTATGAAATGATTAAACTAATAATCCATAATCCCAAAATAATGAATACTTCATTCATAAATACGCTTACATTTTGTTGGATAATATATTCAGCAACCTTCGTCATACGTAAAGCAGCATACACTTGTAACCCCGATACAGTAAATAACCCTGCTATATTTAATATAATTCCCAACATCTCTTTTCTTAAATATTTAATCATTTCTATCCTCCTCCAAAGAACTCAAAAACTCAAAGTCAAGTGGTCTATATTTTTTGGATATTTATCTGAAGAAAATATGTATTCAGAAATAGTGTTCATCCTTCTTTAATTTTATACTAATCTTATCTGATTTTGTTTTCTTTGTAAAAATATTCATATTAATAATACATTAAAAAACTCTAAAAAAGCAAAACAAGGAGAACGGAAATCCGTCCTCCTTGTTATTTACGCGTTTATTTAATTAATTCGTAAATCGCTTCTGCATAAATTGCAGCTGATCTGAATAAATCTTCTAATGCGAAGAATTCATTTGCTTGGTGCATTGTATCGATTGAATCTGGGAAGAGCGCACCATACGCTACACCACGTTCAAAGATACGTCCGTATGTTCCACCACCGATAGATTGTTCGTGAGCTGGTAAGCCTGTTTGACGGTGATATACGTCTAACAATGTTGACACTAACTCATCTTCTGGAGATACATAGTGAGGAACTTGTGCTTTACCGTGAGCAACTGTGAATCCATAACCTGAAGCAACAACTTCTGTCTTAATTTCAAGACCTTCTGCAGTAACGCCTAATGGATAACGGAAGTTCACTACAGCTACCCCACCTAATTCTGGAGTGTAAGTGAAGATTCCTGCATTCGCTGTTAATGGTCCCATCACTTCATGATTGTAGTCCACTTTTAAGTTTTTACCATCAGTATCTTCATGTAATACTTCAGCAGCAAAGGCTAAGTACTTCTTCGCATTGCCTTTGAAGTTGAATTGGTTTAAGAATTTCGCTAAGTGTGTCCCTGCGTTTATTCCTTTATGTGGAGTCGATCCGTGTGCTGATTTACCAACAACGTCTAAGATAACTTTGCCGTCTAACACTTGAGCACTACCTTCAACAGGATTTGCAGCAACATATGCCAAGAAACGGTCAACCACTTCATCTGCATTTGGAACAACGATTTCCGCATGAGCATCTTGAGGAACCATGTTTTCACGTAAGCCTGCGTCGAAGCTTAATAATTGGTAGTCTCCTTCAGCAGCACCACCAGGAATATCATAGTGTAATGAAAGAATTCCTTTTTCACCATTGATGATTGGGAATGTTGCGTCTGGTGAGAAACCAAAGTCTGGCATTTCTTCTGTTTGGAAGTAACGGTCCATACATTTCCAACCTGATTCTTCGTCTGTCCCGATAATGAAACGAACACGTTTTGAAACTGGTAATCCTAATTCTTTGATAATTTTTAATGCGTAGTATGCTGCCATACTTGGTCCTTTATCATCGCTTGAACCACGCGCATAAATACGGTCATTAATAATTTGTGGCTCGAATGGATCTGTATCCCATCCAGTCCCTACTGGAACAACGTCCACGTGACCTAAAACTCCAAGAGTTTCTTTATAGTCTGGATTTGGCGCAAACTCAATGTGCCCTGCTAAGTTTCCAACTTGTTTTGTTGTGAAACCATCACGTTCACCGATTGCTAAGAATGCTTCTAGCGCTTCTTTAGGTCCAGGACCTACTGGTGCATCCTCTGTCGCTTTAGAATCATCACGCACACTGTCGATACGTAATAATGTGAATAAATCTTTTAATAGATCTTCTTTACGAAGTTCTACTTCTTTTTTCCAATCAATTGTCATCCAATCGCTCCAATCTCTATCAAGTAGATTCAATAGTCTTATCTTACCATTTTTACAAAAGGATGAAAAGCGGTTAAACCCTTTCTATAACAAATAAAAGCCTAGGATTTCTCCTAAGCTTTCGTTATTCATTCATCATTAATGATTGTAATTCTTCTTCGGTTAAAGGTCTGCTCTCTCCTAACGCGAGGCTCTCATCTAACTTGAGTGGCACCATCGTGAGTCGCTGTAAATCCACAACAGTTTTCCCACAGGATTTCACCATGCGTTTGACCTGATGGAATTTTCCTTCTTTCAAATGAATCTGAACAACCGATTCATCCTGCGTCGTGCTAAGAATATCCAGATGCGCTGGCATACACTCCGTTCCATCCGATAATACGATGCCCTTCTCAAAAGCAGCAGCATCTCCCTCTGTCATCACGCCTTCGATTCTTGCTTGATAGATTTTTGTGACGTGTTTCTTCGGTGAAAGAAGACGATGCGCCAACTCTCCATCATTTGTCAAAAGCAATAATCCATGCGTATCGATATCCAAACGACCTACTGGGAAAACTCCCTTTTTAAAATAAAGTGGATCGATTAAATCCAGAACCGTCTTATGAAGATTATCTTCCGTAGCACTAACGACTCCTTTGGGCTTATTCATCATGATATAGACGAACTCTTCGTACTGAATCGTCTCGCCATCAAACAGAATCTCATCCGTTTCAGGATTCACTTGTACTTTACCATTGGTGACGACTTTACCATTGACGGTAATTCTTTTGGCCTTTAATAAAGATTTGACCTCGGAACGAGTTCCAAGGCCACAATCTGCTAAACATTTATCTAATCTCATTATTTCATCCTCAATTTACGACGAATACCACCAACGCGTGCACCAAGCATTTCATCAGCTAATCGATTCTTCAAGGTAATTAGTCCATAAGTCACAACTCCGACAAAACCTACAGCAGCAACTGCAATTAACGCACGAACTTTACCACCGATTGGCATTACATGTTTAATCGCGTATAAAGTGAGTGCTGAAGTGATCGCCATCGCAAGAGAAGCAAGAAGCACTTGCCCGAATTTCTTCAATACGTAATTCAAATCGAATCGTGTAATACGAAGAACGTGACGGCACATATAAAGCGTCGCAACAAAGTATGCTACTGAGCTGGCAATTAACGGACCAGCTCCACCAAGGAAGTAAATCATCATTGGTTGCCATAGCAATTTAATAAGCACTGTAAATCCTAATGCTTTAATCGCAATGATATGTTGTTCCATTGATTGCAGGATGTATGTGAACGTTACGAATAATCCTAAGAACACACACATGATACATGAAACCATTAATAAATACGTTCCTGTTGGGTCTGGTGAATAGAACACATTATAAATCGGCTCTGAGACAATCGCCATCCCTACAGAAGCTGGAATCATGATGTATGCAAATAATCCTAAGTTGTTCGCAATGACGCGTTTCACTTCTTCACGGTCATTCACTGAATAATGAGCCGCAAGCAGTGGCAATGCCGCTGTTGAAATACTCATCGCGAGCGAAATCACGATCATAATCACCTTATTCGCATTAAATCCAAATAAGGTAATCAGTTCTTTCCCTTCTTCAAACGAGAAGTTCGTAAAGATTGGAACCAGACGTTGGAATGTTTCTTGGTCAATCAAGCTGATGATTTGAATACTTGAAGTTACTAATACGAAAGGTAAAGCTTCACGCATTACTTCAAAAATAATCTTCCAGAAACTTAATGGACGTTCAGGACGCCCTTCTTCCATTAATTCCATCATGCCTTTATGGTCACGGAACATCTTATACGCTAAGTATAAGAACGCGATGACCGCTCCGACAAAGGCCGCAAATGTTGAATGGGCTACAGCAAGAACATAACCACCAGAAACAATACGCATTACAAAATACGTTAGTCCTAACATATATAAGATACGCACTACTTGTTCCCATAATTGAGATTTCGCAGAAGCCGCCATTTCATTGTACCCTTGATAGTAACCACGCATTAAGCTAAGCGGTGGACTAATGAGTACCGCAGG
>CAURMP010000139.1:0-3932 GCA_963526005.1 uncultured Streptococcus sp. | reverse complement strand
GTATACCTGTGCGGGTTCAAGTCCCGCCGGCCGCATAAACAAAACGAAATACGCTAGATGGATAACCATCTAGCGTATTTTTGTGCTTGTAAATCTTTTAGTTTATTGACGTTGGCGCAGTGGTTAGTGACGTTCGAGTTCGCATCCTTGAAGTTGAACTCGGGCTCACAGGACTGCAAAACTTCGCACTGTGAAGTTTTGCTTCCCGAATGTCCGCACGACTTTTTTCAAAGTCCCTTGCGGCATATCAGTCCAGTGATTCAGTCCTAAGCGTTCGCCCTCGTATCCTCATCTCATCGTCACAAACTCTTCACTACCAGTTGGGTGAATCGCTACTGTTGCGTCGAAGTCGGCTTTGGTTGCGCCCATTTTAATGGCTACGGCAAAACCTTGAATCATTTCATCAACGCCATATCCAATCCCGTGCAGTCCGACTACTTTTTCGTCTGCTCCTGCTGTGATGAGTTTGAAGAGTGCTTGTTGGCGATGGCTTGTCACGGCTGAATACATTCCAGCAAACGTTGATAAGTATGCCTTCACGTTTTCTTTACCGTACTCTTTCACGGCTTGTTCTTCTGTAAGCCCCACTGTTCCAATGGCTGGGTGTGAGAACACGACTGTTGGAATCGTTGAGTAGTCCATTTTCGCGTTTGTTTGTCCGTTAAATAAACGTTCTGCTAGTGTGCGTCCTGCTTTAATCGCTACTGGCGTCAATTCTTTTTCACCAGAAACGTCTCCAAGTGCGTACACACCCTCAGCTGTAGTTTCTTGGAATTCATTCACTTTGATAAATCCACGTTCTGTTAATTCCACTCCTGCAGCTTCAAGGTTTAACCCTTCTGTATGAGGAATTCGTCCTGTTGCCCAAATCACTTTTTCAGCAGCGAAAGTTGTTCCATCTTCGAAATGAATTTCCACACTACCATCTTCAAGTTGAACCAATTTTTGTGGCACTTTATTCGTGTGCAATGTTGGTCCTGATTTTTCCATTTCCGCAACGAGTACTTCAATCATCGAATGGTCGAAGTTACGTAAAGGACGATCGCGTCGAACGAAAAGGTCTGTCTTCACGCCTAGCGCATGTAAGACGCCCGCAAGTTCTACTGCAATATATCCAGCGCCTAAGATGGCTACGGATTGTGGCAACACGTCCCAAGCAAACACATCGTCAGAAGTGCCGCCAAGTTCTTTTCCTTCCACGTTTGGAATGGCAGGTTTAGCTCCTGTCGCAATCACGATATGGTTAGCGCGGTACTGTTCCTCATTCACTTCAATCGTGTGGGCATCAACAAAGCGCGCGTATCCTTTAATCACGGTAACATTGTTACGTTCAAATGTTCCATTATAAGAGTTACGTGAACGGTCGATATAAGCTTCACGGTTTTTCTTGAGTGTCGCAAAATCAAACGTTACATTTTCTGCAGTAAATCCATAATCTGGACCATACGCGTGAATCGCTTCTGCAATTTGCGCTCCATACCACATAATTTTCTTAGGAACACAGCCGATATTTACACAGGTTCCTCCAAGTAAGTTTCCTTCTACTACGGCTACGCGGGCCCCATGCATAGCTGCACGGTTTGCTGTGGCAATACCGCCACTACCGCCACCGATTGAAATCATATCAAATTCCTTCATACGCTCATCCTCCGTTATTTCGTCACACTCATTCTATCAGAGCGCTTTTGCTTTTGTCTTAAACCCTGCTCATAGAATTAGTTTAGGCACATAAAAAATGATTACTTCTAAGCCTTGCGGCTTTGTTTTATAATCGCTGTTACAGGGCACCGGTGTAAGCCATGGTCTTACACCTTCGAAGCTTCAAACTCGGAGTAAGGAACAAGTTCCTACTCCGCGTAATTCACATTCGATGCGATTCCCCGTTACTGCGATTATAAAATCCGCAGGCTTCTTCGTAATCATTTTTATGTGCTATTTATTTATGAGACAGAGTTTAAAAATACTCTGATAGATTCATGTGCCAATAATGGCCTCTTCGCTCTTTGTGCACCTGCTAAAACTTAATTTCTGCTTTTCAGTTTGAGAGCTTGGTGCTGTCCAGTTTAATCTCTAAGAACTGCGACTATAGCTTTTCAATCCAGAGGGCGCAGAGTGTTTGGACAGCTGGGATAACCGTTGTAATTGAGCCGTGGTTATCGTATGCCTTGTACCAGAGTTTGCCAGTTGAGTCAAAGGCGTATTGGTACACAACTAGCCAGTGATTTTTATACGGACTACCAAGAGCGGCAGTGGTTCCTACGACAACAGGTACACCGCCTTCGAGAAGTCCTGGTGTGACCTTTTCACTAAATAAATTAAAGTGTGTCTTATATCCGTATTTCTTCCACTCGTTATTGAGTCCGCGTTGCACGTCCCAATAGAAAGTTCCACGATATGGAAGTGCGTATTCAATCGACGCCTCCATACTCTCTAATAAGTCGTCCATCGATTGTGTGACGACACCTTCGCGTTTCGCCATGAGGACTGTTAACGAAGCTGCCGCGTAGGTTCCGCAAACTCCTGGTGTCTTTTCATTTACATACGCTTTGAACGGCTGCATGTCGCTCTCCGCTAGGCCCCTCCATTCAACGCTCTCTTCTAAAGTGTGTTTCTTCTCCCACTTCATTCGCATTCTCCTTATTGTTCAATAAGATAGTCTTTATTTTTCAAAATGATACTCTTTCACTTGTAAGTTTTCATCTAAGTCAAATACAAGCGGTGTTGCAGTTGGAATTTCAAATTTCAAGATTTCGTCTTCACTTAAGTTGAGCAAGTATTTCACTAGACTACGAAGAGAGTTTCCGTGCGCTACAACGAGCACGTTCTTGCCGTCGAGTAAATCCACCGCAATCTTATCTTGCCAAATTGGAAGCACGCGGTCCAAGGTTGTTTTCAATGTTTCCCCTTGAGGAAGGTCCTTCACTTGTAGATGTTTGTAGCGTGGGTCGCTGGCTTGTTTAGCTGCTTCTTCCTCGCTTAAAAGTGGAGGCATCACATCGTATGAACGTCTCCAAAGCAACACTTGTTCGTCGCCATATTTTTCGCGTGTTTCTTGTTTGTTGAGTCCTTGTAAGGCTCCATAGTGTCGTTCGTTTAATCGCCAGCTCTTTGTTTCTGGTATATAGTCTTGGTTTAATTCAGACAAAACGATATGACCTGTGTGGATGGCTCTTTTTAATACTGATAAATACACATGATCAAATTGGATACCTAATGAGCGAAGCACTTTCCCAGCATGATGGGCCTCTTCTACCCCTTTATCCGTCAATTCCACATCGCTCCAACCAGTAAATAAATTGAGGGCATTCCATTCACTTTGCCCATGTCGAACAAATACTAATTTCATGTTCATTCCTTCTTTCTGAATTTCTACTTTCATTGTACGCCTGTTTTCAGAAACTTTCAAAGAACGGCGCCCAATATCGTGCTATTTGCCCTCTATCGTGATTTAGTGGTAAAATAAGCTGATATCTATTTCATTAGATGATTGGTAGAAACACTACCTGAAAGGAACATTATGAAATTACTAACGATTATCGAAAAGATAAAACGATTCTCGAATCAGGACTTAGCGCTGTACTTACTCATTATCAGTAGCTTCCTTCCGTTTTATCTATTTCTAACATTGTTCGTCTTATATATCATCCTTCTCGCCTTTACGGGAAAATTAAAACAAGTCTTTAAAGACCTACTCTCTCACCCGTTCCTATTGGCGTTTATCGGATTTAGCTTTATCGTATCGATGGTAGCCGGCAACTATATCGGTGCTGTCATCTCGGTTGGATTCGTGATGTATGCGATATTCTTTAAATACTATCAAAGACGATTGACACCGGACTTTTTCCATATCGTGCTACAGACAGTCTTACTCCTCAGCCTTTTCGCCGCGGGATTTGCCTTCTTAGAACACTACGAAATCGTTCATAAATTTA
>CAURMP010000138.1:0-3952 GCA_963526005.1 uncultured Streptococcus sp. | reverse complement strand
TCTTAGGATTACTACATATGGACGTTATTCAAGAACGTTTAGAACGTGAATTTGACTTAGACCTAATTACAACAGCTCCGTCTGTAATTTATCATGTACAGAAAACTGACGGTACAGAAGTGGTGGTATCAAACCCTGCAGAAATGCCGGACCAATCAAGCGTACAATCTATTGAAGAACCATACGTAAAAGCTTCTATCATGGTTCCAAATGAGTACGTAGGTAGCGTGATGGACATTTGCCAACGTAAACGTGGAACTTTTGTCACAATGGATTACTTAGATGAGTACCGAGTAAACGTGATTTATGAGATGCCACTTTCAGAAATCATCTTCGATTTCTTTGACTCGTTAAAATCAAGTACAAAAGGGTATGCATCTCTTGATTACGATTTAATCGGATATCGTGCAAGCAACCTTGTGAAGATGGATATCATGTTAAATGGTGAAGTGGTCGATGCCTTAAGTATTATTGTCCATAAGGAATTTGCTTATAGTCGTGGTAAGGCGATTACAGAGAAACTTAGAAAACTCATTCCTCGTCAACAATTTGAAGTTCCGATTCAAGCAGCGATTGGGAATAAGATTTTATCTCGTACAAATATTAAAGCATTACGTAAAAACGTTCTTGCTAAATGTTATGGTGGGGATATTTCTCGTAAACGTAAACTGTTAGAGAAACAAAAAGAAGGGAAGAAACGTATGAAGCAAGTGGGTTCTGTTGAAGTTCCACAAGAAGCCTTCATGTCCGTTCTAAACCTAAACGAAGAAGAAAAATAATTGATAGTAAAAGAGCGTTTATTGCGCTCTTTTATTTTGAATGAAAGGGGATAGTAATGGAAAAAGTAAACAAACACTTTTATAGACAAATGCTTGCGATTGCAATTCCGGTATCACTTCAAAGTTTATTAACGTCATTTTTGAATACATTAGATACAATTATGATTTCCTCTCTTGGGGATGCTAGTATCGCGGGTGTTGGGCTTGCAAACCAAGTATTTTTCTTATTTACATTAATTTGCTTTGGGATTCATACAGGTTCGGCAGTGCTGTTTTCGCAATATTGGGGAATCAGGAATACGCATAAAGTTCAAGAAGTGAACCAAATGTCACTAATCTTATCAACGGTTGTCAGTGTGGTATTTATGCTTCTTGGAGTACTGTTCCCGTATGAAATCTTAACTATTTTTACAAAAGATCCACTGGTGATTCAAGCTGGAGGGGATTACTTACGGGTGGCCGCTTTAAGTTATGTATTTACAGCTTGGAGTTTTGCGATGACAAATGCACTTCGTACAACTGGCAGTCCTAAAGTACCTTTGATTGCTACAATTTGTAGCTTTATTACAAATGCATTCTTTAACTACGTCTTTATTTTCGGAAAATTTGGTGCACCAGCTCTTGGAGTTGTTGGAGCAGCTGTAGCTACATTAATCGCTCGTGTCGTTGAAGTTGGTGTTCTATTTGGTGTGGTATTTTCATACAATGGACCAATCCGACTACCAATTGGTCGCTATTGGCATCATATTTCTAAGGGATTATGGATGAATTATTGGATTACAACGTATCCCGTTATTATTAATGAAACGTTCTGGGCTCTAGGACAAGTATTCTACAATGCAGCTTATGCTATGGTTGGAACTCAAGCCACAGCAGCGATTCAAGTAGCCGTTGCCGTTCAAAATCTCTCATTCATTTTAGTAAGAGGTATTGGAAGTAGTTGTAGTATTATGCTTGGAAATAGAGTCGGACGAAATGAAGTTGAACAAGCGCAAAAAGAGGCAAAACGCTTTGTTACAATTTCACTTGTTGTTGGAGTGGTCATTGGTGGTATCCAAAGCTTAACACCACATTGGACATTATTGATGTTTGCGCATCTTAGTCCTGAAGTATTCCTCATCGGACAACAATTACTCCAAATTATGGGTGTGATTTTCGTATTTAAAACTTTAAATTCGATTATCTTAGTGGGAATTCTTCGTGGCGGAGGAGACACGCAATATGGTATGAAACTAGAAATGGCTTGCGTATGGCTCATTGGAGTCCCTTTAGCCTTACTTGCTGCTGCAGTATGGCACTTCCCAGTACAATTAGTGGTTATCTGCGCTGGTGTTGAAGAGCTTTGTAAAGCCTTTATTGGGTTGCGAAGAGTCTTCTCTGTCAAATGGATTCACCGATTAGTTGAAGCATAAAAAAAGTTGATCCTATCGGATCTTCTTTTTTAGTTTGGATTTGTAAATGTAAGTAGTGGATAATAGACCCCAGTTGGATCTCCTTGTAGAATTGAAATATGTGTTTGATCTTCACGAGGGAAGACACGGCCAGAAAAGACCATTTCTCCATCGTTAATAAAGATTTCAAAGACAGAATTATCAATAAAGATACGCGCAGTAGTGTCTGCTGGAGCAATTGGTGCTGTACGAACACTACTGAATTCTGTGGCAAAATTTTCTCCTACCTTGCTTCGATCAACTACAACCTCACCATCTACAAGATTAAAGATGAGGGATAGTCCATTGCCATCTTTGTCTGAGAATAGAATGAGCTCATGTACCATTTCTCCTTCTAATTTCAGATTTAACTCGTAGCAATTCGAAGTATTTTTAATATACTTGTTAAATGGAAGGGAAGATTGACGAAGCTTTTCGATTCCTTTTACAGGAGTTTGATATAACTTGCCATCCTTAAGCGAGAGTTCCTTCACTAACGAAAAGATTCCTTGATGTTCATAGATATCACTTGGATATGAAACGTCTGGCAATCCGAGCCAGCTAATGCAAAGCACACGGCCATCTGGTGCGTTAAACGCTTGAGTAGCATAGACATCAAAACCGTAATCTAATTGATGAAGCTCAGAAACGGGTGTAATCGTCGCATTTTCTGGGTCGAATTTTTCACCGATTTTATATAAATTTGGATAAATATTATCGTATGGGAATACATTTTTATCCAAACCTTGAGGGCAGTAAATCAGTACTGGTTTTTCATCAATAAAGACTAAGTTTGGACATTCCATCATATATGCAGTACCGTCATTATTAAAATCTAAATTACCAATTTCTTTCCAATTAGTGTAATCATTATTAATCGCGCTGTAGAGTCTAATGAAGCCTTTTTTATCTAGATTTTGACCACCTACAATCGCGTAATAATGTTCTTTATATTGGAAAATTTGTGGGTCTCTAAAGTGGCCTGTAGCATCACTTGGCTTTGGAATCAAATTTTTTCCAAGTTTCTCAATATGGCCGTCTTTATCAATAAGTGAACCTAATTGGTATGGGTGACGAATCCAATTTTCATCTCTAACTTTTCCTGTATAAAATAGAAACAATTGATCATCAAATTGCATCGCGCTACCTGAATACGCGCCATGACAATCAAGTGGAGTATCGGGCAGTACCTTGACTCCAGTTTCTTTAAAGGTCACAAGGTCATCACTTTCTAGTTGTACCCATGATTTTAAGCCATGAGAAGCACCAAAAGGAAAGTTTTGGTAAAACACAATCCATTTACCGTCGAAATAAGAAAAACCATTAGGGTCATTTAACAATCCGCTGGATGGTTCTACGTGGTATTTCGCTCTCCAAGGGGATTTTTCCATTGTAGATTTCAATTGTTCTTTCTCAGCTTGAGTCCAATCTTCATAGCGTTTGTATCTAAGTTCAGTTGTCCATTTCATGGTGGGGGCCTCCTATCAAATAGTACTTTTACAGTACGTGTTTTCACACGGAAAATCAAGCTTTTTGTAAAGTTTTTTTAGTGATTCAATTCTAGTTTAAACTTGACTTATTGCGGTATAATGATACAATTCGAAATTAAAAAGTGCTATTATTGGTAACAATTTTTATAAATGAGAGTGTAATGGATGAATAATACGGAAATTGCAAAAAGTGTTATCGAAGCCATTGGTGGTAAAGAGAATGTAAGTAGTGTAGCTCACTGTGCAACTCGTC
>CAURMP010000137.1:0-3958 GCA_963526005.1 uncultured Streptococcus sp. | reverse complement strand
TTTATTCAAAAAAGCTGGCAAAATTAAAGAAGGTAAACATGGTGAAAACTTCATGGTTCTTCTTGAACAACGTTTAGATAACGTAGTATACCGTTTAGGTTTAGCAACTACTCGTCGTCAAGCACGTCAATTAGTTAACCACGGTCACATCACTGTGAACGGTAAACGCGTAGATATCCCTTCATTCCAAGTACAAGTTGGCGATGTTGTGGGTGTTCGTGAAAAATCACGTAACTTAACAATCATTAAAGAAGCTCTAGAAGCTTTATATGGTCGTCCAGAGTTCGTTACTTTCGACGAAGATAAATTAGAAGGTTCATTAAACCGTCTACCATTACGTGACGAGTTAACTTCTGAAGTTGACGAATCACTAGTCGTTGAATATTACAACAAACTTGGCTAATCTTATTAGACAATTTCAAAACTGGAATTCACTATTGTGGATTCCGGTTTTTTTATTTATAATTTTTATGAAAGCACAGTAAATGACTATGATAGAAAGAGGTTGAACCAAATGATCCGTTATGTTGAAAATCCAGTTGTCACTTTAGAAGAGGTTTTGCCTTTATATGAAGCAGTAGGATGGACAAATTACACACAGAATCCAACCATGCTGAAAGAAGCATACAAAAATTCTCTTCATATATTAGCAGCGCTTAATGAAGAAGGAAAACTCCTTGGTGTATTGCGAGCGGTTGGAGACGGGGCGTCAATTTTGTTTATTCAAGATATTTTGGTAACTCCTGAATACCAACATCAGGGGATTGGCACAAAATTGTTACAACAGACCTTAGAAAAGTACATGAATGTGTATCAAATTCAACTAGCAACAGATGATTCATCGAAAACAGTTTCTTTTTATGAGTCTAATGGATTCACAAGTTTAACTTCTCTAAATTGCGTTTCATTCATATATACAGGAAATTAGTGAGCAAACTTTACTGACTTTTTACTATTTTATGATAGAATGAGAGAGTAAATGAAAGGAAAGAGTGGATACAATGCAATTAACAATCGATAAAAGAGCGCAAGCATGGTTTGAAGAAGAAATGGGTGTATCTAAAGAACGTGGTGTTCGTTTCCTAGGAAAGGTATACGGATGCAGTCCTATTCATGAAGGGTTCTCTTTAGCAGTTGAAGTAGATGCTCCAAGTAATCCTTATGTAAGTGTAGTAGAAAACGGCATTACCTATTTTGTGGAAACAGGGGATGAATGGTTTTTCCAAGGGCATAATTTAGAAGTAAGCTTTGACGAAAAGTTAAAAGAGCCAAGTTACAATTATACAAAAATTGTAGACTAATATAATAGAAGAAAATGGGAGTGAAGCGCGAGCTAACTCCCGTTTTTATTGGACTTTTTGTGATTTGTAGAGTACAGTTAGGTAGTTATGAAATGAAGAAAGGATTTATAAAATGACAGAACCTGCAGTAAAATATAGACTGATTAAAACAGAAAAACATACAGGCGCTCGTCTTGGGGAAATTATTACACCGCACGGGACTTTTCCAACACCGATGTTTATGCCGGTTGGGACACTTGCTACCGTGAAATCAATGTCCCCGGAAGAGTTAGATGAAATGGGCGCAAATATCATTTTAAGTAACACATACCACTTATGGTTACGTCCAGGTGCAGATATTGTAGATGAAGCCGGTAAACTTCATAACTTCATGAATTGGAAAAAAGGGATTTTAACAGACTCAGGTGGTTTCCAAGTCTTCTCTCTGAGCGATATGCGTCGTATTGAAGAAGAAGGAGTTCATTTTAGAAATCATTTAAATGGATCTAAATTATTCTTATCTCCTGAAATTTCAATCGATGTACAAAATAAACTAGGTGCAGACATCATCATGAGTTTTGATGAATGTCCAGATTTCCACCATACACATGACTATGTAAAAGATTCGATCGCTCGTACGACTCGTTGGGCAGAACGTGGATTAAAAGCCCATAAATCACCAGATACACAAGCGTTATTTGGTATCTTACAAGGTGCTGGTTATAAAGACTTACGTATCGCACATGCAAAAGATATGATTTCTCTAGACTTCCCAGGATATTCTATTGGTGGATTGTCCGTTGGTGAGACAAAGCAAGAGATGAAGGAAGTGTTGGATTACTTAACACCACTCATTCCAGATAATAAGCCTCGTTATTTAATGGGAGTGGGGTCACCTGACTCGTTAATTGATGGCGTTATTCGTGGTGTAGACATGTTTGACTGTGTATTACCAACACGTATTGCTCGTAACGGTACATGTATGACAAGTGCCGGACGTCTAGTCGTGAAGAATGCGAAGTACGAACGTGATTTCCGTCCATTAGATGAGAAATGTAATTGTTACACATGCCGCAACTATACACGTGCTTATATTCGTCATTTATTCAAGACAGACGAAACATTCGGATTGCGCTTAACAAGTTATCATAACTTGTACTTCTTATTAAACTTAATGAAACAAGTACGCCAAGCGATTATGGATGATAACTTGCTAGAGTTTAGAGAAGCATTCTTTGAAGAGTATGGATTCAACAAAGAAAATGCTAGAAATTTCTAAAGAGTATAGAAATAAAGCGACTTTTTTGATAAAGTAAAAACATAAAATTGGAAATGAGGTAAGATTATGGATCAAATGACATTATTAATTGCATATATTGTTGTAGCAGGGGGAGCGTTCTGGTTCTTCGGACGTAAACAACGTCAACGTGCTAAAGAAATTCAAGCGCAAAGAGAAGCGATGAAAATTGGAGATAAAGTAGTTACAATCGGTGGATTGCACGGTGTAATTGATAACATTGATACTGTAAATAAAACAGTCGACCTTGATTGCGAAGGAGTTATCCTTACATTCGAACGCGCTGCGATTCATCACGTTGTTACAGAAGCTGCTGCAACAAATAATGAAGTTTATACTGATGAAGTAGCAACTGAAGAAGAGTAGTCGATGGATAAAGAGAGTTTAAAAAATCAATTTAAAACTTGGTTGTATTATAAAGTCAGCGAGTTTAATGACTTAGGCTATACAACAATTGAAACGGAAGATCTCGCACATTATTTTGCGGATTACCGCTGGAAGAAGACTCTTCCTGATAATCTGTTTGAGCAAATCTTTCAGATTAATCAATTAAACATTAATGAGTACTTTGATTTTGAATCTTTAGAAGCACAAACCAATAAAGAAATCACACTTGAAGACATCAATTTAAGTGAATTGTTTTAAATATGAAGCTAGCATTTGCTAAGCTTCTTTTTTTATACTAAAAATAAGGTAAAGGCTTTCAAAAAATCCGAAAAAAGTATTGATAATTTAGGAAATATGACTAAAATGAAGATATAGGTTAGGAATCTATTATGAAAGGGGAAATGAAAATAAATGAATCTGTTTTCAAAGGATATTTTTTCGTTGAAAATAGTTTACATTTTTACAAAAATAGTGTAAGATAAGAATGTGATAAAAATAACAAACACTGGGGGAAATCACAAGTGAGTGAAGAAAAAAACAACAACCAAGTACAACAAGAAATCAACCGTCTCGTGGAGAATGGGTTGAAAGCCTTAGATGAATTCCGCTTGTTAAATCAAGAACAAGTTGACTACATTGTGGCAAAAGCATCAGTTGCTGCGTTAGACCAACACGGTGTATTAGCACAACATGCAATCGAAGAAACAGGACGTGGGGTTTTCGAAGATAAAGCTACGAAAAACTTATTTGCCTGCGAACACGTGGTGCACAATATGCGTCACACAAAAACAGTTGGTGTTATTTCAGATGATGAAGTAACAGGATTAACTTTAATCGCAGAACCAGTAGGGGTTATCTGTGGTATCACACCTACAACAAACCCAACTTCAACTGCAATTTTCAAAGCGTTAATCGCATTAAAAACACGTAACCCAATCGTATTTGCATTCCATCCATCAGCTCAACAAAGTTCAGCACATGCCGCTCAAATCGT
>CAURMP010000136.1:0-3972 GCA_963526005.1 uncultured Streptococcus sp. | reverse complement strand
TGGCATCTGATTTACTCATTTTCTTTGTTGGTGTTTGTAAGCTCATGACACGTGCGCCAGCTTTTGGAATAAATGGTTCAGGCATTACAAGTAGTTGGTTGCCATTTCCGTAGCGACTGTTGAAGCGTTCAACGAAGTCACGAGTTAATTCCATATGTTGTTTTTGGTCTTCTCCAACAGGAACCACTTCAGCGTTATATAAAACGATATCGGCTACCATTAGAGGAGGGTATGTTAGTAAACCTGCTGAAACAGATTGTTGTTTTTGAGATTTATCTTTGTATTGCGTCATACGTTCTAATTCACCAACGCCGACATTACATTGAACAATCCATGCAGCTTGTGCGTGAGCAGGAACTTCTGATTGTACGAAGATCGTTGACTTTTCAGGGTCAAGACCAATCGCAAGGTAAAGTGCTGCGAGTGAACGTGTTTGTTCTTTTAATTTCTTTGGATCTTGTGGAACGGTAATCGCGTGTTGGTTTACGATACAGTAAGTACAATCGTACTCATCTTGTAAGGCCACGAAGTTTTTCATCGCTCCAATATAGTTCCCGATAGTTGGGACGGCTGAAGGCTGAACGCCTGAGAAAATTCTTTTTTTAGACATATAAGTGCTCCTTAAACTTGTTAGTTTTATTATACCTTATTTTAAAAGGATTTTCATGAAAAAATAGTTACAACTGTTTTCAACGTTTGTGAATTCAGAAAATTTCTGTTATGGAAACAATCGCGAAATGAAAGCGAGTGAAAATGTTATGAAACAATTAAATTTTCATCAAAAGTGAAAAAAGTTTGTGAAAATCTAAAAAATATCAAAAAATCATATAGATTTTTTTTTATATATCATATATAATAATACACGTAGATAAGACCGAGACTTAGAAGAGGAGGACATCGACGTATGGTTACATTATATACATCACCTAGCTGTACATCTTGCCGTAAAGCTCGTGCATGGTTAGAAGAACATAACATCGCGTACACAGAGAGAAACATTTTTTCAGAACCATTAACAATTGACGAAATTAAAAACATCCTTCGAATGACAGAAGACGGAACAGAAGAGATTATCTCAACTCGTTCAAAAGCATTCCAAGAGTTAAAAATTGACTTAGATGAAGTTCCATTAAATCAATTGTTCTCATTAATCCAAAACAACCCAGGATTACTACGTCGCCCAATTATGTTGGACGAAAAGAGATTCCAAGTAGGGTACAACGAAGACGAAATTCGTCGCTTCTTACCACGTGAAGTTCGTGCTTACGAATTAGATATGGCACAACGCTTAGTTAACTTTTAAAGATTAAAAGCTCTGAGAAATCAGAGCTTTTTTTGTGTACAAAATTTACTGACTTTTGGAAAAGTTTGGAAATAAATATTCACAAGCGAAAAAGAAGCACCTCAATTTGAGGTGCTTCTTTGCTTATAGTTCTTTATAGTAATAAACAGCTAGTTGTGTACGATCTCGTAACTCTAACTTTTCGAGTAAGGCAGATAAGTAGTTTCTTACCGTTCCTTCACTCAGATACATCTTCTCGGCGATTTCTTTATTGTTGAAACCTTCTGCAACGAGATAGAGCAGTTCGTTCTCACGCTCGCTTAAATGAGCACTCGACTTCTTCTCGAAGGTCTTCTTCACGGGCATTTCAATCGTGGAGTCATATACGATTTGGCCATTCATCACGGCATCGATTGCTGGAAGAATTCCTTTAATATGTTGCTTCAATAAATATCCCCTGCAGCCAAGTGAGAGCGCCTTTGTGATGTACTCGTCGTCTTGGAAGGTCGTCAAGAATAAAATCTTTGCGTCAGGAAAGTTTTTTAAAATCGTTTCTGCAGCTTCAATTCCGGTAGTAGGCTCCATTCGAATGTCCATCAAGACTAAGTCCGGTTGATGAGTGATATATAATTCGACAGCATCATTTCCATCGCTGCCTGTTCCAACCACTTCGATATGATCTTGGACAGACAGAATTGTCTCGAGCGCTTGAAGCACTAGAAAGTCGTCATCGACTAGAATTGTTTTAATCATGTTTGACCTCCTGTTTTGGGATACGGATAAAGATGTCATATCCGTTTTTTGTTTGTAATGTCATAACTCCTTTATGTTTCTCCACCAGTTCTTTCATCATCGTGAGACCCATTCCCGGAGTATCGTTACTCGTCTCATTCCCATTATCTTTATATTGAATCGTGTAGTAGTTGTTTTGTTCTAGTAAAAATAATTGCAGTTGATTTCCGTTTGAATACTTCATAAAATTCGTTGCCATCTCTTTACAGATGGTAAGAATATCGTATTTCAATCCGATTGGAATCTCATCAGAAATTGTATTTTGATAATTGACTTGTGCCTTTTCCTCAAGAGGGTGAAGAATCTCGTCCATCTTTTGAGAAAGTAGGAAAGAGTCATCATAAAGCTGATGTATCGTTGTTCTAATTTCATCCATCCCGTTTTGAAGGATACCAGAAACTTGTTCTAGCTTCCTCTCGACAACCGGTTCATTAGTGATAATCTGCAAGGCTTCTAGTTGCATAATCGAAGCACTCAGCGTATGTCCGATTTGGTCGTGCAAGGCGTGAGAAATACGATTCCGTTCCTTAAGCGTTGCGACCTCCATCTGTTTCAACGTTTCTTCTTGGCTAAATTGTTGTCGTTGCAATAGTAGAAGTCGTTCATGCTCTAAGTCGTCTTGAATATGGTGACTCATCGTACGGAATTCTTTATCATAGCGACTCCGTAAAATAACGTACGTTCCGATAACGCTTAGGATTAATGTGAATAAATCTGGTCGCAGTAAAAGAATGATGCCAGCAAAAGCTCCTGGGAGCCCGAATAGTTGGGCGGCATGCATGATGAAAATGGAAAGATACAATCCCGTTTCAGGATAGAAGATGCATAAAGCACCAGATATTACTAGCGAAATGCGTTGAATCCAACTATTTTCAAACACTTCTATAGATAGAGAAAGAATAAAAATACAAAGACCTAAAAATATCGTAAAGACTTCTGTTTGTTGTCCCATTAAATAGATACTAATCAAAATAAAGAACATTAATTTCTCTAAAAACGTGCGCACGCCTCTCACCTCCAAAGCTCTTTCTTTCAGTGTAGCCCAAATAGGGAGAAATATCTAGCTATTTATGACAAATGTCATATACAACTAACGACATTTGACACTAGTTTGTGACAAGCGTGGTCGATATACTAAGAGTGTAAAATCAATCAATGAGGTGAGGACATGGAAAACAGTATTCAAGTAAAAAATTTAGTCAAACGTTACAAAGACTTGATGGCATTAAATCATTTTGATATTGAAATTCGTAAAGGAGAGCTTTTAGCACTTCTTGGACCAAACGGCTGTGGAAAGACAACCGCGATTAATAGTATGTTAGGATTTTTAACCTTTGATAGTGGAGAGGTAACGGTTCTAGGAGAGAATAAGTTCCCGTTATCCAATAAAGTACGACGTGAAATCGGGATTGTTCCACAGGATTTAGCGTATTTAGAAAATTTAACAGTCGAAGAAAATATTGATTTCTTCTGCGGATTGTATATTTCAGATGCAAAACAACGAAAACAATATGTACAAGAGGCCATCGAGTTTGTAGAACTACAAGAGTTCCGCAAGTTTGTTCCAAAGAAATTGAGTGGAGGGTTGAAACGCCGCTTGAATATCGCTTGCGGTATCGTGCATAAGCCAAGCTTAATTTTCTTCGATGAACCAACTGTTGCGGTAGACACACAAAGTCGTTCATTCATCTTAGAAGGGATTCGCAAACTGAATGAACAAGGAAGCACGATTATTTATACAACACACTACTTAGACGAAGTGGACGGATTAAGTGACCGCATCGTGATTATGGATAAAGGAAAGAGCATTGTTTCAGGAACTTCGCAAGAATTGAAGAAATCTATCGCGACTTCCGAAATTATCCAAGTAGAACTTTCAACCGTTCCAACAGAAGAAC
>CAURMP010000135.1:0-3986 GCA_963526005.1 uncultured Streptococcus sp. | reverse complement strand
ACTTCCACTTTTTCAACTCCTGTAGCACTTTGTTGAACTTCATTGTGGTCTACTAATGCTACACGATTTGTTTCTTCTGAAACATCTCCAATCACGCGTGGAGCTTCTTTTTTGAAATATTCTAAAGCGTATTGTGTTTCTTCATTTGGAGTCCCTAGGGCAACTGCTTCTGCATCTTCTCCTAAATGACGTAATAAGTAAGCATATGAAATTGCTGATGTAATTGCGTCTGTATCTGGATTTTGATGTCCGAAAACTAATAATTTACTCATAATTTGGCCTCTCTCTATATAAATTTACATTGACAATTTTAACATAATTATCACTTAAAACCAATAGATAATGCATTATTTCTAAGATTTCTAGAAAAAAAGAACTGTTATAGCTTTTAAACTATAACAGTTCTTTCATTATGCATTTAAATAACCTTTATATTCGTCTGTTCTTAAAATACGACGAGCATTGTCCACACGTTCTTGTGTTGGTGGTTCAATATGGTCTAATTTATATGGAATTCCTAAGTTCTTCCATTTATACACACCCAATTTATGATAAGGCAAAATTTCAAACTTCAATACGTTCTTCAATTTACTTACAAACTCACTTAATCGGATGAGATATTCATCATAATCTGAACGTTCTGGAACTAACACGTGACGAATCCATACCGGTTGTCCTTTATCGGATAAATACTCTGCTAGTTGAAGAATATTTTTATTCGTCCATCCTGTTAATTTCTTATGTTGTTCATCATCAATATGTTTAATATCTAATAAAATAAGATCCGTATATTCTAATAACTCTTCGAATTTTGAGAAGAATGGTTCATCATACGTAAATGGCATTCCACAACTATCTAATGTTGTGTGTACTCCAGCTTTCTTACAACGTTTAAAGAAATCGATTAAGAAATCAATTTGCAATAAAGGCTCTCCTCCGCTGACAGTTACGCCACCTTTACGTCCCCAGAATGCACGATATTGCAACGCTTGATCGAGTAATTCTTGAGAAGTAATCGGATGACCGCCCCCAATATTCCAAGTATCTGGGTTATGACAAAACTCACAACGCATACGGCAACCTTGCATGAAGGTTACAAAACGGATACCTGGTCCGTCTACAGAACCAAAACTCTCTGTAGAATGAATATATCCAGTTACTGGTTCACTCATCATTATTCCTCCTATCTTTTCTCTTCTAGTATATCACAATTCGTGTCCTTTAGGGCTATTTCGATTAAAAAACGGATGGACGATTTTGCCCATCCGTTTTCTTAATTTCAGCAATTTTGCGAGTCAACCTCACACTTTTGCGTAATCCGGTTCGGTCTCCTTAGAACAGTCGACCTCACACTTTGTGATTACATGCTTTCGTGCATTGTACGGTTGATTACGTCTAATTGTTGTTCACGAGTTAATTTAATGAAGTTAACTGCGTAACCAGATACACGAATTGTTAATTGTGGGTATTCTTCTGGGTGTTCCATAGCATCTAATAATGTATCACGGTTGAATACGTTGATGTTTAAGTGGTGACCACCTTTAGAAGCATAACCATCTAACATAGCAACTAAGTTTTCTTCTTGTACATCTAATTCACGTCCTAAAGCTTTAGGAATGATTGAGAATGTATTTGAGATACCATCTAATGCATATTTGTAAGGTACTTTAGCAACTGATGATAATGAAGCTAAAGCTCCGTGTGTGTCACGACCATGCATTGGGTTAGCACCTGGTGCAAATGGTTCGCCAGCACGACGTCCATCAGGAGTGTTACCTGTCTTCTTACCATAAACTACGTTAGAAGTAATTGTAAGGATAGAAGTTGTATGTTTAGCATTACGGTAAGTTTTATGTTTTTTAACTTTAGTCATGAATTCTTTCAATAACCAAACAGCGATTTCGTCAGCACGATCATCGTTGTTACCATATTTAGGGAAGTCGCCTTCTACTTCATAGTCAACAACAACGCCATCTTCGTCACGAATAGTTTTAACTTTCGCATATTTAATAGCTGATAATGAGTCAACTGCTACTGAGAATCCAGCGATACCAGTTGCCATTGTACGTAGAATTTCAGTGTCATGTAATGCCATTTCAATTCTTTCGTAGCTGTATTTATCATGCATGTAGTGGATGATGTTTAATGTGTTTAAGTATAAACCACAGATCCATTCCATCATGTCTTGGTATTTAGCCATTACTTCTTCGTAAACTAAGTATTCTGAAGTAAGTGGTTGATATTTAGGACCAACTTGTGCTTTAGATTTTTCATCGATACCACCGTTGATCGCATATAATAATGTTTTCGCTAAGTTAGCACGAGCTCCGAAGAATTGCATTTGTTTACCGATACGCATAGCAGATACACAGCAAGCAATTCCGTAGTCGTCGCCCCACTCTGGACGCATTACATCATCGTTTTCATATTGGATTGCAGATGTATTAATAGAAGTTTTAGCTGCAAACAATTTGAAGTTTTCTGGTAAACGAGTTGACCATAGAACTGTTAAGTTTGGTTCTGGAGCTGGTCCTAAGTTTACTAATGTGTGTAAGAAACGGAAACTGTTCTTAGTTACTAATGGACGTCCGTCTTCACCAACACCGGCGATTGATTCTGTTACCCAAGTTGGGTCTCCTGAGAATAATGCGTTGTATTCTGGTGTACGAGCGAATTTAACTAAACGTAATTTCATAACGAAGTGGTCAACAAGTTCTTGTGCTTGTTCTTCAGTTAATGTTCCGTTTTCTAAGTCACGTTGTACATAGATATCTAAGAATGTTGAAGTACGTCCAAGAGACATAGCCGCACCATTTTGTTCTTTAATAGCTGCTAAGTATCCTAAGTATAACCATTGGAAAGCTTCGCGAGCGTTAGAAGCTGGTTTAGAAATATCGAATCCGTAGATGTTACCTAATTCTTTTAATTCTAATAATGCACGGTATTGTTCTGAAACTTCTTCACGTAAACGAATTACATCGTCTGACATAGTGCCATCGCCAATGTTAGCGAAGTCTTTTTGTTTTTCAGCGATTAAACGATCAACCCCGTATAAAGCTACACGACGGTAGTCACCGATGATACGCCCACGTCCGTAAGCATCTGGTAAACCTGTGATAACACCTGATTTACGAGCTGCACGCATTTCTGGAGTGTAAGCATCGAATACACCTTGGTTGTGAGTTTTACGCCAGTCACGGAAGATACGAGAAATTTCTTCGTCGATTTTGAATCCGTAAGCTTCAGCTGATTGTTCACTCATACGGATACCACCAAATGGTTGTAAGCTACGTTTGAATGGTTTTTCAGTTTGGAAACCAACAACTGTTTCTAAATCTTTGTTTAAGTAACCAGGACCATGTGAAGTGATTGTTGATACAACTTTAGTGTCCATGTCTAAGACACCACCAGCTTCACGTTCTTGTTTGTTCAAGTCCATTACTTGTGCCCATAAAGCTTTAGTAGCTTCAGTAGGTCCAGCTAAGAAACTGTCGTCTCCTTCATAAAGTGTGTAGTTTTCTTGGATAAAGTCACGGACGTTAACTTCTTCTTTCCATACTTTACCTTTGAAACCGTTCCATTGTTCCATAAATTTTTCCTCCTTAGATAATTGGTTGTGAAACTTATAACAGATATCTACATGAATATTATAACACAATAAAAATTAGTTGCAATACTTAAGTGTAAAAAAATACAAAGATTTTGTTAAATATTGCTATAATCGCGATTTTAAAGTGTTAAAAGTTGTGAAAGATGTATTATAACAGCGTGTTTCGCTGTACTATTTTTTTGAAACAGAATGAAAAGTTTCACAATCTAAGGTTCTGTATTCACAATATGTCTCTTTTCTTACTTTATTTTTACTAAGCAAAAATAAAAAAAGAGTATTATCGAAATAAATCCGATAATACTCTATATAATTTAGCGTTTCAGGAGGGATTCGAACCCCCGACCGTTCGCTTAGAAGGCGAATGCTCTATCCTGCT
>CAURMP010000134.1:0-3989 GCA_963526005.1 uncultured Streptococcus sp. | reverse complement strand
GTTAGGTAGTGTCAACACCGCCACCTTGTTCATACGGATTATCATAACCAGTCCATGCAGAAATTGTGTAGTCGGTAGAGTAGCCGATAAACCATGAGTCAGGAATGATATCTTCATAATCACTAGCTCCCATTGCGCGTTTTTGTTCAACAGTGTAGTTAGATGAACCAGTTTTCGCTGCAGTAGGTAAACCAGGAATAGCCGCTTGAGTTGCGAAACCATATTTGAATGAATCTTTTAGTACATCCGTAATCATATACGCTGTTGAATCTTTCATCGCTTGTTTTTGTTCAGGTTTAAACTCGGTTACTTGGCCATCACGTGTTGTGACTTTCGTTACAGTATACGGTTTTGAATAAGTACCGTAATTACCAAATGTGGCATATGCGGCAGCCATTTTAATTGGTGAAATATCTGCACCAATCGAGTTACTTTCTACTAAATAGTCTTGACCATCATTTTTAATTTGAATATCTAGATTATTTAAGAATGACTTGATATTTGTTTCGCCAACAGCTTTAAAGGTTTGCAAGGCTGTTGTATTTCTAGAATAAACGAGGGCAGTACGTAAGGTCATTGCACCTTTGTGACTGAAATCCCAGTTGTTTAATTCAACACCGTTTGAATATGTTGTTCTTTGGTCCATGATGGTTTGACCAGTAGAATAATTTAAGTATTCGATGGCTGGACCGTAGTCGATTACAGGTTTGATTGTAGAACCAGTACTACGTGAATTGTCAGTTGCTCGGTTATAGCCGAGTAATGTGGTTTGTTTACGACCACCGTTTACGGCGCGAACAGCACCAGTTTTTGTGTCCAACATTACAACAGCGTTTTGAATTTTGTCATTCACGTATTGAATGTAATCATTCGTATTAACGATATCGTATAAACGTTGTTGCGCTTTTGAGTCGATAGTTGTTTCAATCGTAAGTCCATCGTTATAAGGATCAAGTCCTGTTTTTTCTTGAACTTCTTTTAAAACCATTGTTACGAACGAATCGTAAACAAGTGCTTTATCATTACTATCAACTTTGTTATTATGTGCGATTAAGCCTTCAGTAACTGGAGTAGCTACCGCTTGATCATATTGTTCCTTTGTAATTTTTCCATTTTCTTTCATGGAATAGAGTACTAAGTCACGACGTTCTTTTGCTTGATCAGCATTAGCATATGGGTCATATGAATTAGGGGCTTGTGGCATACCAGCAAGTAGTGCCACTTGAGGTAAACTTAATTCAGATAATTCTTTATTGAAGTAGTAGTGTGATGCAGTCCCAAATCCATAGACATTATTAGCCATATATACTTTGTTTAAATAGTACGTAAGAATCTGTTCCTTAGAATAATTACGCTCTAATTGAAGTGATAGCATAATTTCTTGAATTTTACGTTTGTAGGTTTGGTCTTCTTTCTTCGTAGAGAATACGGCTAACTTCACTAATTGTTGAGTGATCGTACTACCACCTTGAGTAATTTGACCGGCTTTTGCATTTCGTAGGAATGAACCTGCGATACGGATTGGGTCAATCCCCATATGAGAGTAAAAGCGTTTATCTTCGATAGAAGTGATTGCATCCTTTAGTAATTGAGGGACTTGTTCACTGGTGATAATATCTCGTTTTTCACCCCCGAGTGAATAAATGAGTTCGCCATCTTTATCAAGGATTTTAGTTTCAGTAGCTCCTTCTAGATCACTTGCTTGAATGGTAGGAGCAGTCGCACCGTAGTAAGCGAAGATTGCGACGATTGCAATAATAGCCACAGTCACAAAAGCGGCAATACCAATTAAAATTTTCTTCCAGAGTTTTTTCTTAGAAGAAGTAGGTGCCTTTTTCTTTGTATGACGGTGCTGAGATGAACGGGTTTGTTCAGTTTTGTTTTCAGTCATAGATTGACCTCCTTTATAATAAGCTATCTACTGCATCTAAGTAATTTAGCGTCATTTGCAGCGATAGAGAAATTGATTGACCATGTTCTTTAATATAGGTCAACGGGATTGATTTACGTTTTGTGCTTGAATCATGAACGAATTGTTCAATCCATTTGTATTCAAGTAAATAATATTCCTTCAAACTAGAAAAATAAAAAATAACAAATGCGATACCGCCTTGTTCACAGCACTCTTTCATATGTTCTAGCTGATGTTCATGAATATTTTTTAGTGGGAAAGAAGTTTTATTCTTCGTTTCCTTCGCTTCAAAATCGATATATCTTCCTTTATACACACCGTTATAGTCGGTTGTCGATGCCTGACGAAAATAAGCTTCCGTAATCTGCGCTGCACTACGGGCAGGGTAGTTTACTTTAACGACTTGAATCGGTGTCGGTTTCTTGTGGATGACCGCTCGTTTTTGAAGGCGATAGAGTTCATTGGTTTGATTCAATATGTTCTCTAAACCCATACCGCGACTACTATAATTTATTTGCATTGTTTGAGACCGAGTAGCCCGTGATAATTGTTTTTGTCCTTTTGGATATTGAATCATTTTATCCCTCCTATGGCGTCTATTATAACATTTTGGGCAAAAAATGAGAAAAACTATTGCTTTTGTTACCTTTTCTTAATCTCTATTCAAAATTCTTGTTAAATAACTGGCGTATAAGTCAATTATGTTTTACAAAAGAGGAAGAGTATTGTAAAATAAATGAGTATGTAAATCCATTCATCTTTAAGGTGAATAATGAATTTATGGAGGAATAATATGACAGCAAAATTCGAAAAAGTTGAAACAAATAAAGTTGTTTTAACATTTGAAATCTCACAAGAAGATATTAAAAAAGGTTTGGACCAAGCGTTTAACCGCGTTAAAAAGAACGTGAACGTACCTGGTTTCCGTAAAGGTAAAGTAAGCCGTCAAGTATTTGAAAAGATGTACGGTGAAGAAGCTTTATACCAAGATGCATTAAACATTCTTTTACCAGATGCATACGATAACGCAGTTGAAGAAACTGGAATCTTCCCAGTAACTCAACCAACAATCGATATTGAATCAATCGAAAAAGGTAAACCATGGGTTATCAAAGCAGAAGTAATTGTTAAACCTGAAGTTAAATTAGGTGAATACAAAGGCTTAACTGTTGAAAAACAAGATCGTACAGTATCTGAACAAGATGTTGAAGATCGTTTATTACAAGAACAAGCTCGTGCAGCTGAATTAGTTGTAAAAGAAGATGCAGCTGAATTAGGAGACACAGTAGTAATCGACTTCGAAGGCTTCTTAGGTGACGAAGCTTTTGAAGGCGGAAAAGGTGAAAACCACTCATTAGAATTAGGTTCAGGATCATTCATCCCAGGTTTCGAAGACCAATTAGTTGGCGCTAAAGAAGGCGATGAAGTAGAAGTGAAAGTGACTTTCCCAGAAGAATACCATGCAGAAAACTTAAAAGGTCAAGATGCAGTATTCAAAGTTAAAGTTCACGAAGTAAAAACAAAAGAATTACCTGAATTAACAGATGAATTTGCTAAAGATGTTGATGATTCAGTTGAAACATTAGCAGAATTAAAAGAAAAAATTCGTACTGAATTAGAAAAAGAAAAGAACGCTGCAGCTGATGAAGCAGTAGCAGACGAAGCTTTACGTAAAGCAGTAGAAAACGCTGAAATCGTTGACTTACCACACGAAATGGTTCACGACGAAGTTCACCGTCAAATGGAACACTACTTAAACGATATGCGTCGTAACGGAATCTCTCCTGAAATGTATTACCAAATCACTGGTACAACAGAAGCTGATTTACACAAAATGATGGAAAAAGACGCTGACGTTCGTACTAAGACTAACTTAGTATTAGAACAAATCGTTAAAGAAGAAGGCATCGAAGCAACTGATGAAGATGTAGCTAACGAAGTAAAAGAATTAGCTGCTCAATACGGTATGGAAGAAGATGCAGTTCGTGCTGCTGTTTCAGTAGATATGTTGAAAAACGATATCTCAATGAAGAAAGCATTAGCTGTAATTACTGATTCTGCTAAAGAAGCTTAATTT
>CAURMP010000133.1:0-3997 GCA_963526005.1 uncultured Streptococcus sp. | reverse complement strand
TCGAATTTAGCATTTAATTGTTTTAAGTTAGGATCTTTCCAGTTACCTTGGTGTAGGAAAGCAGCTTTACCTGAAGCGAACGCTGAGTCCATGTCTTCTTGAGTACCAACTGTTAAAAGTTTTTTCTCTGTGTGATTGAATAATAATTCAACCCAGTTAGCATAGTTTTCTAAACGAGTTTTGTCCATTTCACCTTTAAGAACTTGGTCAGTTACTGAACGGTCACCGTTTGGAAGACCAGAACTTAAGTAAGCACCGAAGTCGTGGATACCCATGATCCAAGTTTCGCCTTCTTTAGTTGCAGTTGCTACAACTGTAGATAAACCTAACTCAGATTTTTTGCTTTCTAATGTGTCCATTGCTTTTTGAACAGCTTCAAATGAAGTTAGAGTAGATGGGTCGATACCCGCTTTAGTTAAGATTTCTTTGTTGTAAGCTAATCCGTATCCTTCTACAGATACTGGGAATCCGTATACGTCGTTACCTTGTTTGAATTCAAATTCTGTTTTGTCAATCCAGTCACCTTTTAATGGTTGTAGATTGTCTTTCCACATGTCGTAACCAGCTTGACCTTCGATTACGAATACGTCAGGAGCTGTACCAGCTGTGAATTCAGTTTTTAATTGGTCAGAGATTTTACATGAACCAGAACATGTTTTAATGTTAACAGTTACTCCGTTCTTTTCTCCCCATTCTTTTGCATAAGCTGTTAAAGCTTCTTGAATTTCACTCTTGTTACTATATAAAGTGAATTCTTTTTTGCTCTCAGAGCTTCCTCCGTTAGAAGAGTTTTGATTTGCTCCACATCCAGCTAATGCTAAACCAGCTAAACCAAGAGCTAATGATTTTGTAAACCATTTGTTTGCCATAATATTTTTCCTCCTTAAAATTCGTTATAGATTACGCAAACGATTTCTTAACTGAATTCAGTATACCGCTTTCATGAAACGTTTGCAAGTATTTTTATCAAAAAAATTTTCAACTTCTTAAAAACGCGGATTTAATGCGATTTTCTTAGTTTATTAATATTTAAAAAGAGCTAAAAATACGATAAAACCGCCGTTATATCCAAATAGTATAAAAAAGTTGAAAATTATTACTTGAGTTATTAAACAAAATATTCTAATATTAAAGCAAACGGTTGCGCAATGTTTGCGCATCCAATGACTAGTAGAAATATCTATTATATAGAAAAGAGGGATTCATTGATGAGCAAAAGAGAATCAGGTGTGTTAATGCATATCTCATCATTACCAGGTAACTATGGTATTGGTTCTTTCGGAAAATCAGCATATGACTTTGTAGATTTTCTTGTTCGTACAAAACAAACCTATTGGCAAATTCTTCCATTAGGAACTACAAGTTATGGAGATTCTCCATATCAATCTTTTTCTGCATTTGCATTAAATACAAACTTTATCGATTTCGACATTTTAATAGAAGAAGGTTTAATTGATAAAGAAGACGTCCTTACAAATTGGGGCGAAGATGAAACAACTGTTGACTACGCATTACTATATGAAAAACGTCGACCAATTTTAGAAAAAGCCGTTGCTGCTTTTCTAGAAAAAGGTAAAACTCCTGCATACGAGAAGTTCGTTGCGGAGAAAGCGGAGTGGTTAGAACCATTTGCAGAATATATGGCCATTAAAGAATCCTTCGATATGAAACCATGGACTGCATGGAGCGACGAAGCGATTAAACGCCGTCAACCAGATGCGTTAGAAGAGTACCGTACGCGTCTTGCGGATAAGTTAGAATATCATCGTGTGACACAATTCTTATTTGATGAACAGTGGCATGCTCTTAAAAAATATGCAAATGACCACTTCATTCAAATTATTGGAGATATGCCAATTTATGTAGCAGCTGACAGCGTAGAAATGTGGGCAACACCACATTACTTCAAAACAGATGAAGAAGGTAATCCACTTTGTGTAGCTGGATGTCCTGCGGATGATTTTTCTCCGCTAGGTCAATTATGGGGGAACCCAATTTATAATTGGGAAGCAATGAAAGAAGATGGATACACTTGGTGGAGCAAACGACTACAAGCAAGTTTTGAATTGTTTGATGTCGTTCGTATCGACCACTTCAGAGGTTTCTCAGCTTACTGGGAAATCCCAGCAGAAGCAGAAAACGCAACAATCGGGAAATGGGTTAAAGGTCCTGGGTATGATTTATTTAAAGCGGTGAAAGAGCAACTCGGTGAATTGCCAATTATCGCAGAAGACTTAGGTTTCATGGATGAAGATGTTATCAATTTACGTGAAGCTACTGGATTCCCAGGAATGAAAATCTTGGAATTCGGATTTATGGGTGAAGATCCTAAGAGTGGAGATTTACCTCATCATTATCCAGTGAATGCAGTTGCCTATACAGGAACGCATGATAATGATACAGTATTAGGGTGGTATAACTCGGCTACAGAAGAAACTCGAGAATTTTGTAATCGTTACTTAAACCGCCGCGACGAAGAGCCAATTAGCTTTGCGTTACTTCGCGGACTATATGGTTCTGTCAGCCGTATGACAGTTGCAACAATGCAAGATTTACTACAATTAGACGAAACAGCTCGTATGAACATTCCAAGTACACTAGGTGGGAACTGGGTATGGAGAATGACCAAAGAGCAGTTAACGGAATCAGTAGAAGAGTTCTTATTAGGAATTACTGAATTGTACGATCGAGCAAATCCACATCATAATGTGGATGTTAAAGAGGAGTTAGTCGAGGAAGAAAAATAACCTCGCGCACACCAAAAAGGAGAGAACAATGAAAAATTTTAAACAATATGTAGAAGGAAACTTAGGCAAGTCATTAAAAGACTGCTCAAAAGAAGAAGTTTACTTAGCCTTATTACAATTTACAAAAGAAAAAAGCGCAGCCTTACCACAAAATAATGGTAAGAAAAAAGTGTATTACATTTCTGCTGAATTCTTAATCGGTAAATTATTATCAAACAACTTAATTAACTTAGGCCTTTACGATGAAGTCAAAGAAGAATTAGAAGCAGCTGGACATTCATTAGCGGAAATCGAAGAAATCGAATTAGAACCATCTTTAGGAAATGGTGGGCTAGGTCGTCTAGCCGCATGTTTCCTTGATTCTATCGCAACTCTTGGATTAACAGGGGACGGCGTTGGTTTGAACTACCACTATGGTTTATTCGAACAAAAATTCAAAGATAACCAACAAAATGCAGTGCCTAACGTTTGGTTAACACCAGAAAGCTGGTTAGTTCCAACTGAAACTTCTTATAAAGTACCTTTTGGTGACTTTACATTGACTTCAAAAATGTTTGATATCGATGTTTTAGGTTATGAACAATCTACTAAAAATAAATTACACTTATTCGATGTTGATTCAATCGACGAATCTTTAGTGTCAAGTGATTCAATCGCATTTGATAAAACACAAATCGCTAAAAACTTAACATTATTCTTATATCCAGATGATAGCGATGAAGCAGGACACTTACTACGTATTTACCAACAATACTTCATGGTAAGTAATGGTGCTCAATTATTAATCGACGAAGCACTTGCTAAAGGAAGTAACTTACACGACTTAGCAGAATATGCAACTGTTCAAATTAACGATACGCACCCATCAATGGTGATTCCTGAATTAATTCGTTTACTTGGGGAACGTGGAATTGAATTCGATGAAGCAGTGGAAATCGTGTCAGCAATGACAGCTTACACAAACCACACAATCTTATCAGAAGCGTTAGAAAAATGGCCTTTAGCATACTTAGAAAAAGTAGTGCCACACTTAGTGCCAATTATTAAAGAATTAGACGCTCGCGTAAAAGCAAAATTCGAAGACCCATCAGTAGCGATCATCGATGAACATGACCGTGTGCACATGGCGCATATGGATATTCACTACGGATATAGCGTAAACGGTGTTGCGGCACTTCATACGGATATCTTAAAAGAAAGTGAATTGAAGAATTTCTATGAAATTTATCCAGAGAAATTCAATAACAAAA
>CAURMP010000132.1:0-4001 GCA_963526005.1 uncultured Streptococcus sp. | reverse complement strand
CATTTGAGAAGAGCCCTGAAATATTCGTTGTAAATCCGCCAAGGAATGTAATGACTGAAGATACGATATTGCTTTGACTGAACGCGTCAGTCAGCTGACTCACTTCGCTCGATTGCATTAAGTTCGAATGTTGTACAAAATCCTCCACCGCTAGGAGTAGGTGGTTCACGCTACCGCCCAGTTGGGACACTGTTCTAGCAATCATTGGCGCAATAATCCATAATATCAACGAGATAATCAGTAGCAAAATCACAATAATCGTCAGAATCGCTGTAGCTCTACGGAATTTTTGTGGAAAATTAATTTTCTCCAACCCTTGCTCGATTCGTTTCATCGGTACGTTCAACACAAACGCTAAAACCATTCCTAAAATGAGTGGGATTCCTGTGAGAATGGCGCTAAAATTCAAGACGACGAGTAGCAAAACAGCCGCCAGCGCAATCATCACTGCCCAATCTTTTCTAATCTTATTCATCTTATAAATCCTTTTTTAATTGTTCTAAGAGAGCCTTACATCCGAGCGTTACATCGCGGTATGTCGCATCAAAGTCTCCTGTATACCACGGATCAGCGATATCACGACTCACACCTGCTACTTCTAATAATCGCGCCACTGTCGCATCCGATTTTCCATCGACAAAAGCGTGGATATTACGCACATTCGACGCATCCATTCCAAGAATGTAGTCTGCGTCCAGGTCGGTTTCATCCAACGTCCGTGACACAAGCCCTTTTGCGGAAATGCCGTGCTCCTCGAGCTTCTTCCGAGTGCCGTGATGCACCGGATTCCCATGTTCCCACGTACTTGTCGCAGCGGAATCTATCGTAATTTTATCTTCCAATCCTTCTTCATGAACCATTTTTCTAAATACAGCTTCTGCCATCGGAGAACGACAAATATTCCCCAGGCAGACGAACACAACCTTCATGACCGTCCCTCGCTTTCTTTTTGTAAGTATATCATATAATTTATCAAGTAATCTGTATACTAGAATCTTAACAAAAACACACGAGAACATACAAATAAATTCTCGTGTGTTTTATTTAATTTATTTCATTTTACTTTATTTAAAAAGCATGAAAGATAAAATTAACATGAAAATTACCCCTACCACCATAGGCACAGATGTTCTTTTCACAATTTCAAGAGGTTCTTTCTTCGTACTTCCAGCAACAATCATAACAACAGCTGACACTGGAGAAACCGCACGTAATAAATTCCCTGCTAATCCCATAGGAACTGTGACTGCATATGGACTAATACTTGCCGCTGCAGCTAAAGGAACCATAAGCGGAACCATTGCAAAGAACAACGCCGTTCCACTTCCGCTTAACAATACGATGATTGCAGTAAATAACACTAAAATCAAAGGTAACAGCACTCCAGATGCGCTTGTACTTTCCATTGTTTTCTGAAGAACAGTAATAATACCTATTGCTTTCAATCCGCTAACAAATACAGATGCAGCTATCAGTAAAATTACGATAGACATTGAATTTCCCATCCCTTTGAAGAAGAAATCAACCTTATCAAAAGTAACTTTAAACTGTTTATTTCTAAACAACTCGCAAATAATTGCAATTACAAATGAAATTATTGCTACCACTTCAACAGATAGTTTCAAATCAATTCCCAAACTAGAATTCAACATAAATACTAACAGCATGATTAGAATTGGTAATAATGGTAATAACGCATAAATGAACTTAAACACGCCTGAAAGTTCTGTTTTCTCTGCATCTTCTGAGTTTTCTAAATCATATTTTTCATCCGATAACACTACTGATTTATCACAATATTTTTGCCATAAATAGTGGGCAATTGCCATAACAACCAAAGTTGGAATGGATACAATAGCGTGATAATTAAATACATATTCTGCAACTGGAATACCTAATTCTTGTGCTATAGCCACATTATCAGAGCCCAATGGAGTAGGCATCACGGTTGCGGTAGTAGCAATAACTGCTGCAGCCGTTAACGGACTCATTTTAGATTTTATTAACACTGGATATAGCGTTGCTAATAAGATAATAGCTAAATTAGAAGCACTTGGAATAACCAATGACAATAAATTTCCTAATAAAAATACAACCGGTACTAAAAAGTATGATGACTTAACATGTTTCAACGGTTTAGTTAACACGTTTACCGTAACTTCATTTGCACCAATCTGATTCATATACGCTGTATAGCCACCTAAAATAATAATGACTAGTCCTGCACCAGAAAGCGTTGTTTTAAATTGAGATACTACAGATGTTAATGGATCTATAAAAGCATTAACAGGTTCTTTTATAACCGCTATTCCAGACAAAGAAGCGATATATAAAAGTAATATTCCTATTCCAAACATCGCCACTTTAATATCTGCTTTTTTTAATAATAAATACGTTATCAAGGCAACTGATAATATACCTAACATAATTGTAACAACCGTATTCATGATAATTCCTCCTCTATATTATTTAACATTTTTCAACCGCTGCCACAAACCACTTTCTAAAAGCATCTGCATCGACAGAAACAGCTACTACAGCATTCTCTTCTTTCCCCATCTTTTTATTTATATCAATTATAGATGCTCCTTGAGTTAATTCACCTTTAGTCTCAATTGCTACATATTCATTCGACAAAGTATATATTTCAGGAGCTAATAGATACGCTACTGCTGTACTATCATACATTTTTAATCCTGTAGAAAAACTTCCTCCTCTATATCTTTTAAATAAGGCATAGAACATTTCACCTGTACCATTTAACTGTTTGATTTGCTCTGATATTTCTGGGAAAATCAACGCTTCTTTTCCAATCTCTAATGGACAAATTACTTTTTTTACAGGAGCTTCTATGACAATTTTTGCTGCTTCAGGATCAAAATGAAAATTATATTCTGAATACACACCTGAATTTCCTCTACCGATTGCTCCACCCATAATTACAATTTCTTTAATTTTTTCTAAATCTTTTGGGTAGGTACGAATTAATAAAGCTATATTGGTTAACGGGCCAATACATACGAGCGTTATCTCTTCATTATTTTGAATTACATTATGCATAGCTTCGAGAGCGCTTTCTCTTTTAAGTAAACTATTATCAGGTTCAGGAAATTCATACCCTTCCATCCCTGTTTTTCCATGTACAGATTCAACAGACATACCTGATTTTAATAAAGGACCATATGCACCTTTAGCAACTGGTATTTTTTTCCCAAGAAACTTTAATAATTTGAGAGTATTATTTGTAACGTGCTCTATTCCGACATTTCCTGCTACTGTTGTAATTAGTTCTATATCTAATTCTATCGCGTTTGTTGCAATAGCAATAGCTACTGCATCATCTATTCCTGGATCAGTATCAATAATAACTTTTCTTGCCATCTCATAGTTCCTCCTCAATTTCTCTTAGAGTAGGCACATAATCATGCGCATTCTCTTTCGTACAAGCTAGAGCTCCGGCAACAACTGAATATTTTATTACGTCTTTAATTTCATATCCTTTCCAAAGCCCAAATACTAGCATACCAATAAATGTATCTCCAGCACCCGTTGTATCTACGACTTCAACATCAATTGTTGGAACTAAGCCTTCCAAATTATCAACTGCATAATACGCACCTTCTTTACCTAAAGTAATTATTATATTTTTCACTCCATATTTACGAAGCTTACTAACAACACTATTACATTCCATCTGACTTTCTGGATAGATTTTAGTTAGCAATTCTGATTCTGATTGGTTCAACACTAAATAATCAATTTTGTTTAATATTTTATCAGGTATCTCTTTAGCTGGTGCAGGATTAACTACAACTGTCATATTTTTCTTTTTAGCCACTTCAATCGCATGCCACAATGTATCTAAAGGAAGTTCAAACTGAATTAATAAAATATCTCCTTGAGTTCCATCCAGAAAATTATCTACATCAATAACTGAAACCTTCTCATTAGCACCTCCTACCAACATAATTCTATTATCATTATTTTCGTATATAATAATA
>CAURMP010000131.1:0-4011 GCA_963526005.1 uncultured Streptococcus sp. | reverse complement strand
AATAACAAAACAGTTTGGCCCAAAACAACAAGTAATTAAGCAACAATTAGTCGCTTAATCCCTTCCAAAACTTCTTCCTCAACACTCATTGACAAAGAGCCACTAATTTATTATAAGAAAAGCAATGCTCTAATGAGCATTGCTTTCCTTATTTCTTCAACTCTTCAATTAATTCTTGAATATCTTTTCTTGCTTCTTTAATCGGAAGTCCTACATAAACATGATTCATCTTTTCACGTTCAATATATCGATGTTCGATTCCTTCTTTAAGAAGCTTTTCATGTAACAATCGATTATCTGGATAAAGGATATCATGCGTCCCAATATAAATACTGATTCTTCCTAGTCCAGACAAGTCTCCAAATAGCGGACTCACTAGCGGTTGCTTCAAGTCGTCTCCTGCCCACAACTTTGCCACTTCATGAATCCCACTCTGTTTAAGGATTGGGTCAAATGGTTCATACAAGGCGATTTCAGGATTATCCGTTGCAATATCCACCCAAGGAGAAAACAGAACTAGTTCCTTTGGCTGTGGTAACGCCAGTTCTTTTAAGAAAATCGCAAATCCTAATGAGAGTCCTCCTCCTGCAGAATCCCCCATTACAATAATAGAATTCGGATTTGTATTTTCTTCTAAAAGTCCGCGATATACCTTTTCTAGCTTTTCATACGTTTCACGAAATTGATGCTTTGGCGCCTTTGGATAAATCGGGAATACCACTTTTGCATCTATCGCCTGTGCTATTTTATGCACCATGTTAAAATGCATCATCGAAGGTTGCAGAACATATGCTCCACCATGTAAAAATAGAATTACTTTTTGGTTAGCATCTTTCTTGTCATTCCACACAAACACTTGCATACCATCTACATCTTTTTCTTGGACATCTACTTTAATATATTTCTTTGGATTTTCAATAGGATCGTCATTTCCCTTTGCCAATTTATTTAATTCTTGTTCGAATTTTTCTGGCTCATCTTTTGAGTAGGTCAACGGTTTTACAAACAGAAAGAGTAATCGTTCCATCAGATAGCTTGAAAAAGAACGCCCTTCCACTTTTCTTACATAAACCATTCCACAGCAAACAACAAGCGCTACTATAATAATTGCGATAAAAATTCCACTCATCTTCATTCCTTCTTTCCTACAAAAAAGGAGCTAAAACGCTCCTTTTTCATTATATCTTTACTGATTAATATAAGCTAATAGGCCGTCAAAAAGATTTTTTCAGGTAATTAACTACTTTATTGAAATTTTGGTTTATTGGCTTCATGAGCGGGTTTCATATCGATTTGAAGAAGGTTCACTAAATTCTTATCATCGATGGTTGCATTGTCTTTGTCATCCACCTTAATCGCTAAATAGTGTTCGTTTCTATCGTAATAATCCATTCCTTCTAAGTTGACATAGCCATCTCCTCTAAATCCAACGGCAGCTAAGCGGTAAATGAATTTATACAAGAGCGCTTTTGTAAAGTCTGTTTGTCCTTGTGCTTCTTTAACCAGTCCATCGAAGAAAGCTTTATTTTTTGTTTGATAACTTGCTTGTACTTCATATTGGTATAAGTCAACACGTGGTGCTTTTAATTTCAAATACACTGTATCGTCTTCCACTTTATAATCTTCAAGCGTATAAGCTGCCGCTCTTCCAAGAGCATTCGTATTCACTTTTAGATAGATTGGTCCATAAACTTTAATCGGATATTTCACTCCTTGATACTCGACTTCCCCGTCATTGGAAAATGTTGGGCGTACTTCCTTCAAAAAGTTCACCATGTAATTATTCCAAATACGTGTAAAGAATTCCTCTTGGTTTGAAGTCCCTGTTGCTTTTAGAAGCACATCAAAGTTTTCTTGGTTCACAAATACTGCATCCACGAGTTTTAATGCTTCTAGAACTTTTGTATCAGTGATGCTCTTTTTCTTTTCATTCAAGGCCTCTACTGCTTTTTGCACACCCTCCAAGTTCATCGTAACGGTTTTTCCGCTATTTGATTCAATATACGTTTGTTCGTATTTTGTCAGTGGTGCAACCTTTGCATTCCAATCAAATGATGCTGCTGGACTATTAGCATCCTTTTTTGTATTAGAAGCTACCTGTGTTGTTACTTCACTTGTTGCTTCTGTTGTTTCCTTTGTTGATTCTGATGTCGATTTAGACTGAGAACATCCTGCCACTACTAGTGATAGGAGGGCTACACTCCCTGCTAAAAATCGTTTCGTTCCTTTTTTCATAAATGACTCCTCTCATCTCATATAGAGAATGTTTTCACGATCACTTTCATTCATTGTACCACAATTCTTTGAGCTTCAAAACAAATTTCCGCAAAATCCAATCATATTAACGAAACAATCGCATTAAAAAAGCACCCTCACCATCGTGAGAGTGCTCGCTTCATTGATTATTGTAATTTTTCTAAGTCGGCTTGTAAGGCTGCAACTTTTTCTTTTGCCGCTTCTTCGCTATCCGCTTTAGCACCGATGTAGAACTTGATTTTTGGTTCTGTACCACTTGGGCGAACCGCAATCCAAGATCCGTCTTCTAAGATGTATTTCAATACGTTAGAAGTTGGAAGTCCGATTTCAGAAACGACTCCGTTCGCATCTTTTTGTTCATTTACTGCGAAGTCTTGTGCTAGAGCTACTTTCAAGCCTCCAAAGCTTGTTGGAACTGAAGCGCGTAAGCCGTCTAATAAGGCTTTGATTTTTTGTGGACCTTCTAAACCAGCTACTGTTACAGAAATTGTTTTTTCTAAGAAGTAACCGTGTTTTGCATATAATGCTTGAAGTCCGTCGTATAAAGTCTTGCCTTCGTTCTTGAAGTGTGCTGCTACTTCTGTAAGTAATAACACTGCTTGAACGGCATCTTTATCACGTACGAATGATTTCACTAGGTATCCGTAGCTTTCTTCGAAACCGAACATGAAAGTATGATCTCCAGTTTCTTCGTCGTGTTGGATTTGTTCTGCGATGAATTTGAATCCTGTTAATACATTCATCATTTCAGCGCCATAACTTTGAGCAACTGCTGTTGGAAGTTCACTACTTACGATTGATTTTACAACAAGCGCGTTACTTGGAAGAGTTCCTGCTTGTTGGTGAGCGTATAATAAGTAATCAACTAAAATTGCAGCGATTTGGTTTCCTGTAATCACTTGGTAGCTTCCATCTGGCAAGCGTACGGCTGCACCCATACGGTCTGCATCCGGGTCAGTCGCTAACAATACATCAGCGCCCACTTTTTTCCCTAATTCTACCGCATATTCAAATGCGCCTGCTTCTTCAGGGTTTGGAGATTTAACTGTTGAGAAATCTCCATCTGGCTTTGCTTGTTCTTCAACAACGTGCAAGCCTTTGAAGTTTGCTTGTTCTAATGCTTTTTCAACAAGCATTAAACCTGTACCGTGTAATGGTGTATACACCACTGATAATCCTTCCACATCGCTAAGAAGTTTTGGATTTACAGAGACTGTTTTAATTTCTTTCAAATACGCATCATCGACGTCTTTTCCGATAATCGTTACAAGTCCTGATGCTTCTAATGCTTCATCATCTAACACTTTAAGTTCAAGCGGATTAGCCACTTGGCGCACATATGCCGTTAAAGCATCCGCATCTTTTGGAGGCATTTGACCGCCGTCTTCACCATATACTTTATATCCGTTGTAAGCTGCTGGGTTATGACTAGCTGTAATCATAATTCCTGCAAATGTATGCAAGTGACGTACTGCAAATGATAATTCTGGTGTTGGACGTAAGCTTTCAAATACATATGACTTAATTCCATGAGTTGCCAAAGTACGTGCAGACTCCATTGCGAATTCTGGTGAAAAATGACGTGAATCGTAAGCAATCGCTACCCCACGTTTTTTCGCTTCTTCCCCGTAACTTTCAATTAAGCGTGATAATCCTTCTGTTGCCTGACGCACTGTGTAAGTGTTCATGCGATTAATCCCAGGTCCAACAATTCCACGCATTCCCGCAGTACCAAACTCTAATGGTGTATAGAAG
>CAURMP010000130.1:0-4046 GCA_963526005.1 uncultured Streptococcus sp. | reverse complement strand
TGAAAGTACAGTTTGATGCGATTCGTAAAGATGTGCTTGCTTCATTAGAAGAAGTAACAAACTTAAAAGAGCTTGATCAAATTCGTGTACAACAATTAGGGAAAAAAGGACCAATCACAGAAGTTCTTAAAAACATTAAAAACTTAGCCAACGAAGAGAAACCAAAAGTGGGAGCTCTTGCCAATGAATTACGTTCTGTCTTAGAAGAAAAAATCGCTTCTGTTAAAGAAGTGCTTGAAGCAAAAGCGTTAGAAGAAACTTTACAATCTGAAACAATTGACATCACAATGCCAGGACGTCCAATCGAACGTGGAACTGCGCACGTATTAGCGCACGTTCAAGACCAAGTAGAAGATTTCTTCATCGGCCTTGGATACCAAGTAGTAGAAGGGCCAGAAGTGGAATCAGACCACTATAACTTTGAGATGATGAACTTGCCAAAAGATCACCCAGCGCGTGATATGCAAGATACATTTTACATCACTCCTGAGTACTTACTTCGTACACAAACTTCTCCAGTACAAGCTCGTACAATGGAAAAACATGACTTTACAAAAGGTCCATTGAAGATGTTAAGTCCGGGTCGTGTATTCCGTCGTGATAACGATGATGCGACTCACTCACATCAGTTCTATCAAATCGAAGGTCTTGTTATCGATAAACATATTACGATGTCAGACTTAAAAGGAACTCTTTCGGCATTTGCCAAAGAAATGTTCGGGGAAGACCGTGAAGTGCGTCTTCGTCCAAGTTACTTCCCATTCACTGAACCATCTCTAGAAGTGGATATTAGCTGCTTCAAATGTGGTGGCGAAGGCTGTTCTGTATGTAAAGGAACAGGTTGGATTGAAGTGTTAGGTAGTGGGATGGTACATCCAAACGTCCTTGAAGCTGCCGGTGTGGATTCAACTGTCTACGGTGGATTTGCCTTCGGGTTAGGTCAAGACCGTATTGCAATGTTGAAATATGGAATTGATGATATTCGTTCATTGTATACAAACGATGTGCGTTTCTTAAGCCAATTTACGAAAGAATCATAAGAGGAGGAAGAACATGAAATTATCATACGAATGGTTAAATGAATATATTGATTTATCACAAATCACTCCTCAAGAATTAGGAGAAAAAATGTCTCGTACAGGGATCGAAGTCGATAGCGTAACGGTTCCAGGCGAAGGCTTAAAAGGACTAGTGGTTGGTTTAGCAACAGATGTCGTTGACCATCCAGATTCAGACCACTTACACGTTGTAACAGTAGAAGTAGGACAAGACGAGCCGCTTCAAATCGTGTGTGGCGCTCCAAATATCGCAGCAGGCCAAAAGATTATCGTGGCGACTCACGGTGCACGCATTGCTGGTGGTCATAAAATTAAACGTGGAAAATTACGTGGCGTAGAATCTCAAGGGATGATTTGTTCCTTACAAGAAATCGGTGTGCCAAGTAACTTAGTACCAAAAGAATACGAAGATGGGATTTACGTTTTCACAGATGACAGCATTGAAGTGGGAAGCGACGCCGTTCATGCCTTAGCGCTTGATTCAGCGATTGTGGAACTAGACATCACTGCAAACCGTTCTGACGCGTTAAGTATGCGCGGTTCTGTTCACGAAATTGGTGCGATTTACAACTTGAAGAACAATTTAGAACCAGATGCATTCGAAAAAGGAACGTCTTCTGAAATCCCAGGAGTTGTTAAAGTTTCTGTAGAAAACGAAGCTGACACTCCTGCATACCACGCATTCTTAATTGAAGGCGTTAAAGTGGCTCCAAGTCCACAATGGATGCAAAACCGTTTAATCGCAGCAGGCGTTCGACCAATCAATAATTTAGTAGACGTAACAAACTACATTTTAATGGAATACGGTCAACCGCTTCATGCATTTGACTACAATAAATTACCTGAAAAAGAAATCCATGTTCGTCGCGCAACAGAAGGCGAAACATTAGTGACTTTAGATGGTGAAGAACGTACATTAGAAAACGAAATCGTGATTACTTCAGGCGGCCAACCAGTCGCATTAGCTGGGGTCATGGGTGGTTTAGACACTGAAATCTCTGACGAGACAACAACAGTCTTATTAGAAGCAGCCTTATTCGATCCTAAAGCGGTTCGTCTAGCATCACAAAAACATAACTTACGTAGCGAGTCTAGTGCTCGTTTTGAAAAGGGCATTAACAAAGCGACAATCGTTCAAGCTGGAAAACGAGCTGCAGCATTGATTGCTGAACTTGGCGGCGGAACAGTGAAAGAGGCCTTTGCTTCTGCACAAAGCTATGATTTAGAATTACCAGTTGTGAGCATCACTCTAGAACGCTTAAATCACGTTTTAGGAACAAGTTTAACACTAGATGAAGTGAAACAAGTATTTGCGCAATTAGAATATCCAACAACTGTAGAAGGAACACGTTTCGATGTGACAATCCCTGCATGGAGATTTGATATTTCTATCGAAGCAGACTTAGTGGAAGAAGTAGGACGTATTTACGGATACGACAAGATTCCTGCAACATTACCAACAACTGAAAGTACAGTGGGTGGCTTAACAGACAAACAGCGCTTCATCCGTTACACTCGTCAATTCATGCAAGGTGCTGGACTTTCACAAGCGTACACTTATGCGTTAACAACTCCAGAAAAATCAAAATGGTTTACGAAGAAAGACGCAACAAGCGTGCGTTTAAGCTGGCCAATGAGTGAAGATCGTAGCGAATTACGTCAATCACTATTACCAAGTTTATTAGAAGCCGTTCAATACAATGTAGCTCGTTCACAAAACAACGTGAAATTATTCGAAGCAGGCCGTGTGTTCAAACTAGGTGCTGCTGGCAATGAAGATTTCATCGAGAACGAAGTCATTGCGGGTATTTTAACAGGAGACGTGACAAGTGCGAACTGGAACCATAAAGCAGAGAAAGTTGATTTCTATGTGGTAAAAGGAATTCTAGAAGAGTACTTCGCGCAACTTGACTGCTTAGATCGCGTCCGCTTCGAACCTTTAACAGACATCGAAGAATTACACTCAGGACAAACAGCGCGCATTCTTTTAGACGGCGAAGCGATTGGTTTAATCGGTAAAGTTCATCCAACCGTTCAAAAAGCATTAGACTTACAAGACACATTCGTCTTCGAGTTAGATGTGGAACCATTACTTGCAGCTAACTTACAAGAAGCAGTGATTCAATCTGTTGCGAAATATCCAAGCATGACGCGCGATATTGCGATCTTAGCACCAACTTCATTAACACATGCTGAGTTAGTAGATGTGATCCGTGCAAACGCTGGTGAGTTCTTATCAAAAGTAACGTTATTCGACGTTTATAAAGGGGAACACGTGCCAGAAGGATTCCAATCATTAGCGTATTCATTATTGTTTGTGAACCGCAATGCGACGTTGGAGGAGGATGTTATTAAGTCCGCCATGACTCGCGTAGAAGAAGCATTAGTTGCTTTAGAAAACGTATCTATTCGATAAAATAAAGTAAGTACGAAGATTATTTTATGTAGTACTATAAAAAACTTAGATTACCTTCGGTTATCTTCATAATAACGACAATAGCTGTACCGGATTGAGCCTTGCGTCTCAGTTCCTACCGAGCCTCAAAGATTCTCTAGAAAATAAATTTTCAAGAGAATCTAATTCGCATCGATTACACTCGCTATTGTTGTTATTATAGAAACCAAGGTAATCTTTGTTTTTATACATAAAATAATCTTCGTACTTTTTTATTGTGCTAGTTTATAAAGTGCTAATACTTCTTCTACGCTCGCTAGAGAAGGAGAGACGATGAAATTATCATATATGATAATTACCATATTTGATAATCACGTATCATTTATGATACGTATCATAAATGATACAAAAGAAGATGTAACAAAAATGTTACGTCACATTTTTGTTACATCTCAAATTTTAAACAAGAAAACAGCACCAAGGACGGCTAAGGAGTGTCTTTGGTGCTGTTTATTTGGTTGAGTTTATTCTGTATATTCAACATAACCTTTTTCTTGTAATTTAGCTGCAGCTTCACTAAATTTCACTGGTTT
>CAURMP010000129.1:0-4080 GCA_963526005.1 uncultured Streptococcus sp. | reverse complement strand
TAGATAGACCTTGGTTTAATGTCGCCATTACTCCTAATAGGAATAATTTTTTGATAATTTCTGCTGGTTCACGTTTGATTTTCTTCGCTAATTCAGCAACAGTCATTCCATCTGTATATACTAATACTTCTGGTAATTCGTGGAATTTACGTGCTGGAACAGCTGGCTTCGCTTTTTGTTCTTCACGACGGTTTCCTTTTTTACCTTTTTGGTTACGATTTTTCTTGCTAAAACCATCATTGTTAAAATCGTTAAAACGTTGTTGGTTTCTTCTGTCGTTATTGCGATTGTTTCTTGGTGATTCGAAACTATCGTTATTGTTGTTTTGTTTTTGATTGTTACGTGGACGTTCTGCTTGTCCTTGTTGGTTTGAACGAGCTTCAGTGCGTGCTGGTTCTTTCTTAAATGAAGGACGGTTACCATTCGCATTTTGTTGCTTTTGATTTGGACGTTCTTGATTTCTCTTATCGTTTTGTTCATGACGTCTTTGATTTTGAGAATGGTTACGTTCTTGATTTTGTTTGTGTTGTCCTTGTTTTGGACTGTGGTCTTCTCTCTTTGTAAATTCTTTCTTAGGAGCGTGACCTTTTTCTACTTCTTTTTTAGGTTCAGCTTTTTTCACTTCTTGTTTTGGAGCAGGTTTTGATTCTTTCTTTTCAGCTTTTGGTGCTGGTTTAGCAGCTGGCTTAGAATTCCAAGCTCCTTTAATTTTTGAGATTTCAGCTTCTTCCATAGTAGACATATGGCTATTGTATGAAATACCTACTTCTTTTGCTTTTTCAATAATTTCTTTACTAGCCACGTTTAATTCTTTCGCTAATTCGTATACGCGAGTTTTCGACATAGTCTCACCTTCCTATTCGTTCATATCGTTAAATCCCTTCATCTTCAGTAGACTCTTTGTAAACCCTCGATCATCAACTAAAACGATAGAACGTCTTTTGCCAATTGCTAAAGACAATTCATCTGTTTCAAATTGCTGAACAAAAGGAATTTCATAATATTCACATTTGTTTTTGATTTTTTTAACCGTGTTTGCACTACAATCTTTGGTACAAATCACTAAGTTTCCTTTTTGTCTTTGAATACTTTGGATGACTTGCTCCTCGCCACTAATGAGTTTACGAGCAGCTGTTGCCATTCCAAGTAGATTCAAAGCTCTTTGTTTAACGAGCTCTTCCATCACTAAACAACTCTTTTCTTGCTTTTTGATGTTCTACATAAGCGAGAAGTTCTTCATAAAATGCATCTGGAATCTCAATTTCTAATTGTTTTTCAAACAGACGATTTTTCCAAGCTTTCTCAACTAAAGTAGGTTCAAGAGTAATATACGCACCACGGCCGTTTACTTTACCAGTTGGATCGATTTGTGCAACACCTTCAGCATTACGAACAATACGGACCAACTCTTTCTTCGGCATCATTTCACCTGAAGCGATACAACGGCGCATCGGAATCTTTTTCTTTTTCATCGTGCACCTCCAGTATTCTATTCTTCTTCAGAAGAACCTTCTTCTGTTTCTTCAACGACTGGATTTGCTAAATTTTCTAAATAATCTTCATAAGCAGTTTCAGATTTAATATCAATACGATATCCTGTTAATTTCGCAGCTAGACGTGCGTTTTGACCACGTTTACCGATTGCAAGTGATAATTGGTGGTCTGGAACAACAACGATACAACCATTGCTATCATCATTAAATTCAACTTTAATTACTTGAGCTGGGTTTAATGCGTTTTTGATATAAACTGCTGGATCTTCGTTCCATTCAACGATATCCATGTTTTCACCGTTTAATTCTTCAACAATGTTATGAACACGTTGTCCACGAGGTCCTACACATGTTCCAACTGGGTCTAAATTAGCATCGTTTGAACGAACGGCTACTTTAGCACGGTCACCGGCTTCACGAGCGATAGAAACGATTTCTACAACGCCATCGTAAATTTCAGGAACTTCTTGTTCAAATAAACGTTTTAATAAATCTGGATGAGTACGACTTACGAAAATTTGAGGTCCTTTAGTAGTGTTATCTACTTTAGAAACTAGAACTTTGATACGTTGATCAGGTAAGTACTCTTCCGTTGGGATTTGGTCTTGTTTGGCCATTCCTGCAACGATACGTCCAAGGTTCACATATACATAACGGAAATCTTGACGATCAACAACACCTGTCATGATTTCATTTTCATATTGGATGAATTCATTGTAGATGTTTGTACGTTCAGCATCACGAAGACGTTGCATAATCACTTGTTTTGCTGTCTGAGCAGCAATACGTCCGAAGTCTTTAGGAGTTACTTCGAAACGAATTCTATCGCCAACTTCATACGCTTTATTTTTCGCATGTGCTTCTTCAAGGCTAACTTCAAGAGTTGAATCGAATACATATTCAACAACTTCTTTAACTGCATATACATGCATATTGCCTTTCTTTTGATCAAACTCAACTTCTACGTTTTGAGCTTGTCCGTAGTTTTTCTTATATGCAGACACTAACGCTGCTTCTAAAGCTGTGATAACAACATCTTTAGAGATTCCTTTTTCTTCTTCGAGAACAGTTAATGCTCGTAGCATTTCTTTACTCATGTGTTTACTCCTTTACTCCTTAGAATTTGATTGCAAGACGTGCTTTTGCAATATTCTTACGATCAATTGTAAATTCTTTTGTTCTTGTTTTGATTTGTACTTTCAACGTTACCGTTTCTTCATCGACTGAAAGAAGAGTTCCTTCAAGGAATTTCTCACCTTCAACGTTTTGATAAAACGATAAGTGTACGTATGAACCAATGGCTGCTTTTAATTCTTCCTCGTTTCTTAATGGGCGCTCTGCACCTGGTGAAGAAACTTCTAAGAAGTAAGCTTGTGGAATTGGATCTGGATCTTGCGCATCAAGAATTTCACTAAATTTTTCACTCATAAACGCGCAGTCATCTAAATCGATTCCTCCTGGTTTATCTAAGTAAAAACGTAGAAACCAATTCTTTCCTTCTTTTACAAATTCTAAGTCGAATAACTCAAAGCCTTCTTTTTCGATGACCTCTTTAGTAAGCTCTGTTACCGTCTCAGTTACTTTACTCATAGCCTCAACCTCCTTGCTACTTGAGTCCATGTCGATAAAAAGAGTGAGCGTTTCCGCTCACTCTCCTCTCAACTACTATTCTACTTTGTTAGTATAACATAAACTTTGTTAAAACACCAACTATTGTATCATTAGAACAAATCATCAAACAGTGATAATTGGTTTTCGTCTGGTAAGTGGTCTAAGACTTTATTTTCCGTCATGTAATCAATCAGTGTCTTAGACACTTTACCACGTGTTGCTAAGTCTTTCTTCGATAGGAATGGTTGTTCTTGTCTTGCTTCAACGATCTTATTGGCTACGTTTAACCCTAATCCTTGAATCGCTCTAAAAGGAGCAATGAGTGAATCACCTTCGATCACAAAGTTACTTGCTTCAGATTTATCCACGTCGACCATCTTGAAGTGGAAACCACGTTCAACCATCTCGTTGGCTAATTCGAGAACGGTTAATAAGTTTTGTTCTTTTGTACTTGCTTCCATTCCTTTTTCACGAATTTCTTTAATACGTTTCTTAATCATCTCTTTCCCTTGCGACATTGCAACGATATCGAAATCTTGCGCACGAACTGAGAAATAAGCACAGTAGTATAACAATGGTTTATGTACCTTAAACCAAGCTACACGTAACGCCATTAAAACATACGCTGCCGCATGGGCTTTCGGGAACATATATTTAATCTTTAAGCAAGATTGAATATACCATTCTGGTACATTGTTTTCTCTCATAATCGCTTGGAAGTCGTCAGGAATTCCTTTCCCTTTACGAACCCCTTCCATGATTTTGAAGGCAATCCCTTCTTCAACGCCTTTATGGATTAAATATACCATGATATCGTCACGACAACCGATAACGTCGGCCAGCGGGATATTATGAAGACGAATCAACTCTTCGGCATTTCCAAGGTATACGTCCGTACCGTGTGACAAACCAGAAATTTGAAGTAATTCAGTGAATGTTGAAGGTTTTGTTTGTTCTAACATTCCACGAACGAATT
>CAURMP010000128.1:0-4191 GCA_963526005.1 uncultured Streptococcus sp. | reverse complement strand
AAGCTAAGCGGTGGAATAATGAGTACCGCAGGCGTTAGCGAACGGATAACCATAATACTGTCCGCGACTTCTTCTGGAGTAACCCCTTTAGCAAATAGCGGTGCTGAGAAATACATCCCCGCCGCAAAGACCACTCCAAGGAATGTCATAAAGAGCATGGTACCTTTGAACAAGCGCCAACTTGTTTTATAGTCTCTTCTTGCTTGGTTATCCGCTACGATTTTAGAAATCGCAACAGGAATCCCTGCCGTTGATATTTGTAATACTAAAGCATAAATATTATAGGCGATAAAATATAGGTAGTTCGCATTATCCCTATCGGCACCCATCCACATTCCCCAAGGGATGATATATAGTGCTCCAAGTAATCTTGAGACGATATTCCCAATCGTTAACCAAGATGAACTTTCCAAGAGAATTTGTTGCGAATTTTTCTGATTTCGAATTTTATCACTCAGGCCTACATAAGGCTTTCTTTTAAACATATATTGAAAAATCCTCTTTCTTAAATTATACCAACCATAAGAGTACATTATTTTAATGTAAAATGCTAGCAATCTTATGAAACCTTAAGCAGTTAGTAAACTTTGCATAAAAAAAGAATCGAACTGAAGCGCTCGATTCTTTTCATTGATTAGTCTAATAAACTTGTTTGTCCTTCTTCTTCCACTTCGACAGGAGCTGCTACTCCAATGCCGTAGTGAGCACGAACTTTTTGGTTCAAGTCGGCAACGACTTCTGGATGGTCTGCCAAGTATGCTTTTGCATTTTCACGACCTTGACCAATCTTCTCGTCGTTATAAGCGTACCATGCACCACTCTTCTTCACGAAGTCGAGGTCTGCTGCCATATCGAGTAATTCCCCAAGTTGAGAAATTCCTTCTCCGTACATAATATCCACAACAGCTGTTTTAAATGGTGGAGCCACTTTATTTTTAACAACTTTGATTTTAGTTTGGTTCCCTAAAATTTCAGTACCTTGTTTGATTTGGTCTGCGCGACGTACTTCTAAACGAACAGTCGCGTAGAATTTCAACGCACGTCCACCAGGTGTTGTTTCAGGGTTTCCGAACATAACGCCCACTTTTTCACGGATTTGGTTGATAAAGATTGCGATTGTTTTTGTTTTGTTAATTGAACCTGATAATTTACGTAATGCTTGAGACATTAAACGAGCTTGTAAACCTACGTGAGATTGTCCCATGTCGCCATCAATTTCGGCACGTGGAACTAACGCAGCAACTGAGTCGACAATAACGATGTCAACGGCTCCTGATGATACTAAAGCATCCGCAATTCCTAATCCTTGTTCCCCTGTATCTGGTTGAGATAATAGTAATTCATCAATGTTTACACCTAAAGCTTTTGCGTATTCTGGATCTAGAGCATGCTCAGCATCGATAAACGCTGCTACTCCACCACGTTTTTGAACTTCCGCAACAGCATGTAATGCCACTGTTGTTTTACCTGAAGATTCTGGTCCGTATACTTCGATAATACGTCCACGAGGGAATCCACCTACACCTAATGCGATATCTAATGCAAGAGACCCTGAAGATACTGTTTGAATTTGTGTATCTACTTTTTCTCCTAATTTCATTACGGCACCTTTACCGTAGCTCTTTTCAATTTTCTTTAGCGCATCTTCCAATGCTCTTTGACGATTTTCATTTTCTGCCATGTTTTAATTCCTCCACGAATTTTAAGTCAAACATATTGTACACTATGTTCTATTCCATGCGCAAGCAATATGCGAACATTTGTTCTTATTTTGTTCGAACTTGTTTTAATAAATATTTTCTAAGTAAATTCCAACCATGTTGTACCGCGAATTCACGGTTGTCGTTACGAGTACGTGCAAGATGTAATTCTAACACTTCTACATCTGTTTGAGACGCTAATGCCACGAAAATCGTTCCGACTTCTTTTCCTTCCATTTCACTTGGTCCAGCGACTCCTGTAAATGAAATTCCCAAATCGCTTTGATAATGGAGTCTTGCTTGTTCGGCCATCGCTTTAGCACATTCTGCACTGACCATTCCAAATTGATCGAGCAAAGTGCTGTCGATTCCTAGTTGCGTTTCTTTAGCCTCTCTTTGATAAGCGACTGTTCCTCCTTGGAAATAGGCGGAGCTTCCTTCGAACGCCACGACACTTGCTGCAAACAGTCCTCCTGTTAAACTTTCAGCAGAGGCAATTGTGAGTCCTGATTCTTTTAATAACTCAACAGTCACTTCTTGTAATGTATTGTGGTCTCCATATCCATAGAAGAATTCTCCTACTTGCGATTGAATTAGAAGTTCCATTCCGTCAAGAAGTTCTGTGCACTCTTCTTCTGTTTTCCCGTTAGCGGTTAAGCGAAGCATTACTTCGAATTTACCGGCATATGGTGCAATCGTTGGATTTGTTTGTCCCTCGATTAAATCTTCTAGGATGGTCACTAAGCGTGATTCCCCAATTCCAAAGAAACGTAAGTAACGAGATTCGAATAAATCCACTTTGCCCACTTTCTTACGTAAGAAAGGCAACACTTCTTTTTGCATCATCATTTTTAATTCATTTGGTGGTCCAGGTAGAACAATGAATTGACGGCCATCTTTTTCAAAACCACAACCAACTGCAAGTCCATTATGATTTTTAAAAACAGTCCCGCCCTCAAAAGCTAGTGCCTGTCTACGATTATTTTCACTCATGTCGCGATGAGAACGCACATGAAAATCAATCACTTTCTGAAGAGCTGCCTCATCTTCAACAAGTGGCACATTTAAAAATCGCGCCAATACTTGTTTAGTGATATCATCTGTTGTTGGTCCAAGACCTCCAGATAAAATAATCAATTCACTTCTTGAAGCGGCTAATTCAATCGCTTCATACATTCTTTCTTCATTATCACCAACCACTTGTTGATAGTAAGTTGGAATCGAGTTTTTAGCTAATTCTTGAGCTAGGTATGCACTATTCGTGTTCACAATTTGCCCCATTAGTAACTCTGTACCAACTGCAATGATTTCTGCATTCATAATTTCGCCTTCCTTAACACTCTTTTGTAAAAATAAAAGCCCAAAACAACTGTTTCAGGCTTCGTTTGTTATTCTGTTTTAGTAAATGAATCCGCAAATACATGTCGATTCTTTACAAAATAATCCAAACCTGAATAGATTGTAAATACTAAACAACTATAAAGTAAGATTTGTCCGATTGGAATTCCAATGGCCTTAAAGAACAAATCATCTGTTAATAGGAAAATAATCGCCAACATTTGAGTAGCGGTTTTTACTTTCCCTGGCCAAGCAGCTGCCATGACTTCGCCATCTGTCACCAGTAATAGTCTAAGCCCTGTTACTGCTAATTCACGACAAACGATGATACTCACAACCCAAGCAGGAGCTAAGTTAAATGACACAAGCATAATGAATGCGGTCATCACTAGCATTTTATCTGCTAAAGGATCAGCGAACTTCCCAAAGTTTGTCACTAATTTGTATTTGCGTGCTAAATATCCATCAAGATAATCTGTAAAACTAGCTACTGCGAAAATAATCATCGCCAAGAAGTGAACTACACTGATTTGAGAGCCTACAAGACTCATCACACCGAGCGCTTCACTTGGCAAACACATGAGGATGATAAACACCGGAATCATGAAAATTCGCAATACGGTTAATTTATTCGGTAAATTCATCGCAATTCTCCTATTGAATCGTGATATAAATTCTTGTAGCGTTTGAACCTTCAGGAATCTTCAATTCAACACCACCAACAGTAATTGTACCTAATGGAGTATATCCAAAGTCCATACGAATCGTTGTTGTTCCTTCAGGAATCGAACCAGTCACTGTTTGATTTGTTGCTGGAACGCCGTCTGCCACAACTTTACCATCCGCTGAAATTTGTGCCCATAAAGCATTTCTTGCTTCATTGAGTACTTTCACGTCTAATGGGAATTTACTTACATTCGCAATATAGTACAATGCATTTCCGTTCGCATATGAATAAGTAACACTTGTCACTTCTGGAGCTGTAGTTGTCGTTGTAGCAACAGTCGTTTCTGCTGCAACAGCTGTTTGTGTTGTAGCTTGAGTCGTTACAGGATTATTGCGTTGTGCACGGTTGCAAAAAACGGCTTGTACGATTGCAAAAATAAAAGCGACGATTAAAGCACCAATTAAATTAAAGAAGGTACAATAAAGA
>CAURMP010000127.1:0-4298 GCA_963526005.1 uncultured Streptococcus sp. | reverse complement strand
GCTGTAATCACATCACTACCCACTGTTAATGCACCATGGTTTTCAAGTAACATCACGTCGTGTTCTTGTAAGTATGGTGTAATCGCATCTGGAACTTCCATTGTTGAAGGAACCCCGAATGGTGTAATTGGAATTGAACCGATAACAATCGCACTTTCAATTAGTGAATAAGTATCTAATGGAATATGTGCTAATGTGAATCCAGTTGCAATTGGTGGATGAGCGTGAACAACAGCTCTCACATCGTCTCGTTCTTCATAGCAGCGAATATGCATTTTAATTTCGCTTGAAGGACGGAAACCTTCGTTGGCTTCAATCACTTCTCCTTTCATATTTAATTTAACGAGTTTTTCAGGAGTGATAAAACTCTTACTGATACCTGTTGGTGTTGCGATGATGGTATCCTCATCAATGCGAACTGAAACGTTTCCGTCATTAGCAGCAACCCATCCTAGTTGCCACATTTTATGACACACGTCACAAATTTGTTCGCGTACTACTTGTTCATCAAAAGTCATAGTATCATCCCTTTCTGATTTCTATCTTAGCAATTAGAGAAAGCGGATACAATATGTGGAAGCGCTATTGAACATCCTTCAGGATTTGTGCTATAATTTGTTCATAAATGTTCAAAATCGTTCAACTAGGGGGTTTTATTATGGTATGCTTCGAGCGAATGTCTCGTATTATGGACATTCTCGCGAAAAGGAAAATCATCTCTACCTTCCAATTGGAAGCATTGATGTACTGCTCCACCTCTACACTGAGGCGTGACCTGATTAAACTAGAAAAAGAAGGAAAGATTATACGATCTCATGGCGAAGTTCGACTTGTTACTACAAACAATATTGAATACGCTTACGATAGCAGAAGCCATGAAGAAACTCAGGGAAAACAACAAATTGCAGAAACGGCCTCCACTTTCTTAACAGATAACCAATCGATTTTTATCGATAGTTCATCTACTTGTGCCGCGCTCGCACCTCACTTAGGAACTCTTCAAAATTTACGTGTCATTACAAATGGGATTGAAATTGCACGTAGGTTGAACAATTATGAAAATATCACCTTGTTCTTTTGCGGAGGACATATCGGCTATGGAACAAACTCGGCTTTGGGAGATTTTGCGACGAGTTTTATCAATAACTTCCATGCAGATATTTGTTTTATGAGCTGCCGTGGTCTCGACCGCTTTGCTGCTTACGAGGCCAATCATAGCCAGGCTCTCTTTAAACAACAGATGATTGCGAATTCCGATATGGCTATCCTGCTTGCAGACCACTCGAAATTCAATACGAGTCATTACTTTAAACTATCGAATTACAACGCGATTGATTATATCGTAACCAATCAAGCTCCTGTCGAATCATTCCAAGATACGGTAGGCGCTCAATGCGAAATTCTTTGGTAAAAATATCGAACAAAGAAAAGCACATGAAGTTATTTGAACATTTTAAAAAAGAACTAGCTTTATGTTGAGTTAGTCCTATCGTTTTTATCTTTGTTCCTATTAAATAGAAAAAAAGCGCTACGGTTGTAGCGCGTTTTTGTTTACTATGATTATGCTTTTAATTCTGCTGTTAAGCTTTCTAATTGGTCTACTAAATGTCCAACGTAAGCAATCGCTTGTTTCAATGGTTCATCTGTTGAAACATCGCATCCTGCGTGAATTGCTAAGTCTTTAGCAGACATGCTTCCACCTTTAGATAGAGTATCTAACCACACTTTAGCGTGTTCAGGGTTCTCTTCGATTTGGTTCGCAATTGCAGTACCGATTGTAAGACCAGCTGAATACGTATATGGATATAATCCCATATAGTAGTGAGGTTGACGCATCCATGTTAACTCTGCCCCTTCGTTTACAACAAGGCTGTCTCCGAAGAATTCTTGCATCACTTCTTTTTTCACGTTTGATAATACGTCCGCGTTTAACATTTCGTTATTATCAATCATCTTGTAAATACGATCTTGGTATACAGCTTCCATATAGTGCGTTACCATATTGTGGAAATAAGTACGGCTAATCATATTGCTGATGACCCAACGTTTGAAACGAGCATCTGTGCTTGTTTTTAGTAAGTAGTTTGAAACAATCACTTCATTACATGTTGAAGGAGCTTCAACGAAGTATAATGAACATTCATTGTTTAAAATCGATTGATGTTTCCCTGTTGACATGAAGTGGTATGCATGCCCTAATTCGTGCGCTAACACAAATACTTCGTTCATTTTACCTGTCCATGATAATAGGATAAATCCGGCAACATTAGGAACTGTCGCACAGAATCCACCAGTGCTCTTACCGATGTTTTGTGGGAAGTCTGTCCAGCGTTTGTCATAACTTTCATCAATCATTGCTTTATAGTCTTCGCCAAGAATACCTAGAGCTTTCTTCAAGTACTCGCGAGACTCTTCAATCGTCATATCCACTTCGAATTCTGGATCCAAGTTGATTTTTGCATCCATGAATTGCATATCAGAAATGCCGTGCTCTTTCGCTAGCAATTTAATGTAGCGTTGCATATGAGGTGCTAGGTCTGTCATGAGCATACGAATTTGACGGTCGTATAATTCACGGTCTCCATCTTGTTCGTCTAATAAATAGTCAATCACGCTATCATAACCACGCATTGTTGCCATCATTTTTTCTTTCTTCAATTGAGAAATGTATTCATTGGCAACTGTATTTTTATAGGCATTCAATGTTTTATAGAAGCTCTTAGCCGCAGCACGACGCACTTCTTTGTCAGGATCCATTTCATGTAAGTTTTCGTATAAAACGAAGCTGTTTTCAAGTGTCTTTCCATTTGCTTCAAATGACTCGAATTGCATATCTTCGTGTTTTGTTACTTCATATAATTGATAGAAACTTGGTAAGCTGCTTAAGTTTGATAACACTTGTTCTGCATCTTTTGAGAGCGTATGTTTCTTTTGACGAATCACTTTTTCAACAAAGTAAGCTAAGTCTGGTCTCTTCTCTGCTACGAATTGATTTAAGAAGGCTTCGTCTAATGAAATCAATTCTGTCATCACAAAGCTCATGTTTTCAGCGTATGATACGCTGACTGCTTCAAACGCTGTCGCATTTTCCACCACTTTTGGATTCAAGCGGTCAACCGTCATTGGTAATTCTGCATAATGAGAAGCGCGGTATACTGCTAATTCAATCGCTTCATACTTGCGGATCGCTTCATCTAATACTTCTAAGTCACCTAATTGGTTTTCGTATTTTTCTTTGAAAGCTTTCATTTCTTTCTTTAATTTCTCCAACTCTGCATAAAATGCTTCGTCGCTTGGATAAAGTAAAGTCATATCCCATGTAATAGAAGGATCTACTTCACTTCTTGGTACTAATTTAATTTCAGCCATAATCGTCACTCCTTTTCGATAGTATCCATTATACACAATCTCCGGTTCGTTTGCTATACTAGGAATATTGAAAAACGAAAGAAGGTGCCCCTGTGCAAGTTATTCACGAACAGTCAAATTCCCCTCTTGTGATTTCGATTCCTCATAGTGGAACGGATATCCCACAAGACATTGCCCCGCTTTGTAATCTAGGAGCCAAGCGCGAGCATACGGACTGGACTCTTCTAGAACTTGTGGCCCCACTTTCCGAGACAACTCTAGCGGCTACCGTTTCTCGCTATATTGTAGACGTGAATCGTTTTAAACCACGCGCAGGAAAAGCAACACAGCCCATTATTCCAAGAATAGATGAAAAGGGAAATCTGCTATTTAATAACTATCCTTCGAAACAAAAACAATCCGATTGGTTGGAGCGGTATTACACGCCCTACTACCTTCATTTAGAAAATCTATTGAACGAAAAGTCAGAACAACATAAACGAGTGTTGTTGGTCGATTTGCATAGTTATGATGATAAGCTTTTTAAAACAACCGACATTATTTTAGGAACGCGCAAGAAACAAACTTTAAGCCCAGACACATTGGAGAAGCTCCAAGTTCCCTTTCATGAAGAAGGATTAACGACTCGAGTAGATACTCCATTTTCTGGCGGCAATATTATTGCGACCTTTGGAAAACAAGCAAGAATTGAAGCCGTTCAAATCGAAGTACCGTATTCGCTTTATTTAGAAGGTCACTCGCTTCATCCAGAACGAGCTACTACTTTACAAACGAAATTCCAAACGATTTTTCAAAAAATAAAAATGTATCATTTTTGATACGTATCACAAATGATACATTTCATTCTATACAAAAAAACCACCTTGAACGATTTAGGCACTGACCCCCGTAAATGAGAATTAAATAAAAACACCTCCAAGTTGGATTTG
>CAURMP010000126.1:0-4343 GCA_963526005.1 uncultured Streptococcus sp. | reverse complement strand
TAGTTCAAAAATTCATGGATATTCGTAAACGTGCATTCAAATTCCCAGAATTAGGAGAACGTGCTAAATATGTTGGTATTCCAACTACATCTGGTACAGGTTCTGAAGTAACACCATTTGCGGTAATTTCAGATAAAGCGAATAACCGTAAATATCCATTAGCTGACTACTCACTAACTCCAACTATTGCGATTGTTGACCCAGCATTAGTTATGACAGTTCCAGACTTTGTAACAGCTGATACTGGTATGGACGTGTTAACTCACGCAATTGAAGCGTACACTTCAACACTTGCAAACGACTATACTGATGGATTGGCATTACAAGCAATCAAATTAGTATTTGAAAACTTAGTAAGCAGTGTAAAAAATGCTGATTTCGTATCACGCGAAAAAATGCATAACGCTTCTACAATGGCTGGTATGGCATTTGCCAATGCGTTCCTTGGAATGAGCCACTCTATGGCGCATAAGATTGGTGGATTCTTCCATACAGTTCACGGACGTACAAATGCGATTCTATTACCTTACGTAATTCGTTACAATGGTACTCGTCCTGCTAAAGCAGCTACATGGCCAAAATACAACTACTACCGTGCAGATGAAAAATTCCAAGACATCGCTCGTATGTTAGGATTACCATCTTCAACTCCTGAGGAAGCAGTGGACGCTTTAGCTAAAGCTGTTTACGAATTAGGGGAAGCTGTAGGTATCGAAATGAATTTCAAAGCACAAGGCGTTAACCACAAAGAATGGTTAGCTACAATCCATGAGATTGCAATGCTTGCTTATGAAGATCAATGTTCACCTGCTAACCCTCGTTTACCAATGGTAGCTGATATGGAAGAAATTCTTGCTGACGCATACTTTGGATACAAAGAACGTCCAGGTCGTATCAAATAATTGATTAAAAGCTAAAGAGTCTTAGGAGTTTCCTAAGGCTCTTTCTTTGCTCTGTTTTTCAGACGTAAAATATGCTATACTGTTAGGGAAATGAAAGGAGATGGCTTATGACACCAAATAAGGAAGATTACATTAAAACAATCTATAAATTAGGTGGTAAAGATGAATTCGTTACGAATAAAGCCATCAATCAAATGCTGGACCTTTCAGCAGCTTCTACAACGGAAATGTTAAATAAGCTCGTGCATGATGGTACTGTCGAATACATCCGTTATAAAGGTGCCAAATTAACAGGGAAGGGAATTAAAGTTGCAGAACGCCTGATTCGTTCTCATAAAATCTGGGAAGTCTTTCTAGTAAATTCTTTAGGGTTTAGTGGCGAGTCTGTTCATGATCAAGCTGAAGTCCTAGAACATGCCTCAACCGTTGAAATGACAGAGCGATTAGCGGAATTCTTAGGAAGTCCAACGCATTGTCCTCATGGAGAAGAAATACCACCATTTTCAGAATAAAATAGCAATAGAACTGGTCTTTTTTGACCAGTTTTTTTATTTTGACTCTAGTATTTGTTGCAAAATTTTAGTACAATAATAGTACAGTTTAAGTAAGGTGTTTCATTTTTTTAATACAGAGGGGATATTATGACATCAAAGCATCAACAAATTATTCGTTATATTGAATCGTTGCCAGTGGGAGAGAAAATCTCTGTGCGTTCAATTGCGAAGAACATGGAAATGAGTGAAGGTACCGCTTATCGTGCCATTAAGGAAGCAGAGAATATTGGGATTGTTTCAACCATTGAACGTGTTGGAACGATTCGTATTGAACGAAAAACAAAGGATAATCTTGAAAAACTTTCTTTTGGTGAAATTATTAAAATCATCGAAGGAGAAGTTTTTGGTGGTCACAAAGGATTAGATAAAATTTTAAACCGCTTTGTTATTGGTGCGATGACACTTGATGCAATGACGCGTTATATTCAACCAGAATCCCTTGTGATTATCGGGAACCGTGAAGATGCGCAATTACTAGCATTGAATCAAGGAGCCGCTGTTTTAATTACTGGGGGATTCCAAGCAACGCCACAATTAATTCAAAAAGCCGATGAACTTAAAATTCCATTGATGGGAACAACGTACGATACATTTACTGTTGCCAGCCTCATCAACCGTGCAATGACCGATCAATTGATTAAGAAGAAAATCATGATTGTCGCGGATATTTATAATGATATCGAAAACACGAATTATTTAAAAATGGATCAAACCGTTAAAGAGTATCGTGAGTTGAGTCAAAAGACTGGAAATTCACGCTTCCCAGTTGTCAATCATTCAAACAGACTAGTAGGGGTTGTTTCTGCTAAAGATATTTTAGGAAAAGCGGATTCTCTGACGATGGAACGTGTGATGACAAAGAATCCATCTGTGTCAAAATTACACGCTTCTGTAGCCAGCGTAGCGCACTCAATGATTTGGAACGGGTTAGAGATGTTACCTGTTGTTCAAGATAATATGGAACTAATAGGAATAATTTCAAGACGTGATGTTATGAAGGCAATGCAACTGACACAACGGCAACCACAAGTTGGGAATACTTTTGAAGACGATGTGAGTGAAAACTTAGAAATCGTTGAAGTGAATCCAACTGCTGCAAATTTCAGCTTTACGGTAACACCACAAATGACGAATAACCTTGGGATGCTTTCTTTTGGGGTATTATGTGAAGTGGTCTCTGTAGCTTCTAAAGAATTTATTCATAGAAGTCAACGACGAAATACTGTGATTGAACAATTAGAGATGCACTATTTGAAGATGATTCCAATCGAAAGTCATATTGTGATTCAAATTCAAATGCTCGATAATGGTCGTAAGGTATCGAAATTAGATATTTCGGTTTTATTGGAAAATTCAATTGTTGCTAAAGCAATTATGTCAAATCAATTAATGGAAAGAAACTAAGAATGAATTACAAAGAATTATTACAAGAAATCATCACAGAGATTGAAAAAGCCGATTCAATTGTGATATTAAGACATAGAAAGCCAGACCCAGATGCTTTAGGGTCACAAATAGGTCTAAGTGAACTCATTAAGGCAACCTATCCAGAAAAATCTGTTTACGTTATTGGAGATATGCCAGAAAACTTGAAGTATATCGGCGACATGGATGAAATCACTCAAGAGGTGTTCGATACCTCTCTTGTTATTGTTGTCGATTGTTCTACACCGAGACTTATCAATTGTCCATTTGAAGTGAACGTAGATGAGGTAATTAAGATTGATCACCATCCAAATGTGACACCGTACGGAAAGATTTGTTATGTGGATACAACTGCGGCCAGTGCCAGTGAAATCATGGCAGAGTTTGCTTTTGACGAAGCAACTCCATTTCAAATGAATAAGTCAGCAGCTAACGTGATTTACGCAGGAATCATCGGGGATACTGGTCGATTCTTATATCCGTCAACCACTTCAAAAACTTTTGCACTTGTATCAAAATTGATACAACACGATGTAGATTTGGCTGGAATTGCCGATATAATGATTACAAAACCGCTGAACGTGAATCGAATGACAGGGTATATTTACGAGCATCTAGATGTGTCTCCTGAAGGAATGGCGAGTGTAGTTTTAACAAAAGAAGTGCTTGAACGTTTCCAAGCCACTGACCAATTAGCTTCACTTGTAGTTTCAGTTCCTGGAACGGTTGAAGGGATTCTGGCATGGAGTATGTATGTGGAACAAGAGGATGGCACCTTTAGAGTTCATTTGCGTTCAAAAGGGCCAACCGTGAATCATATTGCGCAAGCTTTCGGCGGTGGAGGACATACGCTAGCGTGTGGCATTCCTTCTGTTACAAAGAGTCAAATTTTAGAAGTGGATGCTGAGTTAAAAGAGGCAGTGAAAGCCTTTAAGAAAAATTGAAATTACGCCCAAATAAGAGTATTATAAGATGTTGTATTTACAATAAAAATCAGTCCAATTATTGGATGAAAGGAAATATTAAAAAATGAATTATACAGAGTTTTTTAAAAAGATTGATGCAGAAATTAAAAAAGCAGATTCGATTGTTATCTTGCGTCATGAATCACCAGACCCAGATGCAATTGGTTCACAAGTAGGACTAAGAGAAATTATTCGCGCTACTTATCCAGAAATAACAGTGTATTTATTAGGTGAAATGCCAAGTTCATTAACTTATATTGGAGAAATGGATGAAATTAGACAGGAACAATTCGATGCTGCACTGATTATTGTTTTAGACTGTGCAAATACACCACGTATTGATTGCCCATTTGAAGTAGATCCATCGAAAGTAATTAAAATCGACCACCATCCAGATAGAGATGTTTATGGTGCCATTTCATTTGTAGATACGAATTCAAGTAGTACAAGCGAAATTTTATGTCGTTTTGCGTTTGGTGAAGAAAGTACTTGGAAAG
>CAURMP010000125.1:0-4461 GCA_963526005.1 uncultured Streptococcus sp. | reverse complement strand
CGCATAATAAATACCCCCTTTACTGGTTTGTCCAGTAAAGGGGGTACATATCATTACGCTAGGTTCTTTTTTACCTATCCTTAGGAAGAAATTTCAGAGAAAAAATAGTGCTGAGACCTTTGAGAAATAGCGCGAATAGGACTATAATTTAGATGTAGAAATAAAGTTAATGGAGGTAATTTTTATGAGATTTGACCAAGAACATGATTCATGTACAACTATTCTTGTTGGAAAGAAGGCCAGCTACGATGGTTCAACGCTAGTAGCGCGCACAGAAGATTCATGTAATGGAGAATTTACTCCAAAGAAATTCATTGTCGTACGTCCAGAAGACCAACCACGTCACTATAAAGCAGTCATTTCAGGCTTTGAAACAGACTTACCAGACAATCCTGTTCGCTATACGGCCATGCCAAATGCCATCAATAACGAAGGAATTTGGGGTGCTGCGGGGATTAATGCCTATAATGTAGCATTAAGTGCGACTGAAACCATTTCAACAAACCCGCGTGTATTAGGAGCCGACCCACTGGTGGAAACAGGGATTGGAGAAGAAGACATCTTTACATTAGTGTTGCCTTATATTAAAACGGCACGTGAAGGGGTTGAACGTCTTGGACACTTCCTCGAAACGGCTGGAACGTATGAATCAAACGGGATTGCAATTTCCGATGTGAATGAAATTTGGTGGTTAGAATCGATTGGTGGACATCACTGGATGGCTCGCCGTGTGCCAGATGATGCGTATGTCGTAAATCCAAATCAACTCGGCAGCGACTTCTTTGATTTTGAAAATAAAGAAAACTTTATGTGCGACCCTGATTTGAAAGACTTTATGATTCGTCACCACTTGAACTTAAACTTTGACGGCGAATCATTCAATCCACGTTATGCATTCGGTTCCCAACGCGACAAAGACCGCTTATATAACACGCCTCGTGCTTGGGATATTCAACGCATGTTTAATCCAGAAGTGGAACAATCTCCAACGAGCTTTGAAATTCCATGGGCACGCGTTCCGTACCGCAAGATTACAGTCGAAGATGTGAAAGAATCGATGAGCACGCATTTCCAATTCACACCGTATGACCCTTATGGAAATCAAGGCGATGGTAAGAGCAATCGTCGTTTCCGTACAGTTGGGATTAATCGTACGAGTCAAACGGCTATCCTACAAATTCGTCCAAATCGTCCGCATGATACAACAGGAATTCAGTGGGTATCGTATGGGTCAATGCCATTTACAACGGCTGTACCATTCTTTACACAAGTGGACACAACGCCTGCGTATTTTGCCAATACAACAGCGAAGGTTTCAACGGATTCCTTCTACTGGTCAAGTCGCTTAATTGCAGGGCTTGCAGATGCGCACTATTTGGAACATCAAGCGGATATTGAAAGTTATCAAAAGAATACTTTGTCTCGTGGAGAAGCCATGATTGCTCAAGTCGATGCCAAACTTGAAAAAGGGGAAGCAATCGACTTCGAAGTGGAAAATCAACAAATGAGTGATTTCGTCGAAGAAAAGACAGCTGCATTGCTCGATAAGGTATTGCTTCGTGCAAGTAATTTGATGGTCAACCATTATTCAGTGAGTGATTAATCAGCGATTCGGTTTAGGAGGTAAAAAAATGGAAGAAAAAAATGAAAAGCAACTGAGTTGGCTGATGATATCCCTCATTGCATTTAACTTTGTGTGGGGACTTGGGAATGTTGTGAACAATTTCGCCCAACAAGGGATTGTCGTTATTACATCGTGGCTCATTATTTTAGTCATTTACTTTATCCCATATTCATTAATGATTGGACAACTCGGTTCGACGTTTGAAGATAGTGAAGGGGGAGTCAGTGATTGGATTAAACATACGTCTACCAAGAAACTGGCGTATTTTGCCGCATGGACGTTTTGGGTGGTGCAGATTCCATATTTAGCGCAAAAACCGCAGACGATTCTAATTGCCCTTGGATGGGTATTCCAAGGGCACTCAGGAATTATCGATGAACTGCCGATTCCGCTACTGGTAACAGTCTGTTTAGCCTTTTTCTTAGCCGTTCTGTATGTTTCGACAAAAGGAATTCGCGCGTTGAAATTCTTAGGAACGATTGCAGGAACTGCCATGTTTGTGATGTCGATTTTGTTCATCCTATTAGCAGTCGGGGTTCCATTTATTAAACCTGATTTACAACTAGCAACCGCTAATATGGATAAGATTGAAACGTATATTCCTAAGTTTGATTTTTCATACTTCACAACGATTGCGCTTCTTGTCTTCTCGGTCGGAGGAGCAGAGTGTATGTCACCGTATGTGCATAAACTCAAGAATCCAGCCAAAGAATTTCCAAAAGGAATGATTGCGATGGCTGTGATGGTGGGAATTTGTGCGGTCTTTGGATCGTTTGCGATGGGGATGATTTTTGATAGTAATAACATTCCTCAAGATTTGATGCGAAATGGTGCCTACCAAGCATTTGCCGTACTTGGAAAACACTGGAATATAGGGAATATGCTTGTAACGATTTACGCATTAACGCAATTTATCGGGCAAACAGCGACGTTGGCATTATCGATTGATGCGCCACTTCAAATCTTCCTCGGTAGTGCCGATGAAGAATATGTTCCTCGCTGGCTTCGTGCACGTACAAAGAACGGTACGTTGAGAAATGGATACTTGCTTACAGGGATTTTGACAGGGGCTCTAATTGTCATGCCGGCTCTAGGTCTTAAGGAAATCGATACAGTTGTGGTTTGGATGACAAACTTGAACGCCATCGTTTCTCCAATGTGCTTCTTGTGGGTATTTGTCGCCTTTATGTTCTTGTATCGTCATTGGGATCGATTTAAAAATGCGGAATATAAATACATTAGCAATAAGACACTGGGGTTCTTAATGGGACTATGGGGATTTGCCTTCACGGCATTTGCATGTATTCTCGGAATGGTACCACAAATAGATTATGCGCAAAACCCATCTGAATGGTGGTTTGTCTTAATTTCAAATATCATTATGCCATTTGCGCTTCTTGGACTCGGACTTGTCCTTCCATGGATTGCACGTAGAGAACAAAAACAACAAGCATAAAAAAGCAACAGTATTGTCGAAGCCTTCTTCCGATGGGAGAGGGCTTTTTCATAAGAGGATTAAGGGAATCAAACTGACAAAATAACCGAAAAAATGGTATAGTAAATAAGATAAGTTTACTAGAAACGAGAGGTAACCCCCATGAAATTATTAACCATTGCAGTCCCATGCTACAACTCTCAAGAATATATGCATTATTGTCTTCAAACGCTCCTTGCTGGTGGCGAAGAGGTTGAAATTTTAATTATTAATGATGGTTCTAAAGATAACACTGCTCGCATTGCCGACCAATATGCTGCAGCTTATCCAACGATTATCCGTGCCATCCATCAAGAAAATAAAGGGCATGGTGGAGCCGTGAATACAGGTATGGCCAACGCAACAGGCAAGTACTTCAAAGTCGTTGATAGTGATGACTGGGTGGATGTACGTGCATACTTAAAAATCCTAGAACAATTACAACGCTTCGAGGAAACAGGCGAAGAAGTAGATGTGTTCATTACGAACTTCGTCTATGAAAAAGAAGGCGCGAAAACGAAAAAAATCATGCGCTATACTTCCGCATTTCCTGAAAATCAAGTGTTTACTTGGGATGATGCCAAGTCGCTTCGTCGTGGAAAATACATGATGATGCACTCACTCATTTACAATATGAACTTGCTTCGTAAATCAGGATTGCAGTTGCCAGAGCATACGTTCTATGTAGATAATTTGTTTGTCTTCGTACCGCTTCAATATAGCAAGACTTTATTCTACATGAACGTGGACTTCTACCGTTACTTTATCGGTCGTGAAGATCAATCCGTGAACGAGAAAGTCATGATTAGCCGTATCGACCAACAAATTCGCGTGAATGAATTATTGATGGCGAATTACCATAGTGATTGGCAATTCCCAACCGTCTTGAAGAACTACTTATTAAACCATTTAGAGATTACAACGGTGATTTCTTGTGCGCTGCTCAATAAGGGCGGACTACCAGAGCATCAAGAGAAGAAAAAAGCCTTGCTTGCGGATTTAAAAGAAGCCAATCCAGAAGTCTTCCATCTGATTAGTAAAAATGCGTTAAGTAAAATCACGATGGCGAGCAATAAACCTGTACAAGTACTGTCAAACGGACTTTACACAATCACACAACGATTCATTGGGTTTAACTAAATAGAGTTTCGAACTGCCAGGCATGAAGTGCACCCTAAAAGTTAGATTTTCTGTCTAACTTACATAAGCCGGTGGATATTTATTGCAAATCAGACTGAAAGTTCCAAATTCTCTATTTATTTTATTGACATTTTCTATAAAAATAGGTAAATTAGTTTTATTATCAAAATATACTATACTATATAGGGGGTATTGAAATGAAATTTTCTAATCGTTTACTGCT
>CAURMP010000124.1:0-4505 GCA_963526005.1 uncultured Streptococcus sp. | reverse complement strand
GCCGTTTGGTGGCCGATAAGATTATACGACTGGAAGACGAATCCGATGGTGTGGTTTCTGTAGCTATCCCAATCGCGGTCTTTAAATTGCTTTGTTGATTTTCCTTGGATGAGTAAATCACCCGATGTGTATTGGTCGAGTCCACCGATGATATTTAATAGGGTGGTTTTCCCTGAACCCGATTGCCCGAGAATCGAGACGAACTCATTTTCACGGAAACGAATCGAGATATCTTTCAACGCGTGAAACTCTTGGTTACCTGTATGATAAACTTTTGAAATATGTTGTAGTTGTAGCATCATCAAGCTCCTTTCATCAATGTCCCTAGTGTACCACAGTTGCAGGGCGCTGGCATAGGACTGAAGTCGGAATTTAGAAAAAATTGGCAGGGAGAAATGTTGAAACTCCCTATAAAATCTGTATAATAGGAATACAACACAAAAAAGGAGTACAACCCATGACAACAATTGATAAAGTGGCTCTGATGGAGCAAGCGAAAGAAGTTTTAAAAAATGCTTACTGTCCGTATTCAAAATTCCCTGTAGGAGCTGCGGTTTTATATAAAGATGGCCGTGTGATTACGGGAGCGAATATTGAAAATGTATCGTTTGGGGTAACCAACTGTGCAGAACGTAGCGCGATTTTCTACGGAGCTTCACAAGGCTATCGTAAAGGCGATATTTTAGCGATTGCCGTTGCGGGGGAAACAGAAGGATTCTTACCACCATGTAACATTTGTCGTCAAGTGATGGTTGAGTTCTGCGGACCAGATACTCCTGTATTCTTATTGAATGGAAAAGGCGAAATTTTAGAATTACGTCTAGAGGAATTAGTTCCTTATTCATTTGTTAGCTTAGAAATGTAATGAAACGTTAGAAGAAATGAAGCAGCCAGCCGTTGCTTCGTTTCTTTTTTTCTCCAAAAAAATTGAAAAATAAATTCGACGGGGTTTGTTGGATCTATTCCGAAAACTGAATTTTTAGGATATAATCGCCTAAAATTCTAGTAATAGAATGATATAAAAGTTATTCAGCTGGTTTATCGAACGGTAGTCAGCAATCAAGTGATCGATTGGCTAGAGAACCATTTCTAAAGGGATCTTCTATAAAGTGAGGAGCACGCTTATACAAAATTTGTTTGATTTAAAGTGTGTTGAAATGAGCTGTCTGTATAAAATTTTCTCGCGCCATTTTTGCATGAAAAAAAGTAAAATGTAGCATATATGTTACACTTCGAAAAAATAAGACCGAAGAATCCAGCGGATGCCATAATGGCAGTAATGGGGGATGGCAACCAATGTGAATTACTGACTCTAGGGAATTCCCGTAGAGTCAGTTTGAAGCTTGGTAGAGCTTGAGACTTTGGCTCAAGCCGGTGCCCCATTACAGCTTTTATGGCCAAATTCGCTAGGATTCGAAGGCTTTAAGCGCCAACCGAAATTAACTTATAAGTTAATTTTGATTTTTGAGTATTCGTTCTACTTGCAAGTGGCGAGGGACTGTTTTATACTGAAATCAACCAAATAGGTTTACACATTTGCAGGAGGTGTACGATGTATCAACCAGAGAAATTAAAAGAGAGAAGAGTGGCGCAAGGACTCACGCAACAAGAGCTCGCTAATGCACTAGGCGTCTCTAAGCAGGCTTATTCTGCTTGGGAGCGTGGAGTGAAGGTGCCAGCTTCGGATAAGGTAGAACAGCTGGAGAAGCTTCTATCTGTGCCAAAGGGATATTTTACAGAAATAGAAATTGTGCGACTATACCATACGCTCACGCCGCCCAACCAAGAGAAGGCGGTGCGCTATGTCAAGGCCTTAGCAACCGAGGAGCAAACGCCAAAAGTGGTGCCGATGAAGAAGAAACTGGTCGCGTATCATGTGTACGAGAAGATGTCAGCCGGGATTGGTGCGACGATTTACAACGACCGAGACTACGATACGGTTTACTACGATGAAGAGTTGGCGCATGATTTTGCGTCATGGGTATCGGGGGACTCGATGGAACCACGCTACCACAATGGATCGGTGGCGCTCATTCGTGAGACGGGATTCGATTATGATGGCGCGGTTTATGCGGTGGTATGGAACGGTCAGACGTTTATTAAACGCGTGTACCGTGAAAAGGACGGGTTACGCCTAGTATCGTTTAACCCAGACTATGCGGACTTATTTGCTCCGTATGAGGAAGAGCCACGAGTGGTAGGAATGATTGTTGGAAACTTTATGCCGTTGGAGGGATAAAGATGGGCTGCTTTGACTATTCGAAGGAACCGAGAAGCGACATTGCCTTTGTGGACATGAAGTCCTTTTACGCGAGTGTGGAATGTGTGGCGAGGGGGCTTCATCCATTGAAGACGTCGCTGTGCGTGATGAGTCGTGCGGATAATTCGGCAGGCTTGATTTTAGCGTCCTCTCCAACGTTTAAGAAGGTCTTCGGAAAATCCAATGTCGGTCGTGCGTATGAATTACCCTTTGATGTCAAAACACGCAAGTTTAGTTATGCCAATGCGCGCCGTCAAGGAATCGAAGTGACGCCGCAGTATGTACGGTTTATCGAAAGCTGGGCGAAGGTAACGCATATCGTCCCACCTCGGATGGACGAGTATATTAAGGTGAACATGCAGATTCAACGCGTGTTTCAAAACTTCGGTGGGCCAGAGGATATTTTTCCGTATTCGATTGATGAAGGGTTTGTTGATTTAACGTCGTCGCTGAATTATTTTGTGCCGGATGATGCGCTCTCTAGACGGGAAAAGCTCGACCGGGTGTCTGCGGATATTCAACGGGCGATTTGGAAGGAGACGGGGATTTACTCGACGGTTGGCATGTCGAATGCGAATCCGCTTTTGGCCAAATTAGCCCTCGATAATGAGGCGAAGAAGATTCCGCATATGCGAGCGAACTGGTCGTATGAAGATGTCGAAGAGAAGGTCTGGGGAATTCCGGAAATGACAGACTTTTGGGGAATCGGTTCGCGGATGGAGAAGCGACTGAATGCGCTCGGGATTTATTCGATTCGCGAATTGGCTAATGCCAACCCTGACCGATTGAAACAAGCGCTTGGCGTCGTGGGACTTGATTTATGGTTTCACGCAAATGGCATCGATGAGAGCAATGTGCATGTGCCGTATCGTCCGAAATCAAGAGGGCTCGGGAACTCGCAAGTGCTTCCGCGCAACTATGTTCGCCAGCGAGATATTGAAATCGTGCTACGCGAGATGGCGGAGCAGGTGGCGATTCGAATGCGCAGAATTAAGAAGAAGGCGACGGTTGTTTCGATTCATGTAGGCTACTCGAAGGACGAAGGCTTGTCGTCGATACAGGCGCAGCGCAAAATTGACCCGACGAATCGCACTTCGGTGTTATCGGAAGTGGTCTTGGAACTCTTTCGTAAGAAATACAAAGGAGGTGCGGTGCGTAATGTGGCGGTGCGGTATTCCGGATTTGTCGAAGAAAGCTTTGGACTCATTTCACTATTCGAAGATATTGAAGCAGTTGAGAAAGAAGAAAGGCTCCAGACGGCGATTGATACGGTCCGCGACCAATACGGATTCACCTCGCTTTTAAAAGGAAACGCGCTGGAAGGCGGTTCGCGCGTGGTGGCTAGAAGTAAGTTAGTCGGAGGACATTCCGCTGGAGGATTAGACGGTTTGAAATAATGGAAAGAGCGTATTTACCGTATCGCTCGGCAAGAGAGCACAAGGATCGCGGCATGGCGAAGTGGATGGGATTTTTCCTGTCTGAACATACGACGTCCCTAAAGGATGAAAAGAAGCGCGCTGACCAGACGAGCATGCTGACGATGGAAGAAAAATGGATGTTGCTATCGCAATTGTATGTTGGGAAGTTACAGGCCAGTATTACGGTGCCGTATCGGATGATGCGCCAAACGCTCATTGGCGAAGTGAGTGAATTATACGAGAGTGAAATCTCGCTGAAGACAGAAGAAGGCTACCGCCGCATTGCAGTGGAAGAGATATTGCAGATTCAGTTGGTGGAGGGCGAATGAATATTGTATCGAGGTACGGTACTAGAGTAATTGAGGTGAGACTATGGCGAAGATAAAAACTGCAAGTGTGCATATAAGAATAAAAGAAGATACCAAAAAGCAAGCTGAAGCAATTTTGGAGGAATTGGGAATTTCGCGAACAGTGGCGATAGAGATGTTTTATAGACAAATTATCCTAAATAACGGAATTCCCTTTGATGTAGCCATCCCAAATGCGTCAAAATCACGTGAAGAACTGACAACAGAAGAATTTGACAAGATGATGAAGGTAGCCGTTAAACAAGTAGAAAAAGGACAAACAACACCGGTAGAAGAAGTTTTTGAAGAGCTATATCAAGGTGTAAAATAACCACTCAAAACACTGTTTGAGAGTGCCCGATAAGTAAACGACCCCTGTTATTCACTAGAGTTGACGGGGGCGTTCTTTTTTGCTAAAATAGTCGTGTTGTAATTGTGAAGCACCACAGCTACAACCGCTCGGATTAGAGTACAAAAGAC
>CAURMP010000123.1:0-4558 GCA_963526005.1 uncultured Streptococcus sp. | reverse complement strand
TATGATTTCTAAGTCGTTATCGATGGCTAAATACACATTCGCTAATGTTTGTGCTTCAATCCCTTGAGCAGCATCTACGACAAGAATCGCACCTTCACAGGCTGCTAAACTTCGTGATACTTCATAAGAGAAGTCCACGTGACCTGGAGTGTCGATTAAGTGGAAAATATATTCCGTACCGTCTTTTGCATCATATGTTAATTCAACGGCGTTTAATTTAATTGTAATCCCACGTTCTCTTTCAAGATCCATTGAGTCTAATAATTGGTCTTGCATTTCGCGGTCAGCAACAGTATCAGTCGCTTGCAAAATACGATCGGCCAACGTTGATTTCCCGTGGTCGATATGCGCAATAATCGAGAAGTTTCGAATGCGCTTCTGTCTTTCTTTCATTTCTTCTAAATTCATGAATAACTCCTTAATACACTACTACATTAAAATTCAAATCATTCTATCAAACTACAATAATAATGGCAAGAACAATTCAGCTAAGTATAAGAAAATAAAGAATCCTAATACATCTGTTGCTGTTGTTACAAAAATCGTTGATGAAATGGCTGGGTCTAGATTTAGTTTCTTCAAAAGTAAAGGTACGAAGAATCCGAAGAATGCCCCTACCATTAAGTTCATTGCCATCGCTAAAATTACGATAATCGATAAGAAAAAGTTTTGATATGGGATGTATAGCGCAATCGCTGCAAAAATCCCTGTGATAATTCCGTTGACTAATCCAAGCCAAATCTCATTTAATACATACTTTTTGTCTTTTTCCCACGTTAATTGACCAATTGCAACCTCTTGGATCACGAGTGCTAATGTTTGAGAAGCTGAGTTCCCACCCATCCCGGTAATAATAGGCATCGCGACCGCGAGAACTACTACTTGTTCAATCGTGTCTTGGAATAAACCGACAACCGCACTCGCCATAAAGGCAGTAATTAAGTTAATTAGTAGCCAAGGTGTCCGTTTGCGAATCGATTCTTTAAAAGGTCCACCGATTCGTTCTGTTCCTTCAACCCCGCTGATTAATAACATATCTTCGTGGTGCTCTTCTTGCAAGACGTGAACGATATCATCGATTGTGATGATCCCAAGTAACACATTTTGCTTATTGACTACAGGTACAACAGACAAGTCATACTTTGTTGAGATACGAGCCACTTCTTCTTGGTCTTCTTCTGGTAAAACAGAGATGATATTCGTATGCATAACATCATGCAAACTCTCGTCTAAGTCATGCGTAAATAAATCGCGAATATCAATCCAACCAATTAATTTCCTTTGTAAACTCGTCACAAAAATAATGTTAATGACTTCTGAGTTTGGAGAAATCTCTCTTAATTTAGATAATGTTTCTTCAACGGTTAAGTGTTCTTTTACCGTAATGTACTCAGTTGTCATAATCCCTCCGGCAGTATCCGGAGCGTAATTTAACATCGTTTGAATATCATCTTGAGAACTTTGTTTCATCATTTTGATGTAACGTTTACGAATCCCAACTGGTAAATTCCCTAAAATATCAACGACATCATCGTTTGACATTTGTTGGAACAATAAAGCTACCCGTCTAAATGGGAGTTTCTCGAGCATGCGTAATTGGAATTCAGGTTCAGCAACCTCTAAAATCGAAGCTAACCTAGTATTTGAGATAGAGAACATGAAATTCTTTAAAACATCATCATCGACTTCTTCTAACGCCAAGGCGATATCAATCGGATAATTCTCATTAAATAACTCTCTAATTTTCTTAACATCTTTATTCGAAACAATTAAAGCAATATTATCTTTCATGACTCTTCTCCTTTCTTTTCCAATAGTACTAGTATAGCATAATTACTGTTCTATCAACAATTCACAAGTAGAAAAAGTTACGCTATAATAATAGAAAATAACGCTTGGAGGTCTCCTATGAAAACGAAAGAAGAATGGATTAAAGAATTAGACTTAGAACCACATGTGGAAGGCGGTTACTTCAGACAAACTTATAAAGCTGTAGAAAAAGTAAAGCTACCTGACGGACGAATTCGTTCACTTTCTACCTCTATACTATTTTTGTTAACGAATCAAAATCCATCTCACTTTCATCTACTTTCTTCTGATGAAATTTGGTACTATCACTACGGTCACGCGCTAACCGTGCATATGATTCATCCGGATGGTACATACGAAGCTGTTGAAATCGGACCTGGAAACGGACAAAAACTCCAATTTACGGTACCTGCTGGAGTCGTCTTTGGATCTACTATTGAATCGGACAACGAAGAAGACTTTGCGATTGTGAGTTGCAGCGTTACTCCTGGTTTTGAATACGAAGACTTCAAACTCTACACACAAGAAGAATTATTAGAAAAATATCCTGAGCACGAAGAAATTATTCGTCGCCTTGCTGTTATTTCTAAATAAACAAAAAGAACTTAGCTTTCGTTATGCTAAGTTCTTTTTCTATTTATTCAAATGTATCTTTAAAGGCGTTCTTCATTTTGTCGAAGAAGTTCTCTTCGCCATTATGAAGTTCCGTTCCTTCCTCACTAGCAAATACTTGTAATGCTTGTTTTTGCTTATCTGTAAGTTTCTTAGGAGTATCTACGATAACTTCTACATGTTGGTCACCGTTTCCAGTTCCACGAAGTTTTGGAGCTCCTTTACCACGTAAGCGTAGAATTGTACCTGATTGCGTTCCAGCAGGCACTTTTAATTTCACCTTGCCATGAACAGTTGGTACATCAACTTCATCTCCAAGAGCCGCTTGAGCAAAGTTTACATGGAGTTGATAGTAAATATCTGCTCCTTGACGCTTGAATGTCTTACTTTGGCCGACACGGAAGATGACATAAAGATCTCCATAAGGGCCACCATTAAAGCCAACCTCTCCCTGGCCTTGAAGACGCATTTGATTTCCATCCTCAACCCCAGCAGGGACTTTTACTTTCACTTTATGAGTTTCATCTACTTGACCATGACCATGACAGGTTGGACATTTTTCTTTGATTTCTTGTCCAGTACCATGACACACATCACAAGTGGTTTGGCTCATCATACGACCGAATGGTGTATTTCTTTCAACGTTAATCACACCTGAACCATGACATTTAGAACATGTTGTAGGATGTGTTCCAGGTTTTGCACCAGTACCATGACAAGTTTGACATTCATCGCTACGATGGTAATGAATCGTTTCTTCCTTACCGAAGATAGCTTCTTCAAATGTTAAATCCATGACATATTGAAGGTCGGCCCCTTGACGCGGCATGTTCGCACGATCAGCACGACTACCTCCACCACCAAAGAAACTACTAAAGATATCTTCGAATCCACCAGTAAAGTTTCCATTACCGCCGAATCCTCCAAATCCATCAAAGCCACCACCGAAGCCGCCTCCACTAAATCCAGAATTTGGATCATAAGAAGCATGTCCGTATTGGTCATAGGCTGCACGTTTTTGAGCGTCCCCTAAGATTTCATAAGCTTCGGCAATTTCTTTAAACTTTTCATCTGCTCCAGGTTCTTTATTAATATCTGGATGGTATTTTTTAGATAGTCTACGATAAGCTTTCTTAATATCTGCTTCAGAGGCATCTTTGGATACGCCTAAAATTTCATATAAATCTCTTTTGGCCACTGAATTGCCCCTCCTTTTCTTTCATAGTTTACAAAGGATATGGGCGTAAGGCCACTAAGTAGTCTTACACCCTATCAATTTAGCAAATATTAGTCTACTTCTTCGAAGTCAGCGTCTACAACGCCATCGTTATTTGAAGATGCATGTTCAGTTGAACCTTCTTGAGAAGCACCTGCTGCTTGTTGAGCTGCGGCAGCTTGTTCATAAAGTTTAACAGTTAAGTTTTGTACCACTTCATTTAAAGCGTCACGTTTTACTTTCATTGCTTCTAAGTCGTTTGCTTCAACAGCAGCTTTTAATTCATCACGTGCTGCTTCAGCTTTTTGAACGTCACTAGGATCTACTTTACCTTCTAGATCTTTCAATGTTTTATCAACAGTGAAGATTAATTGGTCAACTTCGTTACGTAAATCTACTTCTTCTTTACGTTTTTTATCTGCTTCAGCGTTAGCTTCTGCATCTTTCACCATACGTTCGATTTCTTCATCTGATAAACCTGAAGAAGATTTGATTGTAATTGTTTGTTCTTTACCAGTTCCTAAATCTTTAGCACGTACATTTACAATACCGTTTTTATCGATATCGAATGTTACTTCGATTTGTGGCACACCACGAGGAGCGGCTGGAATATCTGTTAATTGGAAGCGACCTAAAGTTTTGTTGTCAGCTGCCATTGGACGTTCACCTTGTAATACGTGTACGTCTACTGCTGGTTGGTTATCCGCTGCAGTTGAGAATACTTGAGATTTGCTTGTTGGGATTGTAGTGTTACGATCGATTAATTTAGTGAACACGCCACCCATTGTTTCAATACCAAGTGATAATGGTGTTACGTCTAACAATACGATGTCTTTAACGTCACCAGAGATAACTCCACCTTGGATAGCAGCACCCATAGCAACTACTTCGTCAGGGTTTACTGATTTGTTTGGTTCTTTA
>CAURMP010000122.1:0-4615 GCA_963526005.1 uncultured Streptococcus sp. | reverse complement strand
GATCACTCCGATTCAAACCGTTTTTGAAGAAGGGTATATGCGTTTTGTAGGGATGATTGTGGACATTCGTAAAATCTCGACTCGTAAAGGAGAGCAGATGGCGTATGTCACACTTCAAGATGCGTCTGGAATGATGGATGTTGTCGTGTTTCCGTCTACGCTTGCCGAAGTCTATCAACACCTTCAACAAAACACGATGGTTCTAGCAGAAGGTCGTGTGAAGAGAGGGCAAAAGGGACAATGGCAATTGCAGTTAAACCGAATGTATCCGATGAGTTTTGCAGATAAACTACTTGAAGATTCTGCCAAGATATTGAAAATTGCGATTCGTCCGGAGAAACATACTCCAGAAGTCTATGCAGAAATCAAGCAACTCGTCACTAAATATAAAGGGGTGACACCTGTTGAATTATTCCTCGTGAATAGTAAAACGCTTGTAAAGAATTCTTTTGCAAACGGTGTAAACCTTGAGTCGAAGCTAATCCCTAGTCTTATCGACATTTTAGATAAAGAATGTATAAAAATTGTAAAATGAAAAAGTTTATGAAAATGAAAGACATTTGTAAAAAAAAGTGATAAAATGAGAACAAATGGGCTTGTTCCAGTAAAAATAAATCTAAGAGGTGAATCTTTGTGAAACGCATTGCTGTTTTAACAAGTGGAGGAGATGCTCCAGGGATGAATGCCGCTGTACGTGCGATTGTACGTAAGGGTATTTATGAAGGTTTTGAAGTATACGGAATTAACTATGGTTTTGCCGGGTTAGTAGCTGGTGATATCCGTAAATTAAATCCGTCAGACGTGAGTGACTTGATTGGTCGCGGGGGTACATTCTTGTATTCTGCACGTTATCCAGAATTCGCAAACCGCGAAGGACAAGAAAAAGGAATCGAACAATTAAAGAAATTCGGTATTGAAGGTCTTGTTGTTATCGGTGGTGACGGAAGCTATCAAGGTGCCGTTGCTTTAACAAAACTTGGTTTCCCAACTGTTGGGGTTCCAGGAACAATCGACAATGATATTCCAGGTACGGAATATACAATCGGTTTTGATACTGCCATCAATACTGTATTAGAAGCGCTAGACCGTCTTCGTGATACTGCGACATCACACGTTCGTACGTTTATCGTTGAAGTTATGGGTCGTCGTGCTGGAGATATCGCACTTTGGACAGGGGTTGCCAGTGGTGCAGAACAAATTTTGATTCCAGAACAAGATTTTGATTTAGAAACTGTCGCTAAAGAAATCAAACAAGGTCGCTTGAACGGTAAGAAACATACATTAATCATTCTTGCAGAAGGTGTGATGTCTGGTGACGAACTTGCTAAGAAACTCCGTGAATACGATAGTGACTTCCATACACGTGTTACAGTATTAGGACACGTTCAACGTGGTGGAGCTCCAAGTGCTCGTGACCGTGTACTTGCAAGTCGTATGGGTGCCAAAGCAATCGATTTATTAAAAGAAGATATCGGTGGCGTGTGTGTCGGCGTGAAAGCAGAACAAATTATCTATAGCGATATCGTTGAAACATTAGCAAACGGCAAACATTTACCTAACTTAGAGTTGTATCAACTAAATAAAGAAATTTCATTCTAAAACAAACTAAAGGAGTCAAGAAAAAATGAAAAGAACTAAAATCGTATGTACTATTGGACCTGCTAGTGAAGCGCCAGAAAAATTAGCAGCTTTAGCAGAAGCAGGAATGAACGTTGCGCGTTTAAACTTCTCTCATGGTGACCATGAAGAACATTTAGCACGTATCAACACAATCAAAAAAATTCGTAAAGAAACAGGACGCGTTATCGCGATTCTTTTAGATACAAAAGGACCAGAAATCCGTACACATGATATGGAAAATGGTGCGATTGAATTCCACACTGGAGACGTTGTTCGTATTTCAATGACTGAAGTGTTAGGAACTAAAGAAAAATTCTCTATCACTTACCCAGAATTAATCAACGATGTTAAACCTGGATCAATTATCTTAGTAGATGATGGTTTAGTAGGGTTAGCTGTTACTGAAGTGGACCACGCAAATGGCGAAATCGTCTGCGTAGTAAACAACAGTGGTGTTGTTAAAAACAAAAAAGGAATTAACGTTCCTGGCGTTAAAACAAAATTACCTGGTATCACTGAAAAAGACCGTGCAGATATTATCTTCGGTATTGAAAATGATATCGACTTTATCGCTGCAAGTTTCGTTCGTCGTGCTTCAGACGTTCAAGAAATTCGCGATTTATTAAAAGAACATAACGCAACTCACATCCAAATCATTCCAAAAATCGAAAACCAAGAAGGTATCGACAACATTGACGAAATCTTAGCGTTATCTGATGGTTTAATGGTTGCTCGTGGAGACATGGGTGTTGAAATCGCTGCGGAAGAAGTTCCAATCGTTCAAAAAATGTTAATCAAGAAATGTAACACTTTAGGTAAACCAGTTATCACTGCTACTCAAATGTTAGATTCAATGCAACGTAACCCACGTCCAACACGTGCGGAAGTTGGTGACGTAGCGAACGCTATCTTCGATGGTACAGATGCAGTTATGTTATCTGGTGAATCTGCAGCAGGGGATTACCCAGTTGAAGCAGTTCGTACAATGGCCAACATCTGTGTTCGTACAGAACAAGAAATCCGTGTACGTGACAAATTCAAATTAAAAGCATTCGATGAAACTGATGTGGCAGAAGCTATCGGCCGTTCAGTAGCTCATACAGCTAAAAACTTAAAAGTGAAAACAATCGTTGCTGCAACTGAATCAGGACATACTCCAAAAATGATTTCTAAATTCCGTCCTGACGCAACAATCTTAGGTGTGACTTCTTCTGAACGTCAACAACGTGCATTGGCATTAATCTGGGGTGTTAAACCAGTAATCGTTGAACGTGCACATTCTACAGATGAAATGTTCGAAATCTGTATGCAAGCCGTTCGTGAACACCACAATGCTAAAGAAGGCGATTTAGTAATCATCACTGCTGGTGTACCTTTAGGAATTAAAGGAACAACAAACATGATGAAAGTTGCTCGCGTATAATTCATATAAATCATAATAAAAAGCTTGAACAAACCGTAAAAAGTTGTTCAAGCTTTTTTGTCTTGTGAAGTCATTTTATAAAATAAAGAGAAATCATTAGAAATACAAGGATATAAATGACTGTAAGCCCTATTTTGTGGTAAAATAAAAGGACAAATGTAGAAGAAGGAGGTTTGTTATGACAAGTGAATTATCGACCGTTGTTCAAGCCATTATCACGGATGAAAATGAAAAGTACTTTTTCGTTCAAAAGAGTGGAGAAACATTCCGTCTAAAAAAAGACAACGCTACCGAATCACTAAAGATTGGTGATGTAGTAACGGGATTCTTATATGAGAATTCTTCGCGTAAAAAAGTCTTTTCGCTCCGCATTCCTGAAGTAACAAATGAAAGTTATGGATGGGCAAGCGTAACACAAGTCAGAAAAGACTTAGGCGTATTCGTGGATATTGGTTTAGAAGATAAAGATATGGTAGTTTCATTGGATGAACTTCCAAGTATGAAAGAGTTATGGCCAAAGAAAAATAATCGTTTATATGTAACGTTAATTAAAGATAAAAAGGACCGCACATGGGCAACGATGGGAGACGGTCAAGCATTAAATGAAAAAGTTGTTCGTGGTCATAAAGGACTGCTGAACAAAGACCTAACAGGAACAGTGACACAAGTAAAACTTGTGGGAACAACGATTTTCACACCAGAAGGGTATAAATTATTCTTGCATCCTTCAGAACGACTGTATGAACCAACGCTTGGGGAAGAAATTACCGTTCGTGTGATTGGTCTTCGTCCTGATGGTGTACTGAATGTTTCGATGCGTCCACGTGCGCACGAGGCCATTGGAGACGATGCAGAGATGATTGTGGCGATGCTGAAGAATCGTCCAACGCATACACTCCCTTATTGGGATAAAACAGATCCAAAAACAATTAAAGAGATTTTTGGCATTAGTAAAGGTCAATTCAAACGTGCCATTGGTAATTTATTAAAAGCAAAACGAATTACACAAGAAGAAGGATTTATCCATCTGATTGAAGAATAATGAGTGGAGGCGAGTCGCTTGTTATCTATTTCTATTGAAGGGATTCAAAAGAAATTACAAGAAGAAGGTTTTAAACTGACCCTGCAAAGACAGGCAACGGTTGAAATCCTTCTAGAACATCTGAATGAGCTCTTAACGGCTGAAGAGATTTACATGTACGTGAAGCAGAAGTATCCAGACATTGGACTAGCTACGGTATATCGAACATTGGAGATTTTAACCGACTTAGGAATCATTTCTAGGAATCTATTTGATGATGGCATTGGCCGTTATCATTTGAAACAAACCGTTAATCGTCATTTTGCGCATCATCTCTTATGTGTGAAATGCGGACAGATTCAAGAAGTCGAAGAGGATTTACTCGTTGATGTTGAACAAAAAGTATTAGAGCAATTCCAGTTTCAGGTGCTCGATCATCGTCTAACGTTCCATGGGATTTGCAAAAATTGCCAGCAAAAGGAAGGGTAGAAGATGAAAGAAATACACTACTTCCTGGATAGTATTGCCGTTCAAGGTTTATCCGATAATAC
>CAURMP010000121.1:0-4642 GCA_963526005.1 uncultured Streptococcus sp. | reverse complement strand
CATATCTTCCGTAATCTCGGACACACGTTTGACGTTTGGGCGCTGGGCTTTTGGTGCTTCTTCTACTGTCGCAGCACCAGAGTTTAATAGGTCTGATTGGAAAGAATTGAAGTTCATTTCTTTGTAAAATGCCATCAACGCATCTACATCTTGTTCCTTACGAAGTGTATCGTCTAGCGTGATTTCAAGTGGAGACTCCACATTGATGCGCGCCAGTTTCTTACTTAAGAAGGCTAGCTCTTTGTCGTTAATTAAGTTTTCTTTCAACTTGCTCTTCTTCATTTCATCGACATGTTCGTAGATTCCTTCGACGCTGCCAAATTCTTGAAGAAGTTTCACGGCTGTTTTTTCACCGACTTTTGTAACACCAGGATAGTTATCGGAAGAATCTCCCATTAACCCCTTCATGTCGATAATTTGTTCAGGCGTCAATCCGTATTTTTCAAAAATCACTTCAGGAGTGTACTCAACCAGTTCTGTCACACCTTTTGTTGTAATTTTTACAGTAATATTTTTGTCCGCAAGCTGAATCAAGTCCTTATCTCCTGAAAGAACTACGACTTCATATCCTGCTGCTTCCCCTTGTTTGGCAAGAGTACCGATTATATCATCGGCTTCGTATTGGTTCAGACGGTAATGAGGAATTCCCCATGCATCTAAGAGCACATTAAAGTAAGGCATTTGTTCGATGAATTCACCAGGAGTTTTCGAACGACCTCCTTTATAATCTGCATACATTTCAGTACGGAAAGTCGTCTTCCCAGCATCCCATGCAACGAGTACATGCGTCGGTTTTTCAGAGTCTAAAATGGACTTAAACATACGGTGAAATGAATAGAGTGCATTCGTATGTAAGCCATTCGAATTTTTAAAACGATTTAAATCTAAAATTGAGAAAAATGCGCGGAATGCTAAACTGCTTCCGTCTACTAATAATAATTTTGGTTTCGCCATAATATGCCTCCTAATTTGTCATTACCAGTGTAACAAATAAACAATCCTATGAACACTAAAAAGAGCGGTATCCCTTCGCCTTCAATACTAAGATGCATACAAAAAGGCCTGGCAACTGCCAGGCCTGAATCCATCAACATTTAGTTTTGTGTTGGAGAAGTATTTGATAGGAGTTTTTCATACGCAAACTCATATTTTTGAACGTCCCCTGCTCCCATAAACACGATTACTGCGTCTTTATAGTTTAATAATGGAGATACATTATCAAGAGGTAATACTTTCGCGCCACCTTTAACAAGTTTTGCTAAGTCTTCGATAGAAACATCCCCTGCTTCTTCACGAACAGATGCGAAAATATCACATAAGTATACGTGGTCCGCAAGTGATAACACTGCCGCAAACTCTTCTAAAAGCGCGATTGTACGAGTGAATGTATGTGGTTGGAAGACCGCCACCACTTCTTTATCTGGATATTTTTGACGTGCCGCATCTAATGTTGCACGAATTTCAGATGGGTGGTGAGCGTAGTCATCGATGATAGTAACGCCGTTAATTACTTTTTCAGAGAAGCGACGTTTCACTCCACCGAAAGTGCTGAATTGTTCAGCTAATTCATTACGATCTAAATCGTTTAAGTAGTAGAATGCGATAATCGCTAATGCATTAAGGATGTTGTGGTCTCCATATGTTGGAATATAGAAATGACCATATAATTCGCCTTTAATATACGCATCAAAGTAGCTTCCGCCTTTTTCTTTACGGATATTTTTAGCAATCACATCATTGTTTTCACCAACACCGTAATAAGTAACAGGTACAATCGCATCTAAGGTACGTAATCTCTCATCATCCCCGCAAGCGATGATTCCTTTTTTCACTTGTTTACCAAATGCTTCAAAGGCACTTTGAACATCTTCGATATCTGTATAGTAATCAGGATGGTCAAAGTCGATATTGGTCATGATGGCATAGTCTGGACGGTACGCCATAAAGTGACGTTTATATTCACAAGCTTCTAAAACGAAGTACTCTGAATTTTCAATCCCTTTACCAGTTCCATCACCGATAAGATAGCTTGTTGGTTCCATTCCACTTAATACGTGAGATAGCAACCCTGTTGTACTTGTTTTACCGTGCGAACCAGTAATGGCAACACTCTTATAGCCTTTTAATAATTCGCCTAAGAATTTGTGATAACGAACCACTTCAACGCCTTTTTCGCGCGCAGAAACCAATTCTTCATGGCTATCTGGAAATGCGTTCCCTGCAATAACAACTTGTCCTTCTTTAATATTATCAGCGCTGAATGGTAATAATGTAATTCCAGCTTCTTCCAAACCTTTTTGAGTGAAGAAGTATTGTTCTAAGTCTGACCCTTGCACTTTATAGCCTTCCCCATGTAATACTAAGGCTAATGCGCTCATTCCTGATCCTTTTATTCCCGTAAAGTGATAAATCTTACTTTTATCCATTTTTTCTCCTCGCTTTTCTACTACTGTTTTTTTGGATGAACATATGGCAACTGACGTTCATGTTGCTCCTGTTCCATAATCATCGATAACGATTTTTTCATCGCACGTCTTTGCTTTCCAGTCAATGGTTTTTCTGGTGCTTTTCGTCTTTCAACTTTTGTCTCCGGCAATCCTTCTAACAAGGACTCTTGCACGGCTTCAACTTCTGAATCTTGTTTGCGTTTGAAGGCAGGTATATAACCTTTCGTTGTAAAAACCTGACTTTGTACCGGTACTTCATGCAAGGTCCCGTTATACTCTTTCAGGCGTTTTTCAATAGTGTCTTCTTGCTCATCAACCGACACCAACAAAGCCTCTTCCTTCGCAAATAAAATCAAGTCTGTACTATTTGGCAATAACTCATTTTCTAATTCGCGATAAGAAACTTTTGGTGTCTCTTCTTGTTCTAAACCTCTAGTACTCGAAGGTACCGTACTTGGTTTAAAAGGTTTGCGTTGATTCGTATTCAAATAAGAAGTCCAATCTACACGCGGTTTATATTTTTGATGACCTTCCGTTGCTTTTTCCTTAAATGAACGGAATTGCGCGGGTAATTGATGCTCCTCTTTTTCAATCGGTTGTAAAAGTGCCGCATCAGATCGCTCATCAAAAGGTAGGGATTCTTGTGGAGTCTCATCTTTTCTTGTTGCATCAACTCGCGTCATTTCTTCGACAACTTGATCTTCAAAAGTTTGACCTTGCTTCAAGTAATTTGGAAAAGCAGACTTTTCACGTCTTGATTGCAAAGAAGCGAATGAATCGTTTTTCTCGTTAAATGGTTCATTCATGACTCCCTATCCTCCTTTATTGTAAGTTTAATGTTTTAAATGGCGTTCCAACAGGAGTCGCATCATCTAAAACTAAGATTCCTTTTTTCGCTGGTGCGTTTTCTAATCCTAATTCACGTGCTGAACAAAGCATTCCGTGACTAGCCACTCCGCGTAATTCTCCAGCCCAAATGATAGCACCACTTGGCATTACTGTACCAGGTTTAGCAACAACCACTTTTTGTCCTGCTTTCACGTTTGGCGCTCCGCAGACGATTTGTAACACTTCAGAGTCACTTACTCGTGTCATTGTTACGTGTAAGTGGTCTGAATCTTCATGATCCACGCAACTTTCAACGTATCCAACTACAAGTGCATCTTCTGGTGTTAAATCTAAAGTTGAAACATCAAATCCAGCTTTTTCAATCAATCCTTTCACAACTTCTTGTTGCTCGGGAGTTAAGACTTGTTGTCCATCTTCTTCAAATGAAATCACTTCAGAAATCTTTTCAATATTATAGCCTAGAACTTCTTTTGACTCACGAACAAAGACTTGAGTCACGTTTCCTTTTTTCTCATAATCGACGTCATAACGGCTTGCAGTTCCGCTTGTTAATAATAACGTATCGCCGATTCCCTTTTTGTTATAAAAACTTAACCACATATATTGTACCTCTTTAATCTTAATTTGTTCTTCCGTCTAAAATAGTGTTCACTGTGCTACGGTCTAACGCACGGATTGTTTGGATAACCATTTCACGTGCTGCTTCGTAGTCTTTAATTGAGAACATTGTTTGGTGTGTATGAATATAACGAGCACATACCCCAATCACTGCACTAGGAACTCCTTGATTCATTAAGTGTGCTTTTCCAGCATCTGTTCCACCCTGAGAAACAAAGTATTGGAACGGAATGTTATGTGTTAATGCAGTATCTTCTAAGAATTCTTTCATACGAGGAAGAGTCACCATACCTGGGTCTAAAATACGTAATAAGAATCCTTGGTCTAAGTGTCCAAACGTTTCTTTCGAACCATTAATATCATCTGCTGCTGAGCAGTCTACTGCAAAGAATAAATCAGGATTGAATTTTGTCACACTTGGACCAGTTCCACGTAATCCAACTTCTTCTTGCACGTTCGCTCCCGCGATTAATGTATTTGGTAAAGTTTCATCTTTAACAGCTTTCAATGCTTCAAGAACGACTGTACATCCATAACGATTATCCCATGATTTAGAAATCATACGTTTCTTATTGGCAGTCCAAATGGTTTCTACATCTGGAACGATTGTATCGCCAGGACGGCAGCCATATTCAAGCGCTTCTTCACGTGAAGTAAATCCAGCATCAAATAAAATGTCGGTTACTTTCACAGCTGGTTGTTGACCACCAGCCGCGCGTAATAAATGT
>CAURMP010000120.1:0-4679 GCA_963526005.1 uncultured Streptococcus sp. | reverse complement strand
GCTGAAGATGCTGCTGCAATCGATGAATTCGACCGTTTAGCGAAAATCAACAATGACATCTTACGTCACATGATCGTTAAATTAGAAGCATAATTGTTTATTATAAGTAAACATGAATCTTGAAAGGAGTAAGAATTAAATGATTAATAATGTTGTATTAGTTGGACGCTTAACACGTGCCGTTGATTTACGTTATACTTCAAGCGGAACTGCTTATGCTACCTTCACGGTTGCAGTTGAACGTCGTTTCAAAAACCAAAATGGTGAACGTGAGACAGATTTTATTAACTGTGTAATGTGGAGTAAAGCTGCAGAAAACTTTGCGAATTTCACTCGTAAAGGCTCACTAGTAGGAATTGAAGGACGTATTCAAACACGAAGCTATGATAACCAACAAGGTCAAAAAGTTTATGTAACTGAAGTGCTAGCTGAGAACTTCTCATTGTTAGAATCACGTAATGTTACTGAACAACGCCCTGCTAATGACCAAAGCTCTCATGGCGGATTCCAACAAAATCAAACGAATAACTTTAATCAATTTAATACTCCTACTTCATCATTCGGTGGTGGTGCGTCTGACCCATTCTTAAGCAATGGAGAGACAATCAACATTTCAGATGATGATTTACCATTCTAAAGTTTAAAAGGAGGATACCATAATGGCTCAACAACGTAGAGGTGGCGGTCAACGCCGTCGTAAAAAAGTTTGCTACTTCTGTGCAAACCACATCGACTACATTGATTACAAAGATGTAGAATTATTAAAACGTTACATTTCTGAAAAAGGTAAAATCTTACCACGCCGTGTAACAGGTACTTGTGCTAAACACCAACGTACTTTAACTGTTGCAATCAAACGTGCTCGAATCATGGGATTATTACCATTCACAACAGTTGACTAATAATAAGTAAAAGGATTGAGAATTTCTCAATCCTTTTTTATTTTATTTAATTGTTCTTTTTATAATTGAGTATCTTTTTATAAAAATACAGATTATTGATTAACTAGATTGAGTTTTATCTTTTAATCTAAACTTGAATACATAAATCAGAATGTTTCACGTGAAACATTCTATTAGAAATAATGAATCTTAAAAATGTTTCACGTGAAACATTTGCACCCTACCCTTTGTCTAAATTGTTTCACGTGAAACAATTTAGAGAACTGACGAGGGGCCAAAACTGTGGTAAAATAAGGTATATAGAAAGAAGGTGCAAGAATGAAGAAAAGCCTAAAAGAACGTATTAAGGCTTTACCGACATTTCTTAAAAGTGAAACAATGAAGAAATACGGAATCTCATTTATAGCAATCATTCTCTGTATGCTGATTATAGCGTATGTGATGAATATATGGATGGGACTTATCCTTACTTTATTTGTTATTTTATTAGGAACACTCCTCTATTCGTTTGCAAACTACATTATTAAAGAAACGAATCAATATGTAACGAACTTATCGTACAAAATTAATAAAGGTTCGCAAGATGCCTCTATTAAAATGCCAATTGGAATGCTTTTACTAGATGATAATGGTGAAATTCAATGGATTAACCCTTATTTACAGAAGTATTTCGAACGAAAAGAACTATTAGGATTCAAACTTGAAGTTATTGATCCAGAATTAGCGAATATCGTTAAAAATCTGGATGATGATAAAGATAATGTAGTGCATTGGAAAGATAAATACTTCCAAACAGTTTATCATAACGATATTGGAATGCTCTACATGATGGATATTACAGAATATGCGTTGATTAAAGAGACTTATTTAGATGAAAGACCGGTATTTGGACAGATTTTCGTTGATAACTTTGCTGAAGTGTCTCAATCACTGAGTGACCGTAAGAAGTCTAACTTGAACAACTTCGTGACAAATCAGCTTACTAGCTGGGCAAATCACAATAATATCTACTTAAAACGTGTGAGTTCAGACCGTTTTGTCGCATTTTTAGATAAAAAGATCCTTTCAGATCTTGAAAAAACGAAATTCGAGATTATCGACCGCGTTCGTGAGACAACTGCTCAACAAAATACTCCACTAACAGTAAGTATGGGATTCTCATATGCAGATGATACTCAAGAAGAAATGAATTATGGTGAAATTGCTAAATTCGCACAAGATAACCTTGATTTAGCGTTAGGACGAGGCGGTGACCAAGTCGTTGTCCGTTCTAAAAACGAAGAAACACGCTTCTATGGCGGTAAGAGTAATCCACTAGAAAAACGTACAAGAGTGCGTTCTCGCATGGTTTCTCAAGCGTTAGAAAACCTTATTGCAGAAGCGGATCAAGTAATGGTGATGGGACATCAATATCCAGATATGGACTGTATTGGTGGATGCTTAGGTATTCGAAGAATCGCTAAAATGCACGGTAAAACCTCATGGATTGTCACAAATCCAGAGCAATATTCGCATGATATCAAGAAATTGATGGAAGTAATCAAAGATAATGAACGTCTCTCCTCTGCTATTGTGAATCCAGAAATGGCGGAAGCTCTACTGACTGAAAATACATTAGTGATTATTGTTGATGTAAGCAAGCCTTCCCTATGTGCTGCTCCATCGATAGTTAAAAAAGCAAATAAACTAGTGATTATCGACCACCACCGCCGTGGAGAGGAATTCCCTGAAAATCCTGACTTGGTTTATATTGAACCATATGCTTCATCTGTCGGTGAATTGATTACGGAATTACTAGAATATCAATCAGAAGATGCTGAGAAACTTCAGCCAATCGAAGCAACAACCTTGCTTGCTGGTATCATTGTAGATACACGTAATTTCACGCTTCGTACAGGGTCACGTACCTTTGATACGGCCAGCTATTTGAAATCTGTTGGTGCGGATACAATCCTGATCCAACGCTTATTAAAAGAAAATGTGGATACGTACTTAATGCGTTCACATCTACTGAACTCGCTCGAAATGCTTCCTAATAATGTCGGAATTGTTCATGGTGAAGAAAATACCGTATATCCGACAGTCGTGGCCGCTCAAACAGCCGATATGATGTTGTCGATGGAAAACATCGATGCTTCATTTGTGGTTACAAAACGAAATGACGGTCGTGTAGGGATTAGTGCCCGTAGTTTAGGGAACAAGAACGTACAACGTGTAATGGAAAAAATGGGTGGTGGCGGACATTTATCAAATGCTGCAACTCAGTTATCTGATATCACGATTGAAGATGCAATCCGCCAGTTAATTCAAGTCATTGAAGAAATTGGTAGTGAAATTAACTTATAATTAGGAGGAAGAAACATGAAAGTAATTTTCTTGAAAGATGTAAAAGGTAAAGGTAAAAAAGGTGACGTTAAAAACGTTGCAGATGGATACGCACAAAACTTCCTAATCAAAAACGGTTTAGCTAAAGAAGCAAATTCAGCAAACTTAGCAACTTTATCAGGTCAAAAGAAAGCTGAAGAAAAGCACAATGCCGAATTATTAGCAAAAGCCAAAGAAATTAAAGAATTCTTAGAACGCGAAGATACAGTTGTAACCATTAAAGCGAAAGCAGGGGAAGATGGCCGTCTATTCGGAGCTATCCCAGCGAAGCAAATCGCAGAAGAATTCAACAAAAAATTCAATGTAGAGCTTGATCGTCGTAAATTCGAATTAGCAGCACCAATTCGTGCCTTAGGATTCACTCGTGTACCTGTTAAATTACACCTCGATGTAACAGCCATTATGAGTGTCAATATCGTCGATCAATAATAAGAAATAGTAAGGATTTTCCCGTTGTGGAGAATCCTTTTTCTTTTGGTTTTAAATATGTGATACAGTTCACAAAGTTACAAATGAACATACAAGTTTTCATGTTCGAAAAGACTCACTCTTCTGTTTTATTACAGCGTTTTATGATACAATGAAACTGTATTTTTATGGTTATTTTTAGTAGAAAGGGTGTTTGAATGGAAGAACTATATCCAAATTTAGTTCCACCACAAAATATTGAGGCAGAAGAAGCCGTTTTAGGGTCTATTCTTCTTGCTAGTGACTCGATTATTTCGGTTATGGAATTTTTGACACCGGAAGATTTCTATCGTGTTTCTCATCAATTAATTTTTGCGGCAATGATTGAATTAAATCAAAACAATATCGATATTGACGCGATCACCGTTTCTGAGATTTTAAGACAAAAAAATCAGATGGAGAATATTGGTGGAGAAGTAACGTTAATCGAACTTCTTGATAAAGTGCCAACTGCAGCCAACGTAGAGTACTATACGCAAATTGTTTTAGAAAAATCTACGCGCCGTAAATTAATTAAAACTTCGACAAATATTGTAAAAAATGCTTACCAAGAGGATGAACCAATCGCCAACGTCTTGGATACGGCTGAAAAAGATATTCTTTCTGTATCTGAAGGACGTAATAAGGCTGGATTCATTCCAATTAGCTCAGTTCTTCGTACCGCTTATGAAAGCTTAGAAGAGCGTGCGAAAAACAATGGTGAAGTGACAGGAATTGCAACTGGGTATATCGGCTTAGACAGAATGACATCAGGGCTACATGCGGATGAGTTAATCATCTTAGCGGCTCGTCCATCTGTTGGTAAAACGGCCTTTGTATTGAATATTGCAAAGAACGTTGCCGTGAACCTCAACGAAACGGTAGCTATCTTCAGTCTTGAAATGGGGGCTGAGTCCCTTGTAGAGCGTATTATCTGTTCACATG
>CAURMP010000119.1:0-4730 GCA_963526005.1 uncultured Streptococcus sp. | reverse complement strand
TTTCTTACGATGTGCTTCTCATGAGTTGAAGACGCCATTAGCAGGTCTGCGTATTTTATTAGAGAATATGAGCCTCAATGTAGGTAAATATAAAGACCGTGATAAGTACCTGGAAGAGTCAATTGCAAAAGTCGATCAAATGTCTGTAATCGTTCAGGAAATTCTAGCACTCTCTAAATTACAAGAAGAAACTCTAACAAAAGAAGAGATAGCATTAGAAAGCGTTCTTCCAGAGTGGAACAGAGAATTCCAGTTATTATTACAAGAAAAAGGACTAGTACTTGAAGAAAGCATCCAACCATTCACGATTGAAGCGAGTCCAATTGCCTTTCGAAATGTGTGGAATAATCTATTGATGAATGCCATTAAACACTCATCAAAAGAAGGCGTCATTCGAGTGGAATTAAAGCATCAGGTATTGACGATTGAAAATCCATGTATACCTCTCACAAAAGAACAAATTGAAACGGCATTTTCACTCTTGCCTTCTTCTAAAGGAACGACTGGCGGAGGAAATGGAGTAGGACTTTATAGTGTTCATCAGCTGCTCGAACGTGAACAAATAGAACACCGCTTCTTTGCAACGTCAGCAGGTATGTGCTTTGAGATGAATTTTAAAGATAACACTTAAAAGAATGGGTTACCACATGTGGTAACCCGTTCTTTTTTATTTGGGAGCGATTTGCTACTTTTGGACGAGATTCCAAGAATTAAAAGAAAAAAATGGAGAAATTAGCAAAAAAAATCACAAAAAACGCTTACATTTAAAGCGTTTTCGTGTATAATTAAAGTATCAATAAAAAGATAGGAAGGTTGATATTATGGCAACAATTGATCGTTTCGCTACAGACACTATACGCAAGAGCAATCCGCATCTTTCGCAATTGAAGGCAACTATTGAACCAGCTTTTTATTCGAACAATGCGACTGAAATTCCGACTCTGGCAGAGGCGTATGAATTAGCGTCACATGCACCTAATACAACAGTGTTAGATGCGTTCGTTGCAAACGCAAAGGATTTAGGGTTACCGGAGGATGCACATATTCTTACGGTTGTTGATGGGAGCGTTGTAGGACGTACTGCAAAAGCTCGTCGAATTTTAGGTAATAATCCAGCAGAAGATGCTAAGATTATTCCGATTATTCGCGAAGAGATTTATAACAGTTCGTTCAAACCGTTTATTAAGGGTACAGCCGTTGTAGGTCTTGATGAAGACTTTATGGTGAAGGCACATATCACAATGCCTAAAGAACACATTAACAACTTGTACTCATGGTTATTGAACTTCCAAATTTTCAATGAACAATATAAGAGACGTTATGATGCGTCTAAACAATATGACGAAAATGATATTTTCATTTTCTTCGACCCAACTTGGAGACATCCTGATTACCCAGATGGATTAGCATTCTTTGATACAAAACATAACTGTGCTGCAATTTTAGGAATGAGTTATTTTGGGGAAATCAAAAAAGGAACGTTAACATTAGCATGGGCAACTGCCGCTCGTAACAATTACGTTTCTTGCCACGGTGGTTTGAAGATTTTCCGTAAAGAAGGCGCTTCTTACGTTGCAAGCTTCTTCGGATTATCTGGATCAGGTAAGTCTACATTAACACACGCTAAACATGACGATAAATACGACATTGAAGTATTACACGACGATGCATTTGTGATTTCGGTAGAAGATGGTTCATCTGTAGCTTTGGAACCTTCTTATTTCGACAAAACAAATGACTATCCAGCAGGTCACAGAGAACAAGATTACTTCGTAACGGTTCAAAACTGTGGTGTGACTCTGGATGAAAACGGCCATAAAGTATTAGTAACAGAAGATATTCGTAACGGTAATGGTCGTACGGTTAAATCTCGTTATTCTACACCAAACCGTGTTGATAAGATTAAAGAACCAATTCAATCTATTTTCTGGATTATGAAAGATGATGCACTACCACCACTAGTGAAAATCACAGATCCACGTTTGGCATCTATTTTAGGATGTACATTAATGACAAAACGTTCTAACGCTGAAAATACAGGAGCTGGGGCAAACTTAGATGCGCTTGTTATCGAACCATACGCGAATCCATTCCGTGTATATCCATTAGTAGAGGACTACGAAAAATTCAAAGCATTATTTGATAAAGACGTAGACTGCTACATCATCAATACAGGAGACTACTTAGGTAAGAAAGTTACAAAAGAAGTTTCCCTAGGTGTAATCGAAACAGTTGTAGATGGCAAAGCAAACTTCGAATTATTCGGTGGGCTTCCAGGAATGGAATACTTACCAGTGGAAGGATATGAAGTGCCTGAAATGAACGGAGACTACGCTGAATTAATTCGTGACCGTATGCAATTCCGTCTAGACTACTTGAAGGCATTTAATGATGCAAATCCAGAACATCAAATTCCACAAGATGCCCTTGAAAGCATCAAGACAATCGAACGCTTTATCGACGTATTATAGTGGAAGGAGTGTTCGGTGATGACTCGAAAAATAGGAATTACAGATACAATCTTACGGGATGCCCATCAATCTTTGATGGCAACCCGTATGCGAATTGAAGATATGCTCCCTGTTTTAGATCAATTAGACGAAGCAGGATTTGCCTCTTTGGAATGTTGGGGTGGAGCAACGTTTGACGCATGTATTCGTTTCTTAGACGAAGATCCATGGGACAGACTGCGCACCTTGAAAAAACATTTAAAGAAAACACCGCTGCAAATGTTATTACGCGGACAAAATATTTTAGGATATCGTCACTATGCCGATGATGTTGTAGAAAAATTTGTCGAAAAATCAGCAGAAAACGGGATTGATATTTTCAGAATTTTCGATGCGTTAAATGACGTTCGTAACTTGGAAGCTTCACTAAATGCTGTGAAGAAGACAGGGAAAGAAGCGCAAATGACAATCTGCTATACGATTAGTGATGCGCATACCATCGACTATTACAAAGAACTAGCAGCTAAAATGCAAGAAATGGGTGCCGATTCTATCTGTGTGAAAGACATGGCCGGAATTTTGACACCAGCTCGTGGTATCGAGCTTGTTCGTGCATTAAAAGAAGTGATTACAGTTCCAATCGTCGTGCATACACACTGCACAAGCGGTATTGCCCAACTTACTTATCAAGCAGTCATTGAAGCAGGTGCAGACCGCATCGACACTGCACTTTCACCACTTAGTGAAGGTACAAGCCAACCACCTACGGAATCATTAGTGATCGCACTTCGCGAATTAGGCTATGATATTTCGGTTGATTTGGCAAAATTAGAACCAATTGCAGACCACTTTCGAGTGATTAAAGATAAATACATTAAAGATGGAACTTTGAATCCAAAAATGTTAACACCAGATCCACGTGCGCTTTTATATCAAGTGCCTGGTGGAATGTTATCAAATATGTATTCTCAATTAACGCAAGCGGGTGCAACTGATAAATACGAAGAGGTATTAAAAGAAGTGCCTAAAGTAAGAGCAGACCTTGGATATCCACCGCTCGTAACTCCAATGAGTCAAATGGTGGGAACACAAGCAACGATGAACGTTCTTACAGGCCAACGCTACAAAGTGGTTTCTAACGAAGTGAAATCTTACTTACTTGGTTCTTATGGACAATCACCAGTACCAATTCAAGAAAGCTTCAGAAGAAGCATCATTGGTGACCAAGAAGTCATCAGTGACAGACCAGCAAACCACTTGCCACCAGAATTCGAAACACTCAAAGCAGAACTTGGAGATTTAGCAAGAAGTGACGAAGATGTCTTAACTTACGCACTCTTCCCTAAAGTCGGTAAAGAATTCTTGCTCAAGAAGAATGGACAATGGCAAAAACCATCTGAAATCGTGAAGATTTTTGCGACTGTAAAGTGAGGAGAGAGTTATGCAATTAAGTTTATTAGAAATCCTATGGATCACAATCGTTTCAATGGGAATTGTGTTTGTGATGTTGACGATTCTAATGTTTCTCATGCAAGGAAGCTCTAAAGTTATCCAAATCCTGGAAGCAAAGAGTCATCCAACAGCTGGAGTTGTAGGTAAACCAGTTGAGGTGAAACCTGAGGCTCCAACAAATGATGGAACACTATTTGAAACGAATAAACTTGCTCGAGTTGCCGCACTGGTCGCTTTAACAAAAGCGAGTGCGGATGTTCCGGACAAGCACTTTGAAATTGTATCGATTGAAAAGAAGGTGGACTAAATGAAAAAATACGAGGTAGAAGTGAATGGCGAAACATTTATCGTCTCACTAAAAGAAATTTCAAATGAAGAAGCAACACAAAAATTAGCGGCTGCTCCAACTCCAGCACCTAGTGCGCCAGTGGAAGAAAAGAAAGCAGCACCAGCACCTGCTCCAACAGGGGACGGTGAAGTGGTGCCTGCTCCTATGGCAGGGATTGTATTATCGGTCAATAAAAATGTCGGTGATGCAGTGAAAAAAGGGGATGTACTTGTGATTTTAGAAGCCATGAAGATGGAAAATGAAATCCTTGCTCCGGCTGATGGTGTTGTGAAAGCAATTCATGTATCAAGTAATGAATCTGTCGAATCGAACCAACCACTCTTAACGATTTAGGAGGCGATGGTTTATGGAAGTCATTCAACAGTTGATTGAAACAAGTGGGGTTTATAACTTAACGATTCAAAATGTTATTATGTTAATTATTGCCTGCGTGTTTCTATATCTAGGGATTAAACGAGGGTATGAGCCATACTTAATGG
>CAURMP010000118.1:0-4780 GCA_963526005.1 uncultured Streptococcus sp. | reverse complement strand
CATTAAAATAGCAGTAGCACATCCTGAAACGAAAAAAGTAGACGTTGAAACAGTGAACGGAAATATTAAAATTGAAGTTGCTGAAGAAGTTGGCCTAGAAGCCGAAATTGAAACGTCACTTGGTTCGATTCACTTTGATGAAACAGTCTTCGAAGTGATTCGACAAACGAAGGATTTAGCCGAAAGAAGTGCATTGATTCGTAAGCATAAAGACTCAATGCCGCGAGTAGTCGCAGAAACCACAACTGGAAATATTCAAGTAAATCAGCTACAATCAGATACAAGTAGCAAGAAAGAAGGATAAACAAAATGAAAAAATTAAGACGCTCAAGAAAGAACAGAGTTGTTTGTGGGGTTATGGGCGGTATTGCAGAATACTTCGATGTAGATCCAACAATTGTACGTGTGCTGTTTATTATTTGTAGTTTCTCAGGTTTCCCTATCATCCTTTACATCTTACTTGCTATCATTATTCCAGAAGAAAGCACTGGGTATTATCGTGACAATAGACGCAGAAATACTTACTATTACACTTCTGGAAGCTCTCGCCCGCGTAAAACGGCGCGCCGCGTAGAGGAAGATGATGACGACGATTGGAGTGATTTTTAGTGTCAATTACTAAAAAGATTGCCATTAACACATTAGGGTTCTTGGTGATTGCGTGGTTTGTACCACAATTTTACGTTACGAACTGGGTAGCAGCGCTTGTTGCAAGTATCGTTCTTGCGGTACTAAACCTATCTGTTAAACCGATTTTATTCCTTTTAACATTACCAGTTACAATTGTAACGTTTGGATGCTTTAGCTTCGTGTTAAATGCGATGATGTTAAGTATGACATCTTGGTTTGTAGGACCTGGATTCTCATTTTCAAGTCCTCTCATTACCTTAGTAGTAAGCATTCTGTTAACGATTTTCCAACGCTTTGTTGAAAATCTAGTTGACTAATAGACCAAACAAAAAAGCGACCAATTGGTCGCTTTTTTTGTTTGGATTCAATTAGTATTTCACAACCATTAATTGGCCGTTATTGTATTCTGCAAGGAATACTTCTGAAACATCTTGAATACCTTGGGCAGCAAGTTGTTCAGTAACCCAATCTTCTGTTTTATCGATAACATCAAGTATATTTTGTTGAATGACACCATCTGTAATGATTGGATATTTTGGATTTTCTTCTCCAGATTTTGTCAGGATGAGTTGACCATTTTGCTCTAAAATTGCACTTTTTACATCGCGAATAGAGAAGACTCCTTGTGAACGTAATTTAAAAGCAACTTCTTGAGCCGTTAGACCAGCTAAACGCACATTTTCAACATCAATTTTCCCATGTTTAATTAATTGTAAAGGTTCACCGTCAAGCATCTTCTTCACTGTACGATTATTTGTTTTTACCCAGCGAAGGGTTAGTACTAACGCAAACCAAATTAATAAGATGATGCAGTATTGTAAGATGGTAATGGATGGATTATAAATCACACCCCCGAGAATTCCCCCGAGTACATAGTTTTGTATTTGGTCACTTGCAGATGTAGGGGCGAGGTTTCCTTTCCCAGTGTAGTTGATTACAACAATTAATGATAATAGTCCAAGTGCAAGTTTGATTGCGACATCGATATATGAAAGGTTCAACTTATTCAGCCTCCTTAATCGTAACTTTTGGATTTTGCAATTCCATTTTTTCGAGTAGGTAATGTTCCGGGCTATCTCCTGTTAATACTCGATAGAATTGATCGCCAACTTTGACGATGGCTCCATCCTTTGCGGCTTCAGTATTAATATAGACATCTTCTTTATTAACGTGTAAATCCTCCGCAATAGTTTCAACGAAGCGAAGGGCTCCAGAATATTGATTTTCTGAATTTTTAGAAGACTGTAAGTCAGCAATCTTAGAACCAGCAAGAATTAAGATACCGATGACGGCGATTAATGCTAATTCGCGAAATTTTGTGTCTTGTTTATTTTTAAAATAACGATATAAGGCAATTGCTAAAATAACAATGACAAAAAGTGTCAGTCCTAATTGAATATAATCAATTTGTTGAACTTTACTTTTTAAAAATTCATATGAATAAAATACCATGTTTTTCCTCCTATTCAGAAACTTAGACTATTATATAAAATCCTATAAAATATTCAAGTAGGTTGCTCAATTTTTTTAAAAAAATATTTTTTAGATTATTTGGCAGAATGAACAGAAGTTTAATAAATTCTAAAAGCATACAAGAAAGCGCTCAAATATGGTATAGTAGAAGGGTATAAAGAAATGAGGGATAATATGAAAAGTGTTACGGTTAGAGAATTAATCAAGAATATTCATTTAAAACCAATTTATGGAGAGGAGTATCTTGACCGTCCAATCGTTACAAGTGAAATTTCAAGACCGGGATTAGAATTAGCAGGATTTTTAAATTTCTATCCAGCAGAACGTATCCAGTTATTAGGTCGTACAGAAACTTCTTTTGTGGCATCCATGGATGAAGGGATTCGATTAGAAGTGATGGAACGTCTTTGTAAACCAGAGACACCATGTTTTATTATTTCAAGAAAACTAGAACCGCCAAAAGAATTAGTGGAAGCTGCTGCAAAAGCGCAAATTCCAATCTTACAAGCAACTTCGAAGACAACACAAGTATCAAGTAGTGTCACAAACTTCTTAGAAGGAAGATTGGCGGAGCGTTCTTCGGTACACGGTGTATTACTCGATGTATTCGGAATTGGTCTGTTGATTACAGGTGAAAGTGGCGTCGGTAAATCTGAAACGGCGTTAGAATTAGTGCAAAAAGGACACCGTCTTGTTGCGGATGACCGAGTAGAGTTGTATCAATACGATGAATTAACATTAATCGGGGAAGCACCAGAAATCTTGAACAACTTAATCGAAATCCGCGGTGTTGGTATTGTGGATGTGATGACGCTCTTTGGTGCAGGGGCAATTCTGGATCAAAAACAAGTCGATTTAGTGGTTCATCTTGAAAACTGGACACCTGATAAGAGATATGACCGTTTAGGTGGATATATGGAAAATGTTGAATTGTTGGGTGTTGAGGTTCCGAAAATCCGCATCCCAGTGAAGACTGGTCGTAACGTTTCGATTATCTTAGAAGTGGCATGTATGAATTTCCGTGCGAAGAAAATGGGATTCGATGCAACAGAAAGCTTCACGAATCGTTTAACACAATTAATTGCAGAAAATAAAGAAGTTTAGAGGTTAGTTACATGAATGTTTTAGAAATGGTTTCGGCCATTAATCCGATTGCGTTTGAAATCGGTGGATTACAAGTGCGTTGGTATGGGATTATTATTGCTTTTGCAATTTACTTAGCAACAACATTGGCGGATAAAGAAGCCACTCGTAAAGGGTATCGAAAAGAATTTATTATCGATTTAGTATTTTGGGCTGTGCCTCTTGGATTCGTGGGTGCGCGATTGTACTATATCCTATTTGAATGGCAGTACTACTTAGCAAATCCTGGTGAAATCATCCAAATTTGGCATGGAGGAATTGCCATCTACGGTGGTGTGATTGCCGGAGCAGCAACTGTCTACTGGTTTGCGAAAAAAGAAAAAGTATCGTTTGCTTTACTTTTAGATATCTTGGCGCCTGTTGTGTTACTTGCCCAAGCGATTGGACGCTGGGGAAACTTCACCAACCAAGAAGCACATGGGGAAGTCGTCTCACGTGCCTTTTTAGAAGGCTTACATTTACCAACTTTTATTATTGAGCAAATGCATATTGATGGTGTTTATTACCATCCAACTTTCTTATACGAATCACTTTGGTCTTTTGTCGGCGTATTGATTTTATTCTACTTACGCAGACGTAAAGGCGTGAAAGTCGGAGAAATCATGTCAGGATACTTATTATGGTATTCATTTGGACGCTTCTTTATCGAAGGAATGCGTACAGATAGCCTCTGGATGTTTGGTATTATCCGAATTTCGCAATTAGTCTCAATTGTGTTATTCTTATTAGGCATCGCTATTATCGTGGTGAGAAGACGTAGAGTTCCAGCCGTGCCAGATTATGTATCCATCGATGATCCACAATCTCCAGCATTGTTTGGAAAAGCGTAAAGGAGAACAACTATGAAAAAAGTAGCTATTTTAGGAGCAGGTTCATGGGGGACGGCGCTGGCAATGGTGCTCGCAGAAAACCATCATGAAGCTCGCTTGTGGGGAAATAACGAAGCGCAAATTCAAGAAATTAATGAGCGCCATACAAATGAACATTACCTTCCAGGAGTGTTTCTGGACCCAGCTATTCGAGGTTATTTAGATTTAGCCGAAGCCGTGAAAGGTGTGGACGCGGTATTATTCGTACTTCCAACAAAAGTCATTCGTTTAGTAGCCAAACAATTAAATGGCTTGCTTGAAAATAAACCGATGATTATTCACGCAAGTAAAGGGTTAGAACAAGAGACGTATAAACGTATTTCAGAAATTTTAGCTGAAGAGTTGGACCGTGACAGCTACGAAGATATCGTGGTGTTATCTGGACCAAGTCATGCCGAAGAAGTGGCGCGTCGTGACATCACAACCATAACTGCAGCATGCGAAAACTTGGAATCTGCTAAGTATGTACAAACTCTTTTCAGTAATTCCTTCTTCCGTGTCTATACAAATACGGACTGTGTCGGAGTAGAAATGGGAGCTGCACTTAAAAACGTTATTGCGGTTGGAGCAGGGGCTCTTCATGGTTTAGGCTATGGGGACAATGCAAAAGCTGCGTTAATGACACGAGGATTATCAGAAATTAGTCGTCTAGGAATTGCTTTTGG
>CAURMP010000117.1:0-4847 GCA_963526005.1 uncultured Streptococcus sp. | reverse complement strand
TCCCATTCAGCTTGTTGCGCTGCAAATGCTTCCGCTTTAGCACGGTATTCAGCAATCACTTCTTCAGATGGGTTAAGGAATACATCCCCTGTCAAACCATCAACGATAATGATATCTCCGTCTTTAGCAATTGAAGTCACTTCTTTAGTACCAACGATTGCTGGAATTTCTAAAGAACGAGCCATAATAGCTGAGTGAGAAGTACGTCCACCAATATCAGTAACGAAAGCTTTTACGTATTGGCGATTTAATTGAGCTGTATCACTCGGTGTTAAATCGGCAGCTACGATAATCACTTCATCTTTGATAGTTGCTGGGCTAGGAATTTTAACGCCTAAAAGATGTGCTAAGATACGTTTTGATACGTCACGAATATCCGCAGCACGTTCTTGCATATAAGGGTTATCTTCCATTCCTGCAAAAATAGAAATAAACATATCTGTTACTTCTTTTAATGCAGATTCCGCATTCACTTTGTTAGATGTAATGCTATCTTTTACTTGTCCAATTAATTCTGGATCGCTTAAAACCATTAAGTGAGCATCGAATACTTGCGCTTCTTCTTCACCTAAGTTTTTCAAAGCAGTCTCTTTGATTAATTCGACATCTTTTATTGACGCTGCTAATGCATCATCCAAGCGTGAAACTTCTTTTTCTGAATCTTCAACAGTTACTTTTGTGACTGTTAAATCTGGTTCAGTCAAAGTATATACTTTGGCAATTGCGATGCCATCACTAGCAGCAATCCCTTGTAATGTTGGTTTCATATTATTCAGCTAATCCTTCTTTTTTCATTGTTTCGTCAATTCCTGCTAATGCTTCTGCTTCGTCAGCACCTTCAGCAGTGATCACTACGTCAGCACCTTGGCCAACACCTAATGACATAACGCCCATGATTGATTTTAAGTTAACAGATTTTCCTTTGTATTCTAATTGGATATCTGAACTATATTTGCTTGCTGTTTGAACTAATAAAGTTGCTGGGCGAGCGTGGATCCCTGTTTCTGCGATTACATGATATTCTTTCTTTTCCATATTGAAAGTCTCCTTTGAAAGTAAATTTTTGTTAAGAAATGTACGTTCGAGAGCATGTAAGCCTCAAAAATACAACCCTTTCAATTAATAAGATTACCATTTTTTGAGAGATTTAACAACTATTTAAATACATTTTTTAAAAGCACTTTCATCACAATCCCTATCACACTTACAAAAAAATCTCTGGAATGAAAATTCTTTAAAATTTAATAACTTTTCTTAAATTTGTAGGTGAAAATGAAGCAAAAAAAATGTATAATGGTTTCAAGGAATTTTTTCAGAAGGAGGCTGTGTCTATGAAACTTATCGATATTACTAATTCTCACTCGCAACTTGTCAATGAACAGTTAGCAAATACAGATGCGTACTTCATCAAGGTATATTCACTTGGTCAAACAACTGTTTTCTATGCTGACGCTGCCACTCACCGTGATATTGTAATCTTAAACAGAAAAAGACGTATTAAAGATGTTGAAATTGAATTCGTCGTTCATCGCCTATTCCATATGGAACCAGAAGGTCTAGATATTATTCATGCTGATAACTTTGTTGAAATCAGTATTCCTGTTGAGAAGAAACGACCTACGTTCAATTAATATAGATAAATTGAAACCGCCAACGAATAAATTTCGTTGGCGGTCTTTTTAATTAAGAAAGTAGAAAATTATCATATATGATAATTTTCTACTTTGAATTAAATTCCTACCATATCTAAATAGAGTCGGTGCGAATAACTATCCGTCATCCCTGATATGAAGTCCGTCGCTAATAGAAGGCGTAAGTATAATTTTTCAACTTCACTCTTTCCTTCTGCAAAATAATGATAAGAACGTTTTTGGCTTTCAGAAATAATGCCAATCTTCTTCAACTCTACATAGTCTAATTGACGATTCGTATCATACGACACGAGAGATGGCACAAAGCTATCTAATAAATAAGTGAGCGTTGTGTATCCGGCGATTTCTAATCTCAAGATTCCTTTATTGTCATAAATGCGTTCCTCTGACAATTTACGAAGAATCACATATAAATCTTCTGCCCAAGAATTTTGGAACAAGTCTTGGTTAAATGTTCCTGCCATAATCTCATCATAGTTATTCACAAAAGTATGACGTGCGCCATCGATTAATTTATCACGTAGATCCACAAAGAAACGGTTAACACTGAAGACTTTCTCGTCGATGGTTGTTAACACTTCTCGTGTATGAACGGAATGCGGAGCATTATAGGCATCCGTACTCAAATTCTCTAGTAAGAACTCTCGCACATCTCTAAACGAAATCACGCCCTTTCCAATCGCATCTTCCATATCCGCCACTAGATACGCAATATCGTCTGCAGCTTCTAGGATGTAAGTCAATGGATGACGACTCGTTCCAGCTCCTGTAATTTCCGTTACTGTTTTAAAAGCTTTTTCTTCGGCAAAGAAATACCCTACTTTTTTAGAAGCAATCTCTTCTGTTTTCTTATGAGAAGAAGGATACGTATATTTTAGAATCGTATTCAGCGTTGCGGCAGTTAAATCTAGCCCATCAAATTCACCTTTGAAATCATGCAACTTCGATACAATACGAAGTGATTGTGCATTTCCTTCAAAGCGATAAAAATCATAGACATAAGGACTCGCTAGAAATTCTTCTGCCACATCACTTCTCTCTTTCAAGAGGCTTGGCAGATTTTTCTTAAACCATTGTCGAATGATGTCTTCCCCAAAATGGCCATAAGGAGGGTTCCCAAGGTCATGAACGAGACTGGCACATTCAACAATTTTCAATACATCTTCTTGACGGTCAATCATCTCTTGTTTACTGCTGTCCGGGCTCTTCTGTACTTCCTCTTGCAATAAAATAACAATTTCCTTCGCTAGAGAACGTGCCACCATCGCCACTTCTAACGAGTGCGTTAGTCGCGTATGAATAAAATCAAGACGTTCCAGAGGAAACACTTGTGTCTTATCCTGTAATCTTCGAAACGAAGGACTTGTCACAATTCGTTTGTAATCGTCGTCGAACTCGTTGCGATGTGTTGCTTCTTTACCAGAAAGACGTTTTGTTGAAAGTAATTTAGACCATTCCATAAATCCTACCCCTTCCGTATTTCAAACTATTATACCAGAAGTTCGTCCGTCTTTGGAATTTTGCGCATTTGACGGATATAAACAGTAATACAAATGATAAAGCAGATAAAGTCGGAAATTGGACCTGCGAAAATCAATCCGTCTACTCCAAAACTGGTTGCAAGAAGAATCATCACTGGCAACAAAACAAATATTTGTCGCGTTAAAGAAAGAATCGCTCCTAATTTTGCTTTCCCGATTGCTGGGAAAAAGGTTGTCACAATTATGGTAGTCCCATTAATAAACGTAAAGAATAAGAATGCTCTTGCATATCTCACTCCAAATTCATAATAAAGAGCATCCCCACTTCCAAACACTTGAATGAGTTGAAGCGGAAAGCCTTCAAATAGAATCCATAAAACCGTCGATAAGATGAGGGTTACTTTCAGTAGTAAATTCATCGTTTCATGCACACGTGAATATTTCTTCGCGCCATAGTTAAACCCTAAAATCGGTTGTGCTCCTTGATTCAATCCAATTACAACTGCAATGAATATAACGAAGATTTTGCTCACGACTCCCCCAACCGCAATCGGGATATCACTACCGTAAATGGATTGTGCTCCGTATGTACGAAGCAAGTTGTTCGATGTAATTTGCACGATAGTCGCAGAAATTTGGAAAATGAACGATGTTAACCCAAGAGATGCAATCACTTTTACATCTTCAAACGACAACTTAAAATCGCTGCGTTCAAAATGAACTGATCTAAACTTTGGAATATACGCGAGTAATACGATTGCTGAAACAATCTGACTAATCACCGTTGCCCAAGCAGCTCCTGCAATCCCCATATTAAATCCAAAGATGAATAATGGATCCAGGATAGTGTTGAGTAGAGCTCCCACAATAATGGCCATCATCGAATACGTTGCTCTACCATCCGCACGAACGAGTGGATTAAACCCAATCGAAATCATGAAGAACGGAATCCCAAAAGCCGTAATTCCTGCATACTCACTGGCGTATCCTAAAATCTGATCAGTAGCACCAAACAGGTTCAATAATGGTTGTAAAAACAATAGAACCACGCTCATAATTATTAACCCAGCAGTCACCAACAGTACCACTGCAGTTCCAGCTACTTCACGAGCATGCTTGTCCTGTTTTCGGCCCAGCGCTAAGTTAAAGTTTGACGCGGCACCAATCCCTACCATTAAACCAATCGCCATACAGATGGTTGTAATTGGAAAGGCAATATTCGTCGCAGCATTTCCTAAGTATCCTACCCCTTGTCCAATAAAAATTTGGTCAACGATATTATAGAGCGCGTTCACCACATTCGCGATAATAGCAGGAATCGCCATCTTTCTAAGAAGAGTTCCAATCTTTTCTATACCTAATGGATTTTGTTTTTCTTCAACTATCATTTAAACGCTCCTTCTCAATAAATTATATATACGCATAAAAAAAGTCCCTCCACACGCGGAGAGATCTACCAACATATTTATCTTAACTTTGCAATCTGATTTTGTCAAACATCCACTCCACTATTTCAGCACTCACCTCACCATGGGCAGCACCAGCGGACGCTCCAATTTTAGCGATAACTAATTTCTTGAAAGACTCGTCTTTTTTATCCGCATTTTGATTTATGGCGGTCTAAGAAAGATAGCTCATCTTATAAAATATACGAATAGATTTTTAATGCTTCGTTCTGGAGAATCATGCGGATTCTATAAAAGCAGTAATGGGG
>CAURMP010000116.1:0-4903 GCA_963526005.1 uncultured Streptococcus sp. | reverse complement strand
ACATTCTATCTGGTCTCCACGATGTATACCAAACGAGTTTCACATCAATTGTTTTCACTTCTTCAATCTCTGCTAACGCACGATGAATCTCATCTGTAATAATATCCGCTAGCGGGCAACCCATTGTTGTCAGTGTCATATCCACTTGGCAATGCCCTTCTTCGTTCAAATCAACACGATAAATCAACCCAAGATTTACAATATCAATTCCAAGCTCTGGATCAATCACTGTCTCCAACGCTTCTAAAATCTTCTCTTGCATTACTTCTGCAGCATTTTTATTTTCTTCTGTCATCTTCTACTCTCCTATTGAAATACTCTTTGGAAAAAGTCAGCAACGGCTTCAAACACTTGATGTGGCACAATATGCCCTTGACCTGGTGTTTCATGCCATTCTACATTTTTCGCATATGGTTCGTCTTTAATTGTTTCATAAAATTCTTTATTTAATTCATACGGCACTTTATCATCCGCTGTTCCATGCCATAAGAATAATGGACGGCCATTAATATGTTCAGGATGTTTCGCAAGTGCCATCGCATCTAAGAAAGGTTTATTTTTTTCGATTTCTGCTTCTAATGCTTCACATTGTTCCTGCGTTGCTCCCGTCATCCAAACTGATGAGATTGTCCATTTAGCAAAACGAGCAGGATCCGCATTTCCCATTAAACTTGCCGCTGCTGTAATATCTGGATACTGATTGAATAAGGCATACGTTGAAATACCACCCATGCTCAAACCAGACACGCCAAATTTCGTTTCATCTAATAGCCCACGACTTCTGAATTCTTCTTTTAAAATAGGAAGTTCTTTAATGTTATTGGCTACAATTTCCCAGATTTCGCCACCAATCAAGCGCACACCACGGTCTCCGTGTAAGTGTTGGTCTGGTAAAACAGCACGCATACCGCGTTTTGCTAGCTCTACTCCAATCGTTACGACACGGTCTTTACTTCCTGTCCAACCATGGTAAAACACAACGATGGGAAGCACTTGGTCTTTCAAGGATGCATCTACGACTTCAGCGTATGGAATTCCATTTACTTCACGATAATCAATTTGAATCATAACTTCCTCTTTCTTATTTCATCTAAAATATGGTAAACTTATACAGATATTGTACTTGATGGAAACTTTGAAAACAAGTTTCCGCTTTTAGAAAACTATTTTGAAAGGAGAAAGAATGGAAAAGAAACTTATTGCCATCGATCTTGATGGAACTACATTAAACAACAATTCAGAACTGACACAAGAAACAATTGATACCCTTCATGCCGTGAAAAACTTAGGTCATGAGGTAGCCATTGTCACTGGTCGCCCTTACCGTAATTCAAAACAATATTACGACCAACTAAACCTAGGTGGCCCAATCGCAAACTTCAACGGGGCCCTCTGCCATATTCCAGGGATGCCGGATTGGGATGGAAAATACCATATCACTCTCGATTCAGAATTCGTACTTGATTTAGTGGCCTTTAACAAAACACTACCTGTCGATTACTTAATGGTCGAAGGAATGGAACTTGTGTATTCAAACATGGAAGAACTACCTGAATGCCCCTACTATCCAAAAGACCAAAAGCCAATCGTGATTGATAAAAACACAAAACTTAAAGAACAACCAACAGCCGTTGCTCTCTTCTCTGATGTTGAGAAACAACCAGAGATTAAATCAAAAATCTTAGACCGCTATGATAACGATATTGAAATCCGTACTTGGGGTGGAAGTTTCCCATGTCTTGAAGTGATTTCACCAGGCATTCATAAAGCGAAAGCCATTGAACACTTGTCGCGTTACTTTGGAATTAAACAAGAAAACATTCTTGCCTTTGGTGACGAAAACAACGATTTAGAAATGATTGAATACGCAGGACACGGCGTTGCAATGAAAAACGGAATTGATGAATTGAAAAACATCGCAAATGCCATCACTCCATTCACAAATGACGAAAATGGATTAGCGAAGTACCTACAGGAATACTTTAATCTAACGGATACGAAAAAAGGTGCATAAGAAAAAAACGATAAGGTTATAGACATCATCGTCTATATACCTTATCGTTTTTTATTTTGCTAAATATACCGAAATAAATTGACTCACAATCGTGAAGTAAACCAGCACAGATGTTAAGTCGTTCACGGTTGTAATGAACGGCCCACTGGCAATGGATGGATCAAAATTAAATTTCTCCAACGCAAATGGAATACATGTCCCTGTTAATGCCGCTACGAAAATCGAAGCGAACATCGCAAAACCGATAATCCCACCAAGAACAAGGCTACCATGCCATAGACTCACAATTCCGAATACCATTACCCCAGAAATCAATCCAATTCCAAGCCCTGTTGTCCCCTCTTGTACAAGTACTTTCCAAAATGACTGTTCTTCCTCGTGAAGACCAATCTTACGAATCGCAACCGCAAGTGATTGTGTCCCCGTATTCCCGGCAGTACCAGTAATTAAAGTAATAAAGATGGCAAAGATACTTGCTTGTTGAATAATCGGTTCATAATGTCTAAAGAGGACTGCTGTTACAGTACCCATGATAAGAAGCGTCACAATCCCCGGTAGACGGTTGACAATCCCTGCCCACACGACTTGGTGTGCTTCATCAACGTTTACCCCGGCAAGACCTGAGTAATCGCTGGTCGCTTCTTCTTCGATAACGTCCAACGCATCATCGACTGTGATAATCCCTACTAGCGTATTCGCATCATCGACAACCGGAATAGCAAGGAAGTCATAGTCTTTAATCGTTTGTGCCACTTCTTCTTGCGCATCATTCACGTGTACTGTTACGACACGGTCAATCATGATATCCTTGACGAGTTTTTCGTCTGGTTTCACGATTAAGTCTTTCAACGTGAGAATCCCTGTTAAATGATTTTCATCGTCAGTGACATACACATAGTAGATGGTTTCAGCGTCTTCGGCAAAACGTTTTACCGTTGACATCGCTGTTTTTAATGTATCTGATTCATGCACGTAGATAAATTCTGTTGTCATCATCGCACCGGCAGTATCATCATCATAGTTTAATAATTGACGGAGTTCACTTGCCGTTTTATGCGGCATTAAGCGTAAGTAAGTGCGGACATTTTCTTCCCCTACTTGCTTCAATACGTCTACCGCGTTGTCGGAATACATTTCCGCAAGCATTCGTGAGACATAGGCTTCATCCATCTCGCTTAAATATTTTTCAACATCTTCTACGTCTTCTTCTAGTAGTTCGAACACCATTGCCATTTCTTCAGGAGTCAGAAATTGGTAGGCTAATTTACGTTCTTCCAGCGTTAAACTCAAATAAATCTGCGCCTGGTCGTACGTATGATTCTCAAAGAAAATCTCACGGAACTGTTGTTTGTCTTCCGTTGCCAAGGTGTGTTGAATTTGCTCTAAAATATCTTCAAATTCATATACGATTTCGCTCAATGGTGATACTCCTCTCTTTATTGCTTGTGGGCTTTAATCCACTCGTCCATATCTTTGGGCAGTGGCGCCACAACGGTAATTTCTTTTTTCGTCATTGGATGAATAAACGTAAGCGAGTGACAATGTAAGGCTTGGCGGTCTAAAATCTCGTCTTTCACCCCACCATATAAATCATCTCCCACAAGTGGCGCGCCCATCCATGAGAAATGAACACGAATCTGATGCGTACGCCCAGTGTGTAATAAAATCTCGACAAGGTCCGCTCCAACAAGCGTATCTTTCTTCCAATATTCAGTTAAAGATGGTTTCCCATCTTCTGATACACAACGATTAATAATCGAGCCTTCATGTCGACCAATCGGCGCATCAATCATGCCATGCTCTTCTAAAGCTGCGGTGTCATGTACAATTGCTAAATACTTCTTCTCAATGGTTTTGTCTCGTAATGCTTGGTCCATCCACGCATGTACAACGCGGTGTTTGGCAAACATCATCACTCCCGTTGTATCACGGTCAAGACGCGTCACCACATGCGTAATTTGGTCCGCATAACCACGTCTCTTATAGTATCCTTTCACACGATTCGCCATCGAATGGTCTGGATGCAACTTCGACGGAATCGAAGCCGTTCCAACAGGCTTATTGATAATGAGTAAATAATCATCCTCATACAAAATATCAATTGGCACTTCACTTGGAATCACGGTCTCATGTTCTCCAGACGGCGGAATTACCATCGTTAGCACATCGCCAGGCTTGAGAGACTTTAACACAATCTCATGACGACCATTCACGAGGAGGTCCCCATGTGTTTTTACATGGGCAAGAAACGTTCTTGAAATCCCCACTTCTTGTAAGAAGGACCGCATCATCATCGGATACTCGTATGGGTAATTCCACGTTAAAATCAACGGACTTCCTCATTTCCGCGGCAGTTCACTTCACGCGAACCGATAAACGCATCTTCCACACGATCCCAGAATGGTGTATGACGATACGCCGCAAACGAAATGCGCTCTCCACTAATCTGTAATTGAATTTCTTCAATCTCGTTGGCATCATAGGTTAAATGGTCAATCGCCATCACCATGCCCTCTTTACTTTCAGGACGTAGTGTTAAGACATTATCTTTAGCAAAAATCATTGGCGAACTAAGTGTACGATACACACGATTATTAATCGACGCCATTTCAGTCATCTGCATGACTTCTGCACGCGGATGAACAACGGCTCCCCCTAGAGATTTGCTAAGGCCTGTTGACCCAGTTGGTGTCGCCACACAAAGACCATCTCCACGGAAGTTTTCGAACAACTCGCCATTAATATACACTTCGCATAAAAGCGTGCCGTTTACTTTACGCAATGTCGCCTCATTCAAGGCTGCATAGCGAACAACATCTCCGCTCTTAAATTTCACATTCACATCGAGTAACGGATAGCTCACACGCTCTCCCTTGTCTTGTTTGAGTG
>CAURMP010000115.1:0-5117 GCA_963526005.1 uncultured Streptococcus sp. | reverse complement strand
TCGTATTAGAATTGAATACGCGTTGGCAAAGCCACTAGATACAGGTTGTTCTTAACGTACTTTTGTACATATAGATACAACCTTCATTGACGTGAACTTGTATCTATGTGGATTTCAATTATAAAGCAAACTCGACCACGTAGATCTATAGACTAGAGCTGACGTGGTCTTTCTATTTGTATGAGAGACTCGTAGTAACATACGTAGTCTCTTTTTTAATAGAGTTTGCGAACATCTATTTAATTTTTGGAGGAATTCATCATGAAAAAGAACAAAAGCATTTATTTATTCGGAGCATTATTAGTATTAGTAGTGATTGGAGCATTATTCTTCAATCAATCAGGAGATAAAAATAAAGAAACAAATACAGCTAACACAGCATCAACACAAACCGAAAAAGTTAAAGTTGGGGTATTACAATTACTGAGCCACCCAGCCTTAGATGCCATTTATAAAGGATTGCAAGACGAATTGAAGAACGAAGGATATGAAGTTGGTAAAAACTTAGAAATCGACCTTCAAAACGCGCAAGGCGACCAAAGCAACTTAGCAAGCATGTCTGAAAAATTAGTTTCAGGTGGAAACAACATTTTAGTAGGGATTACAACTCCTGCGACATTAGCGTTAGCGAACAATACAAAAGAAACACCAATCATTATGGGTGGAATTACTTATCCAGTAGAAGCTGGTTTAATCGCAAGTGAATCAAAACCAGGAAACAACATCACTGGTGTTAGTGACCGTACACCAATTAAACAACAATTAGAAATCATGAAACAAGTTCTTCCGAACATGAAGAAAGTCGGCATCCTTTACACTTCAAGCGAAGATAACTCTGTAAAACAAGCCGAAGAAGCTGAAAAATACGCAAAAGAATTAGGTTTAGAAGTTAAAGTATCGACGATTGCAAACACAAACGACATTCAACAAGTAACTGAAAGCTTAGCAAGCCAAGTAGATGCCATCTTCGTTCCAATCGATAACACAATTGCAAGTGCAATGGCTACAGTGGTTCAAGTAACAGATGCAGTTAAAGTGCCAGTATTCCCTTCAGCTGATACAATGGTTGCTGACGGTGGAGTATTAGGTGTAGGTGTTGACCAATACCAAATCGGTGTAGAAACAGCTAAAGTAGTTGTAAAAGTATTAAAAGGTGCAAACCCAGCCGATACACCAATCACATTAGCAAACAAAGGTGTTGTTTATGTCAACGAAGAAAAAGCGAAAAAATTAGGCATTACAATTCCAGAAAGTATCTTAAAAGATGCACAAAAAGTAACACCAACAAATAAATAAGATAGTTTAGAAACGTTGATATGATAACAACTCTAAGAGGGGATGATTCATACACAATATGACTTAAACGTCATATTGATCGTTTCAGAGGAGGATTTTTTTCGAAATGGATTTAGTAATTTCTTCGATTTCTCAAGGGATACTATGGGGCGTATTATCTCTCGGGTTATTCATTAGTTTTCGAATTTTAAATATTGCAGATATGACGACCGAGGGGAGCTTTCCTCTTGGGGCTGCGACTTGTGTGATTTTGATTCAACAAGGGGTGAACCCATTTTTAGCAACGCTTGTAGCGATGATTGCTGGAGCACTTGCTGGTGGGGTGACAGCGTTCCTTATGACTGTTTGTAAAATTCCAAGTTTATTAGCAGGGATTTTAACAATGACGTCTCTTTTATCCATCAACCTACGTGTGATGGGGAAAGCGAATATCACACTTCTTGGACAAAATACGATTTTTAGTGTCTTTTCAAAACTAGGCTTACCAAAGTATTTTGACATTATCATTATGGGTCTTGTCGTGATTGGGATTTTAATCTTCTTGATGTATTGCTTCTTCAAAACAGAATTTGGACAAGCACTGATTGCGACAGGGGACAATGAAAAGATGGCTCGCGCACTTGGAATTAACACGCGTAAAATGACGGTATTTGGCTTGATGCTCTCAAACGCACTCATCGCCTTAGCCGGGGCAATTTTAGCGCAAAACAATGGATACGCAGACGTAAACTCAGGTCTTGGAACGATTGTAATTGCGCTTGCTGCGATTATCATCGGTGAAGTGATTTTCGCCGACGAATCATTCGTTGGACGTCTTGTCTGCATCTTGTACGGATCAATCATTTACCGTTTACTATTAATGCTTGTGTTGTTACTCAATATCTTCCAAGCAAATGACTTCAAACTCATCTCAGCAGCATTGATTGCATTCTGTTTAACAGTGCCACAAATAAAGAGCTGGATTCAGCAAAAAAGCACACGTCATAGAAAGGGGGAAAACTAAATGAGTATTGAAATTCAACACTTATCCAAAACATTTTTCCCTGGAACTTCACGTGAGCATAAAGCACTAAAAAACGTTAGCTTATCTATTCAAGAAGGAGATTTCATTACGATTGTCGGCGGAAATGGGGCTGGGAAATCGACTTTCCTAAACGCGATTGCTGGTAATTTTGCTTTGGACGAAGGAACAATCTCGTTTGGTGGCCATCAAATCGAACAGACTGCGGACTTTGAACGTGCGGCCTACATTAGCCGTGTTTTCCAAGATCCAATGCAAGGAACGGCTCCTCGTATGACAGTGGCTGAAAACCTAGCGTTAGCGAACAGACGTGGTCAAAAACGTAGCCTGTTTAAAACGTCTTCTAAAGAAGAATTGCAACAGTTCGAGGCCTTACTAACCCCCCTAGGACTTGGCTTAGAAGACCGTCTTCATACAGAAATCGGACTATTATCAGGAGGACAACGTCAAGCCATTTCACTCCTCATGGCAACGATGAACGCTCCGCAGCTATTACTGTTAGACGAACATACAGCAGCGCTTGACCCGAAAACACAGCGCAAGATTATGCAGAAAACACAAGAAACCATCGAAGAAAAAAACTTAACCGCGCTTATGATTACACACAATTTATCTGACGCGATTCATTTTGGAAACCGACTCATTGTCATGCATCGTGGCGAAATCGTCCGCGATTTTGCAAAAGAGGAAAAAGCAGCATTAACAGAGGAAGAATTATTCCGATTAATGAATGCCCTCGACGAAGCAGACCTACAAGGTGAATAAAATAATGGAAGAAGTGAAAGATTTTTCATTTCTTCCTTTTTTTATGGGCAGACTTTGATATAATAAAAGAGAATAAATCGAAAAGGATGAGTGCAAGTGGAATTTTGGAGTCAGTTGAACCCTAGAAGATATCGCAAATCAGGGTATATTGCTATTGGCGCCTTGATTGGTGTCCTGGCGGGAAGTGCGGTTAGTTTATTTAGATATATGATTGGTTTTATTTTAGAACAAGTAGTGACCGTCTATTCGTTTTTAAGAGAACAACCGCAATGGATTCCGGCATGGATTCTCTTTAGCCTTGTAATGGGGGTTATTTTAGGACAAATTGTGAAAAGCGACCCCGATATTAAAGGAAGTGGGATTCCGCAAGTAGAATTGCAACTTCAAGGGAAAATGGATATGAATTGGTGGTCTGTCTGCTGGAAGAAATTCGTCGGTGGAGCGATTTCTATTGGTTCAGGGCTATTGCTTGGACGAGAAGGCCCATCCATCCAGTTGGGAGCTTCGGTAGGTCAAGGTGTGGCAGAAACATTTAAGGCCAATCGCGTTCAGAAAAATGTGTTTATTTCCAGTGGTGCAGGTGCCGGACTAGCAGCTGCGTTTAATGCACCGATTGCAGGGCTTATGTTCGTACTAGAAGAAGTTCATCATACATTTAGTCCGCTTGTTGCCGTGACGACTCTAACAGCAGCGATTGTGGCCAACTTCATTTCATTAAATGTATTTGGAGTTCATCCTTCGCTGAATCTCGGTAACGACCAACGCTTCCCGATGGAATATTATGGGTACGCTGTTTTACTCGGTATCATCCTTGCGATTTTCGGGTTAGCGTATCATCGCCTTACATTAGCCTTGCCAAAGATTTACAAGACACTTTTCCCAAAAGTAGCACCATATAATTACTGTATCATTGCCTTTATGCTCATTATTCCTCTTGGCATGTGGAATCCGCATGTGTTAGGTGGTGGTGGCGAGTTAGTATTAGCACTCGTTAAGGAAAATCACACTGTTCAATTCTTAGTAGGACTTTTCGTCATCCGTTTTGTGTATTCAATGATTTCATACGGAACAGGACTACCTGGCGGAATCTTCTTGCCGATTCTTTCTCTAGGTGCGCTTCTTGGATTAGCCTATGCAGAATTCTTAATTGATTTCTTAGGAGTGGACCCAAGCGTACGCGTGAGCTTCGTGTTCTTCGCGATGGCAGGATACTTTGCAGCGATTGGGAAAGCACCGTTAACGGCTTTACTTCTTGTAACGGAAATGGTCGGTGGCTTGAACCAATTAATGCCGCTTGGAATTTGTACATTAGTGGCGTATATCGTGGCTGACTTCTTGAAGATGGATCCAATCTATGAAGTGTTAGCAGAACGTTTAGATAAAGAACATTCAACGGATACAAAAGGAGAGCGCACAACCTTCGAAGTGCCTGTGATGGTGGATAGTCCACTAGTTGAAAAATCGATTCGCGATATTCAGTGGCCGCAACAAATCATCATTGCGACCATTCGACGTGGCGCAAAAGAAATTATTGCTCGAGGGGATACGGTTATCCGTAGTGGCGACATTCTAATTGTGGTCTGTGATGAAGGAATAGTCGGCAAGATGACCGAAGAGATGACACATCTTGTGACAGCTCCCTAGAGTTATTTTGCAATAAATGGTATACTGTGAAAATAAGAGGTGATACAGATGAGCGAACAAGGAAATGAATTACAAAGAAGTTTTAATCGATATTTAAGAAGAAACCAAGCGTGGGTGTTTATCATCCTTACTGGTATTATTCTATTTGTGTCCGTATTCGTTTATCGTAGTTTCGCGAAATCGACGAAGACACCACTAGATAATTACAAAGATCAGATTACACAAATGCAAGAACAAATCGATGCGCAAGAAACACGCATCCAGCAATTGGAAGAGCAAATCAAAAAATTGCAAGAAGAATCAAATAACTAAAAAAGAAAACCACCTTGGACGGATAAGGGACTGACCCCAAAAAGTGAGAATTTAATAAAAACACCCTAGGGCTACCGTC
>CAURMP010000114.1:0-5144 GCA_963526005.1 uncultured Streptococcus sp. | reverse complement strand
GTTCATTGCGACAATGGCTGTTTGGTCAATTCTAGAGCCAATTCATATTTTATGGATTAACTTAGTAACAGACGTATTCCCAGCGATTGCCCTAGGTCTTGAAGAAGCGGAAGCGGATATCATGAATCACCCACCACGCGGTAAGAGTTCGAACTTCTTATCAAACGGTGTGTTACCAAGTATCTTCTACCAAGGTTTCTTCGAAGGTGGAATTACATTATTTGTATTCTGGTATGCAACTCATATTGCTAATTGGGGGAACCCAGTTGGTGAAACAATGGCGTTTGCAACATTAGGTTTAATCCAATTGTTCCACGCATTCAACGTGAAGTCAGTGTACAAATCACTTGGCACAGTTGGCGCGTTCAAGAACAAGTTGTTCAACTACGCAATCCTAGTATCAGCAGTAATGCTTTTAAGCGTAATGGTGATTCCAGGATTAACAACTGTATTTGATGTAGCAATTCTTACAGCGGAACAATGGTTGTTCGTAGTTGGAGCAGCATTCTCAATCGTTCCAATCGTAGAAATTGCCAAAGCAATTATGCGTGCAATGGGAATGGATAAAGACTAATTTAATAAGTATAACGAAGAAAGGTTCACCTCGTGTGAGCCTTTTTTTCGTATGTATTAATGAGAAGTAGACAGTCAAGCTTTTATTCATCTGTGTATTTTGCTAAAATATTCTAAGTAGATTGGAGTGTGGGAATATGGTCATTACAAAAATTGAGGCTCAGAAGAAAAAAGGCCGCTATAATATTTATTTGAATGATGCTTTTGCGTTTGGTGTCGACGAGGCAACGGTTGTAAAGTATGCCTTGTTCAAAGGGACAGAACTGACAAAAGAACAAATCGAAGAAATCCAACATGATGATTGTATTCAACAAGCCTATCAAAAAGCGTTGCACTTTCTGAACTTTAAGCTTCGTTCTACGAAGGAAGTTTATGAGAAATTAGAAAAATTAGAATTTGACGAAGAGATTATTAATGAAGTGCTTGGAAAATTACATGAACAGAACTTTATTAATGATACTTTTTATGCAGAAAGCTATCTCAATCAGGCAAAGTTTGTGACGTTTAAAGGACCTAAGTCAGTCGTTTTTGATTTACAAAAGAAAGGCATTAGCGATAAAGTCATTCAAACGGTGCTTGAAGGTTACACGCTGAGAGAGCAACTTGAAAATGCGATTCAAATTGCGCAGTCGTATTTAAAAGGGCAAAAACGAGTGACGCCAAAAGTGGCTAAGCAAAAAGTAAAAGTCTTTGTGATGCAAAAAGGATATTCGAAAGAAATCGCAGAAGAGGTTGTTCCGTTTTTATCGTTTGAAGCGCAAAGCGAGATGGAAGCAGAATTAGCGGTGAAGGAGATTGCAACGATTTACCGACGCATCGCCAAAAAATATGAAGAGAATGAATCGACGCTCTGGTATCAAATCAAAGGGAAGTTGTATCAAAAAGGATTTACTTCTAGTGTGATTGAACAGGCCATTGCGCAGTTTGAAATGGAGAAAGAAGAATGGATTTAGCCGATATTGGCGTAAAAATGTGGGACGAGGAGAAAATCAAGCGCTTCAGAAAAGCATTGCTTGATTGGTACGACAAAGAAAAACGAGACTTGCCTTGGAGAAGAACGAGTAATCCGTACGCTATTTGGGTGAGCGAGATTATGCTCCAACAAACCAGAGTGGATACAGTCATTCCATATTACGAGCGTTTCTTAGCGACGTTCCCAACGGTAAAAGATTTGGCGGAGGCTCCAGAAGACGTATTGTTGAAATGCTGGGAAGGGCTAGGCTATTATTCGCGCGTTCGCAACATGCAAAAAGCAGCGATTCAAGTGATGGAGGAGTTCGGTGGTGTATTTCCCAATACCTATGAAGGAATTCTTTCGTTAAAAGGGATTGGACCGTATACGGCAGGTGCGATTGCTAGTATCGCTTTTGGATTGCCAGAGCCTGCCGTGGATGGCAACTTGATGCGTGTGATTAGTCGATTGTTTGAAGTGAATTTAGACATTGGGAACCCAAGTAATCGTTGGGCGTTTCAAGAAATTGCAGAAATTTTAATTGACCCCAAACGTCCTGGGGACTTTAATCAGGCTTTGATGGATTTAGGTTCAGATATCGAATCGCCAGTGAATCCGCGTCCTGAAGAGAGCCCGGTGAAGGAGTTTAGTGCAGCGTATCAAAATGGAACGATGCATATTTATCCGATTAAGAAGCCGAAGAAGAAACCAACGCCGATGAAATGGCGAGCGTTTATTATTCAAGATGACAAAGGTCGTTTCTTAGTAGAGAAGAATACGCAAGCAGACCTGCTAAGTGGATTTTGGCATTTCCCATTAATTCGTGATTTCAGTACAGTGGGAGAATCGATTGATTTATTTGAAGGAATTGCCGAAGAAAATTCGACTTACGAAATTAACCAGAACATCCCGCTGGAAATTCAATTCGAGAGTTTATATAAAATGAAGCTTCAACCAACTCGCATTTTACCGAAAACCGTAAAACATATTTTCAGTCACCAACGCTGGGATATTGAATTGCAATGTGCAACGGCTTCAGGAGCGCTAGAGCAGCATGCAACACGTACGTTGCAATGGGTTACTAAAGAGGAGATGGCGCAACTGCCACAGTCTAGAGTGCAAGGGAAGATGTGTGAATTACTCGCTTCTCAAGAACTTTTATAAGGAGAATCACAGCTAATCTGATTTTTGTTCACAGAATGGTAGAAATATGCTATACTACTAATGATTTGAAATAACTAAGAGTTTACTCTTAAATAGATATAGAAAGTTGGATATAGTGGTGCAGAATCCCAGAGAAGGAGAATTCATCACTGTCAAGAGTTATAAACATGATGGTAGTCTTCATCGCACTTGGCGCGATAGCATGATTTTGAAGACAAGCGATCAAGCAATTATCGCTTGCAATGATCATACTCTTGTGACTGAGTCCGACGGTAGAAGATGGTTGACGAGAGAGCCAGCGTTATTGTATTACCATAAACATTATTGGTTCAATGTCGTAACGATGATTCGTCAAAAAGGAATTTCTTACTATTGTAATCTTGCTTCACCTTATGTGTTAGATGCAGAAGCGTTGAAATATATTGATTACGATTTAGATATCAAGATTTTCCCGGATGGCGAAAAGAGATTGCTAGATGTCGATGAATATGAATTGCATCGCCGTCAAATGCACTATTCAAAAGAGATTGATCAAATCTTGAAGGCAAACGTTGAGATTCTTGTGGATTGGATCAATAACAAAAAAGGGCCGTTCTCGCCTGAATATGTCGATTTATGGTATGAAAGATATATTCAATTAACCTATCGTAAATCATAACTCATGATAGCTGAGTTGAAAGAGCAAGTAGCTAAGGCTGCTTGCTTTTTGTTTTTGTGGGATAAATTTTGAAAACTTTCTATTAATAGACAAGAGCTTTTGGTAAAATAAGGCTAGAGTTAAGGAGGGGATTCCCATGTCAAAAATCAAAGAGTTACAACTGAGTTCAGATATCCGTGGTATTGCTATTGGAACAGAAGAGTTTGATGCAACGTTAACGGTAGAAGAGAGTCGTTTAATCGCGAGTGCTTTTGTAAAATGGCTACAGAAACGTTATACATCTAAAAAGGTTATGGAATTAGTCGTTGGAATTGGGCGCGATAGTCGTATTAGTGGCCCGGACTTAACAAGAGAATTTATTCAAGTGTTGTCGGCTTTTGACGTTCGCGTGATTGATTTTGAAATGGCGACAACTCCAAGTATGTTTATGGCAACGCAGTTTGAAGAATTCAACTGCGATGCAACCGTGATGTTTACTGCTAGTCATTTACCTTTCTACTATAATGGTTTGAAATTCTTCACACGTGAAGGTGGATTAGAGTCTAGTGATATTCGTGACATCATTGCTTTAGTAGACGAGAAAGAAGAAGTCCTCCAAGTACCTGTTTCTACTATAGAAGTGAAAAGTATTTTTGAACGATATAGCAATCACTTAGTAGAGTTGATTCGTAAAGGGAGCGGTAGCGAGAAAGAAAAACCGCTCGAAGGTCTTCATATTATTGTAGACGCTGGAAATGGTGCTGGTGGTTTCTATGCGGAAAAGGTGCTAGAAGTATTAGGTGCTAACACGAAAGGTTCACAGTTCCTAGATCCTGATGGAACATTCCCAAATCATATTCCAAACCCAGATAATAAAGAAGCGATGGAAAGTATTAAGAATCAGGTGCTTGCGGTCGGTGCGGATTATGGTGTGATTTTTGACACCGATGTGGATAGAGCTGCAGTCGTTACAGGAGATGGAGAATTATTAAATAGAAACAACTTGATTGCTGTTCTTAGTGTAATTGCCATTAGTGAACACCCTGGAACTACAATCGTGACGAACTCACCTACAACTGAACACTTGAAGAGATTTATTACAGAACTAGGCGGCCATCAATATCGTTATATTTCTGGGTACCGTAATGTTATCAATAAAGCTATCGAGTTAAATAAAGCTGGTACGGATTGTCAATTAGCGATTGAGACTAGTGGACATGCAGCCTTTAAGGAAAATTACTTCCTAGATGATGGCGCGTATGTAGTGGCGAAGATTTTAATGCTTCTTCCAAGATTGCTTGAACGCGGAGAAACATTGGATTATTTAATCAAACAATTAGTACAACCAAAAGAAGTTGTTGAAGTTCGCTTTAAGATTGAAACAGAAGATTTCAAAACTTATGGCAATGAAGTTATTAAAGAATTTCCGCAGTGGATTCCACAAGACTGGGTCGTAAATCCAGAAAACGAAGAGGGAGTTCGGATAGATTTCAAAGGTGAGTACGGAGATGGATGGTTATTATTACGCATGAGTTTACATCAACCGCTACTCGTTCTTCAAATTGAAAATGATTTAGTTGGATATCAAAAGAAGATTCTAGAAACGATTCAAAAAATCATGAACCGTTATCCAAAAATCAATCAAAATAAGCTCGAAGCTTTACTAAAATAAAGAACTAAAAAAGATACAGTTTGCAGATTCTGTGAACTGTATTATTTTTTTAGAATTCTACGTCTTTTCAGTTGCAAACCTTCTTTGGTTGTGATAAATTAATATCACTGTTGAGCGAACGTTCGCTTATAAAACAGTTTCAAAAA
>CAURMP010000113.1:0-5148 GCA_963526005.1 uncultured Streptococcus sp. | reverse complement strand
TGATTGCAACAACTTCTAATCCTTCCACTTCTTGAATACGACGGAATGCTAAACGACCGATACGTCCGAAACCGTTAATACCAACTTTAACTGTCATATAGTTTTTCCTCCTAGGAATTTTTTATTTTTATTTTTTGCGGGTTGCCCCGTTCAAAACCAACTCTGATGTCTCCTTGTCAATCACAAACCAAGTGCGATCCACTGGAGCTAATTTGGCATATGCTTTTAAAGCAGGTGCCTTCTCTGCGCCTTCCACAACGGCAATCGAATGTGGAATCGTAGATAAATCACTAAGATGCAGCCCTACTCGTGGGATTTTTAACACCACATTTCCTTCTGCATCGAAGAAACAACCGAACGCTTCGCCAATTGCTTTCTTCTCTTTTAACGTAGCCATTTGTTCTTGCGTGAGGCCACGTCTCTCTCCCATTATAATAGCACTTCCAACGCTATATAACAAACACTCCGCCTTTTTCATGAGACCTATCGTCTTTGCGACTGAAGGTTCTTGCATTAACGGTGCATATGTCGCCTGTTGGACATGTTCTGGAACGAATAACGCTTCATGACGAGCGCCAATTCCAGTCGCCATTTTCTCACTGACATTATTGGCTTGAATCACCATCGATCCAAACATTCCTCCTCTTGCAGGAACAATCGTTAAGTCTCGGTTCACTGAAATGTCTTTTGTGAATCCTTCGCTGACACGGACCATCGTTTGGCCCCCAGTGATGGCGATAATGGAAGTTCCAAGCGGTAAAAGGACATCCATAATCTCTTGTACCAACTCAGATGTTTTCGCCGAATCATCCACAACTTTTACATATTGAACGCCTAAGGTTTTAGCCACCTTATGTTCCACCAGACTCATCTGGATAAAGTTGTTTTTCAAATCATCCGACCGTTCTAATATAAATTCGCCAACTTCCGTGAGTCGCATTCCTGACCCTTGTACTTCAATCAGGTCTAAAGCTTTCATATCCTCACATTCATTACGTAGTGTGCGTTCGGACATCTGAACCACTTTTGCAAGAGCTCTTCGTCCAATCGGTTGATACGTTGCGATGGCTTGTAAAATACGGAATCGCGTTTGAAGAGCGACTCTGCTTTCTGGAACTAATAAATGAGATAGATTAAGATAATTCATCGAAACCTTCCTCCAATCGTTTCCAGATAGGGTCGTATATCGTCCCGCTTATTTCCAGTATCTTTGAATCCATATTTCTGAACACATTTATATTTTAACACAAAATAGCAGAAATGCAACCGTGCTCAGATTACAATTTGGTTAAGATTTACGAATATTCGGGACTCAATCCGTCCCTACATTTTCTCCAAGCTGTTGAGACCACGGTTTCTGCTCCTCCATTTCAAAAGAAACATCGAACCAAAATCCCATTTTTTGAGCAATTTCTTCTAATAGTAGAAATGAAATATTTTGACGTCCTCTTTCCAACCGTGAATAGTGAGAGGCCGACATCCCAATCTTTTTGGCAAACTGATTTTGCGATAAACCTGTTTTCAATCTGAATTCTGTCATTCTAAGCCCGATTTTATGATTCGCATATTCTCTCATTAAATCTTTTTCAAACTCTGGATACGTCGATTTTAATTGATCTAAACGTTTTAATAAATAATTTCTCAAATTCTGTCCCCACCCTTTCTTTACCTTCTGGGATGAGCAATATTTCTTTCCCGTCGTCATCTACTACTCCCCATCTCTCCCAAACAGCATCCGTTACCCCTTCTTTATCTAGAAGAAGCATGATAGCCGCATATCTCACCATACCTGGATAGGATAACTCATCCAAAATATCAATTTGTTTTTCATCCAAATCCGCAACTCTTCTCATTGCAACTCCTCCTTCTAACATGAAAATACCATATTTGGGTATGTCCATATATGGTATATTTTGCTATCATCGTATACTTTTTTGCTCTCTTTAGAACCCAATCGAATGATACTATTTCTTCTATTCCATTGTTAGACTTGCCCAAAACTTGCACCACTCCTTAAAATTAGATACACTTAGAAAAGAACGTCGCCTTAGTGTAGTGGATATCACATGAGATTCCGGTTCTCATAACAGGGGTTCGACTCCCCTAGGCGGCTTATACATACTCCACGCTACAAACATTGTTTTGTAGCGTTTTTTATGTACAAAAAAAGCAGAACTTGAACTAAATTCAAGCTCTGCTTCGTAAGCGGTTGCTTCAACTTTCTTCCCTAAAAGTGAAGAATTTAATTTTTATGCGAATTTTGAGAAATCCCAAATATCTGTCACTAATCCTTCGTAAAATTCAGGCTCGTGACATACCATTAATATACTTCCTTTATATTCTTGTAATGCACGTTTCAGCTCATCTTTGGCATCTACGTCTAAGTGGTTCGTTGGTTCGTCGAGCACGAGTACGTTTGATTCTTCGTTCATCAATTTACAGAAGCGCACCTTTGCTTGTTCTCCCCCACTTAATACTTGCACTTGACTCTCGATGTGCTTACTTGTTAAGCCGCAACGAGCGAGCGCAGCACGTACTTCAGGTTGTGTCATAGATGGGAAGGTATCCCAGATTTCTTCTAAGGCTGTCTTACGGTTTCCTTTTGGCGTTTCTTGTTCGAAATACCCAAGGTCGATATAGTCCCCGCGCGTTACTTTTCCGTTCAACGGCTTAATAATCCCTAATAAGCTCTTCAAGAGTGTCGTCTTACCGATACCATTCGCACCAACGATGGCAATCTTTTGGCCACGTTCCATTTCAAGATTCACATGTCCTGTTAATGGACGATCGTATCCAATCACTAAGTCTTCGGCTTGGAAGATGTAACGACCAGGCGCTCTAGAAGTCTTGAACTCGAATTTTGGTTTTGGCTTCTCACTAGCTAATTCGATGACTTCCATCTTATCCAGTTTCTTCTGACGAGACATCGCCATATTACGTGTTGCCACACGCGCCTTATTACGGTTTACGAAGTCCTTCAAGTCCGCAATCTCTTTTTGTTGACGGTTATACGCCGCTTCTAGTTGCGCCTTCTTCATCGCATACACTTCTTGGAACTGATCATAGTCCCCAACATAACGGTTCAACTCTTGATTGTCCATATGATAAATCAAATTCACGACGCTGTTTAAAAATGGAATATCATGCGAAATGAGAATAAATGCATTTTCGTATTCTTGCAAGTAGCGTTTCAACCATTCAATGTGCTCTACGTCCAAGTAGTTTGTCGGTTCGTCGAGTAATAAAATGTCTGGTTTTTCTAATAATAGTTTTGCAAGCAATACTTTTGTACGTTGTCCACCACTAAGTTCGCTTACGTCGCTATCCATCCCAAATGCTGCAACGCCTAATGCACGCGCCACTTCATCGATTTTTGCATCGAGAATATAGAAGTCGTGGCTATCTAATCGCTCTTGCAACTCGCCCACTTCTTCCAGCATCGCGTTCATCTCGTCTTCGTTTGCGTCTCCCATTGTCATATACAATTCATTAATACGCGCTTCTGCCACAAACAAATCGTCGAAGGCTTTTTGAAGGACGCTACGAACCGTCATCCCTGGTTCAAGCACCGTATGTTGGTCCAAGTATCCAACCTTCACATTTTTAGACCATTCGATTTTCCCTTCGTCGGGTTGTAATTGTCCTGTCACGATATTCATGAAGGTTGATTTTCCTTCACCGTTTGCCCCAACAAGCCCAATGTGTTCCCCTTTTAATAGACGGAAGCTCACATCATTGAAGATGGCTCTTTCACCGAAGCCGTGTGTTAATTTTTCTACATTTAAAATACTCATCAACGTTCTCCTTAAGTTTTCTCTGGGTCATTGTATCATAGTTTGCGATAAATTCAAAAAAGCAAAAAGAAACACGGAGCAAGAAACGAATTCCTACTCCGCATTTTCTACTATTTAAATTGTGCTTTGTATAACGCCGCATACGCACCGTTTTGTGCGAGTAATTCTTCATGCGTGCCGTCTTCTGTCAGTCCATCTTCTGTCACGACAATAATACGGTCTGCATTTTTAATCGTAGCAAGGCGGTGAGCGATAATAAACGTCGTTCTTCCTTTTGCCAACTCGTCAAACGATTGTTGAATGAACTTCTCCGTTTGCGTATCGAGCGCACTCGTTGCTTCATCCAAGATTAGAATAGAAGGATTCTTCAAGAAAATACGGGCAATTGAGAGTCGTTGTTTTTGTCCGCCTGACAATTTCACACCGCGTTCTCCGATATGTGTATCCACGCCATCTTCTAAATCTTCAATAACTTCTTTCAGTTTCGCTTGTTCGATCGCACGGTCAACTTCCTCGTCTGTCGCATCGAGTCGCCCGTACAATACATTTTCGCGAATCGTTCCATTAAATAAGAACACATCTTGTTGCACGATACCGATTTGACGGCGAAGCGATTGTAAGGTGAAACGATTGATGTTGGTTCCATCAATCAAGATTTCCCCTTCTTTTAAATCATAGAAGCGAGGCAATAAGTTCACGAGCGTTGTTTTCCCAACCCCACTCGGTCCAACGAAGGCAACGGTTTGCCCTGGTTCCACCGTCAAGTTGATATGTTCCAACACCTTCTTATCTTCTTCGTATCCGAATCCGACATTTTTATATTCCACACGTCCTTCAAACGCTGGAGCCGCAATCGCATCGGGTGCATCTTCAATATCGATTTCGACATTCATTAATTCTTTGAAACGACGAAATCCCGCGAACCCTTTTGGATACAATTCAATCATCGAGTTCATCTTATTAATCGGTCCTACGAATACATTGGACAGCAAGATGTAGCCGACTAATTCTCCAGCCGTTAAATCCCCAATGACCGTGAAGTACGCCCCAACGATTAAGCTGAAGAGATTAATACTGCGCATCAATAAGTAGTTGAAACTGCTGCTTGTCCCCATCGTGCGATAGAACGCAATTTTATTCGAACGGTACTCTTGAATAAGGTCTTCGAAGAGTTGTTGCTCATGGCTTTCGTTAGCAAAGGCCTTCACCACACGCATGCCGCTTAGTACATTTTCTAGTCCTGCCGTATAGTTGGCAAGCCCTTTGTAGATATTTCGATTGATACGAGACATACGACGGTTAAATACCGCAAGTGCCACCGCAATAATCGGAACGAAGAAAATCGTCAATAGCG
>CAURMP010000112.1:0-5169 GCA_963526005.1 uncultured Streptococcus sp. | reverse complement strand
AGAATTCGATAAATTATTTACAGCTGACAAACCAGTAGTATTCTGCTTCCACGGTTATGAAGGTATGATTCGTGACTTATTCTTCGATCGTCACAACCATAACGTTCATATCCACGGATACCGTGAAAACGGAGATATCACAACTCCATTCGATATGCGTGTATTATCTGAAATGGACCGCTTCCACGTTGCTAAAGACGCTGCAGTTGCTGTATACGGCGACAAAGCTAGCGAATTTGCTGCGAAAATGGACGAAACTGTGGAATTCCACCACAGCTACATCCGTGAACACGGGGAAGATATTCCTGAAGTTGTGAACTGGCAATGGGAAAACGTGAATAAATAATTCATCTAACAGGGTGCCTCAGAAATGAGGCACTCTTTTTTGTGCTTACAATTAAAAATTAATAAATGATTACTCCGGAACCTTCGGTTTCTGTAATAATCGCTGTAGTGGGGTACCGGCTCGAGCCTATATGAGTCTCTCACCTTTAAAGCCTCAAAAAGGGAGTAAGGAATGAATTCCTAACTCCCTTTAATTCGCATTTAATACGATTCCCCATCACTGCGATTATAGAAACTCGAAGTTCCTTCGTAATCATTTTTTTGGCGCAAAAAAATGATCATTTCTAAGGCAACCTGGTAGTGAAGGAGAGGGGAGAAAAAGAATTATTCAGAATCCTTGCGGATTTGTTTATAGTGGCTATAATGTTGCACCGACTCGAGTCTAGAGTCTCTCGTCTTCGAAGCTTCAAACTCGGAGTATGGTATAAATACCAACTCCGAGTAATTCACATTCGATGCTTTTCACATTATTGCCACTATAAAATCCGCTAAATTCTGAATAATCAACTTTAAACTAGTACAAAAAATGTATTTCTGAGGCATAATGTTAGAGAAGGTGGAGGGGGAAAAAGGGAGTAAGACAGAAGGAAAAATTGACTCACAGTGCGAGTCAATTTAACTTCGTAGTCTTACCCCCGCAAGGCTGATTAGGATAAAGCAAATCACGAGTGATGATGCTTTATCCAATCAGCTACTGCGTATAAGTATGTAAGCGAGTCTCGTTTGAAATATAATATTAATTATATTTTTGTTAGTGATTTTCAAAAAAATGAAAATATATGGGTTGACTTTCAAAAAAATATGTGTTAACTTATTTTCATCAATTAAATCAAATGGTTATTGAACTGAGGTGCGGATGACAAGAGTACAGGAAACTGGAAAGGGGATTTCGCCGAAACGTGAAAACGTTGGGGGCTGGTCATAATAGGTCAGTCACTGTCATGATATCTGCCCAGATACTCATGAAGTGCAATCAATTACCGGGCAAAAGAATGACTACTTATGACTTTTTATGAGGAATCACGGCTTTTGTTCGTGGTTCCTTTTTTGTGTGTTATGAGTGAACCAGTTTGATAATCGAGAAGGAGAGAAAGAAAAATGAAAAAAATTTTAGGCGCAATTGCAGCTTTAGCAATGACAGTAGGTTTAGCAGCGTGTGGCACACCTGTTAGCCAAGGGACAGCAAACCAAAACCAATTAGTGGTTGGGATGGAAGCAGGATACCCTCCATTTAACTGGACTCAAAAAGATGACTCAAACGGAGCGGTAAAAATTCAAGGGACTGACCAATACGCTGGCGGTTACGACGTTGAAATCGCAAAACGTGTAGCTAAACAATTAGGAAAAGAATTAGTAATTGTAAAAACTGAGTGGGATGGCTTAACACCAGCGCTTGTTTCAGGTAAAATAGATGCGATTATTGCTGGTATGAGTCCTACAGAAGAACGTAAAGCAACAATCGACTTTACAGATTCTTACTACGATTCACAATTAGTATTAGTGGTTAAAAAAGGTGCTAAATACGCAAGCGCTACTTCATTAGCAGATTTTGCTGGTGCGAAAGTAACAGCTCAATTAAATACTTTCCACTACTCAGTGATCGACCAAATTCCAGGCGTTGACAAACAAGCTGCTATGGATAACTTCCCAGCAATGCGTGTAGCTTTACAAGCAGGAACAATCGACGCTTACGTTTCTGAATTACCAGAAGCAATTTCTGCTCAAGCAGCAAACAGCGACTTCGTAATGGTTAAATTAACAGATGGCTTCAAAGCATCACCAGAAGACACACAAACAGCTGTTGGTGTTAAAAAAGATAGCCCATTAACAAAAGAAATCAACGAAGCATTAAAAACAATCTCTAGCGAAGAACGTCAACAAATCATGCAAGACGCAATTAAGAATCAACCTGCAGCGGAATAATCAGGATGTGAGGAAAAGCGTTCAGAGGCGATGACGGTTCGCAGGTTAGCCGCAAGGGACTGCTTGCAGTCGTGCGGACTAACCTCGAAAGGCTTGAGCCTCTGCTTTTCCGAACTCAACTTCACAGAATGTGAGCCCGAGTTCAACTACAGGCAGTAAGCAAAGCACAAACATAACACACCGCCACCTCGTGTGGCGTATACATACACATTAAATACAGAAAGTAGGAAAATAAATGAGTATTGATTGGATTGTAAAAATCATTCAACAGAACTGGCAAATGTTCTTAACAGGTGCCTGGATTACACTATATATTTCAATTATTGGTACAATTATCGGGACATTAATCGGGATGTTCATCGGATTTGTTAAAACAATTCCACTACCAGAAAAGGGACCTAAACGTATCCTTTTAAAAATTGCAGTTATCATTTTAAACTGCTATACAGAATTCTTCCGTGGAACACCGATGATCGTACAAGCGATGGTAATTTACTACGGAACAGCATTAATGTTTGGGATTAACTTAGATGTAACATTTGCTGCGATTTTCATCGTATCGATTAACACAGGGGCTTATATGTCAGAAATCGTTCGTGGTGGGATTATCTCTATCGACCAAGGACAATTTGAAGCCAGCCAAGCTATCGGGATGACGCACTGGCAAACAATGCGCTATGTTGTTTTCCCACAAGTACTCCGTAACATCCTTCCAGCAGTAGGGAACGAGTTCGTTATCAACATCAAAGATACTTCTGTATTGAACGTAATTTCTGTATCAGAATTGTACTTTGCGACAAAAACAGTTGCCGGTCAAAACTTCCGTTACTTCGATACATTCTTTGTAACATTAATTCTTTACTTCATCATGACATTCACAGTGACTCGTATTTTACGTTACTTCGAGCGTAAATTAGATGGTCCAGATAATTATGAAGTGATTTATTCAGATCCATTGAACTCAAACTCAATGTCAGCAGTCGAAGAAAAAACTAGACAGAAAGGAAATGCATAATGAGCGAAGCAGTAATTTCCATTCAAAACTTAAGTAAAACTTTCGGTACTAATGAAGTTCTTAAAGATATTTCTTTTGAAGTAAAACGAGGGGAAGTAGTAACGATTATTGGTTCCAGTGGTTCTGGTAAATCAACACTATTACGTTGTGTAAACTTACTTGAAAAACCAACTTCAGGCGAAATCTACTACGATGGCCAAAATATTCTTGAACATGACAAGAGTATTTACGAATACCGTACTCACGTAGGAATGGTTTTCCAACAATTTAACTTATTTAACAACTTAAACGTGTTAGAAAACTGTATCGTTGGACCTATGAAAGTATTGAAAAAATCAAAAGAGGAAGCAGAGAACATTGCAAAAGAGTTCCTTGAAAACGTAGGAATGGCAGCGTACATCAATGCAAAACCTCGTCAATTATCAGGTGGTCAAAAACAACGTGTGGCTATCGCGCGTGCATTATCTATGCAACCAGATGTATTGCTATTCGACGAACCAACGTCAGCGCTTGACCCAGAAATGGTAAATGAAGTGTTAGAAACAATGAAGAGCTTAGCGCACACAGGGCTAACAATGATCGTTGTAACGCACGAAATGGGATTTGCCAAAGAAGTGAGTGACCGTGTTGTCTTCATGGATAAAGGAGTTATCGCTGAAGAAGGAACTCCAGAACAAATCTTTGAAAACCCACAAGTAGACCGTACGAAAGAATTTTTAGGACGCGTTCTAAAATAAGCGAAATATGCTATAATGAGCTAAGACAGTTTGTCTTGGCTCTTTTTTTATGCCAGACAACAGAACCAAGTTTGAAGGAGTAGCATCATGTTTGAAGTACATACAACATCACAAGAGGAGACAATGGCGCTAGGACAGCGTCTAGGTGAAGCGTTATTTGAAAATAGTTGCGTCATTCTAGAAGGCGATTTAGGCGCTGGAAAGACGACTCTTACAAAAGGGATTGCCCTTGGTTTAGGCATCGACCGTGTCATTAAGAGCCCTACGTATACATTGATTCGTGAATACCGTAAAGGGCGACTTCCGCTATTTCATATGGATATGTATCGTATTGAAGAAAGTGGTGGCGCAAGCGAAGTTGGCCTTGAAGAGTACTTCTATGCGGGTGGTGTGTGCGTCGTTGAATGGGCGCAGTATATCGAAGATGAACTTCCTTCGACATTCTTAAAGATTCAAATCGACCGTGTAGGAGACGGAGAGTCTGAACGTGTGATTCGTTTAGTCCCACACGGAAAAGAGTACGAAGAATTTATCAACAAATTGGAGGAGGCAACAGATGAGTAAAGAACGAGAAATTACATTTGCACTTCCAGTCAAAGACGATGCTAAAGCGTTATTAGATTATAGTAAAAAAGTAGGCAGTGAAACAGATTTTCTTTCCTTTGGATCAGAAGGATTGAAGTATTCTGTGGCTCAAGAAGAGTTGTTTATTGAATCGCTCTACGAGAATGAAAATCAATATATGTTACTAGCAAAAGATGGAGATGCCATTATTGCCGTCGGTTCGATTGCTGGCAGCCTGCATCCTAAATTCTCACACCGTGGTGAATTAGGAATTAGCGTATTGAAGTCCTACTGGGGTCAAGGTATAGCGACCGTGATGATGGAAGAAATGCTTGATTGGGTAGCGGAATACTCAACGCTTGGTCGTGTTGAACTCGAGGTAGTAGCCGTGAATAATAAAGCACGCCGACTTTATGAGAAGTGTGGATTTGAAGAAGAAGGCCGCCTTAAAAACGGCGTAAAAATCGGTGACGGATATGAAGATATCGTCTTGATGGCGAAACAGATCGAACGATAATAATGTGGTGAAATAATGAAATTTGTAATTATTGCCGCAATGGAAGAAGAAAAGCGTCTCCTTGAAGA
>CAURMP010000111.1:0-5181 GCA_963526005.1 uncultured Streptococcus sp. | reverse complement strand
CATTTTCTACAGTGAATCCTAATGTTTCCATTACTTTATTTCCGTTACCAGATAAACCGAAACGGTCGATTGTAACAGTTGCCCCATCAAGACCAACGTATTGTCCCCATCCGAAACTTGCGCCCATTTCAACGGCTACACGTTTACGAACATCGCTTGGTAATACTGATTCACGGTATTCTTTTGGCTGTTCTTCGAATAAGTTCATGGATGGCATTGAAACAACAGATACATCAATTCCTTCTTCGGCAAGAACTTTTTGCGCTTCAATGGCAAGAGCTACTTCAGAACCTGTCGCAATCAAGATACCTTCAGGAGTATCGCATTTTTGTGGACTAACCACATATGCCCCACGTTTAACCCCTTCATAAGCTAATTCTTGTGAGTGCTCTAGAACTGGTAAGTTTTGACGTGAGAATACGAGTACTGATGGACGGTCTTTCGTTTCTACAGCCACTTTCCAAGCAGCAGATACTTCGTTACCGTCAGCAGGACGAATCACGTTTAAGTTTGGAGTTGCACGGAATGCAGCCAATTGTTCGATTGGTTCATGCGTTGGTCCATCTTCCCCTACTGCAATAGAGTCATGTGTATACACATAGATTGCTGGTAAGTGAGAAATCGCTGCAACACGCATTGCTGCTTTTAAGTAATCTGCGAATACGAAGAATGTACCTCCGTATACACGGTTACCTCCATGAAGAAGCATACCGTTCATCGCAGCTCCCATCGCAAATTCACGAACCCCAAACCAGATGTTTCTTCCACCGTAATTTTCGTGTGAGAAGTCTGTATCTGCTTTGTTCATTGTGTTGTTTGATGAAGAAAGGTCCGCTGATCCACCCCAGAAGAATGGAATGTGTTTTCCTAATTCTTGAATCGCAGCTTGGCTTGTTACACGAGAAGCCATTGCTGGGCTACCAAATTCATATGAAGGTAATACTTTTTCTAAGTCGACTTCGATGTTTTCTGCAAAGCTATCTTCGAATTCTTTTGCAAGTTCTGGATAAGCTTGTTTATAGTCGTCGAATAAAGTTTTCCATTCGTTGTAGTCATTTTCACCTGTTTGCACTAATAATTTGTCAAAACGGTGTTGCACTTCTTCTGGCACTTCAAATGGGCCATACTCCCATCCGTAGTTTGCTTTTGTAGAAGCAATGCCATCAGGTCCTAAAGGAGCCCCGTGAACTTTATTAGTTCCTTGGTTTGGAGCACCGTAACCAATGATGGTTTTCACTTCGATAATCGTTGGTTTTTCTTTTTGGCATTGTGCTTCTTCGATAGCTTCAGCGATTTCGTCTAAATCATTTCCATCTTCAACACGGATATAATTCCAACCTAATCCTTTGAAGCGTTTCTTCACGTCTTCAGTGAACACTTTATTTAATGGTCCATCTAAGCAGATGTCATTTGAATCGTATAACACGATTAATTTATTTAATTTCAATGTTCCAGCTAAAGATGCTGCCTCATAAGAAATACCTTCCATTAAGTCCCCGTCACCACATAATACATAAGTATGGTGGTCTACTACTGGGTAGCCTTCACGGTTGAATTTTGCAGCAAGGTGTGCTTCAGCCATGGCCATCCCAACAGCGTTTGCGAATCCTTGGCCAAGAGGACCCGTTGTTGCATCTACCCCATCCGTGTCGTGTACTTCTGGGTGTCCTGGTGTTTTACTTCCAAGTTGACGGAAGTTTTTCACATCTTCAATCGATAAGTCATAGCCTGATAAATGTAATAAAGCATATAACATTGCAGATCCATGACCTGCTGATAATACACCGCGATCGCGATCGACCCAACTAGAACGTTTTGGGTTTACTTTCAAATATTTAGACCAAAGAACATAAGCCATTGGTGCAGCACCCATTGGTAGTCCAGGGTGTCCTGAATTCGCAGCTTGAATCGCATCCATACTTAGTGTACGAATTGTATTCACTGCTAGTTGATCGGTTTTATCTAACATCCTATCACTCCTTACATATATTGATTCCTTTCGGAACTTACTCTTCTATTTTACTAATCCAAGACTGCTTTTGCAACCGTTATTTTTATGATAAATAAAACATAGTAAACCCTTGCAAAATACATATTTCTTTCATGGTTTTAGCATATTTTGCAAAAATAAAAAGGCTGAAATTTTCAGCCTTCTCTCATCTATTCTGCGTCGCGGTTATGCAATCCTTTTTCTTTTTGAATCGCTTTTAGTTTATCTGGAGTCACGTCATTTCCTTCTTCATCGACGATTTTTAATCCTTCGATGTGGTTACGCATGCCTCCACGAAAAGCTTCCAAATACTCTTGACGTAAGAGTTGTTGTTCTTTTTCTTCCGTTGGAGTCAATTTTCCTTCTTTTTTCTTTTTCGCTAATTCATTAATACGGTTTAATTTTTCTTCTGATAACATTTTTGTCATTCCTTTCCCTTGGTTTCGTCTCCTAGTGTAGCACGAGACGACATTTTTTCCTAAAAATCTGAATTAAATACGAACATTTGTTTGATTTCTGTTTACAAAGTGTGTTACACTAGTCTCAAAGAAGGAGATGTTCCGATGACAAATTTAAAAGATTCTAGACAATTAGATGTATTACAGTTTATTTATAAAGAAGTTCAAGAGCACGGTTATCCGCCAACAGTGCGTGAAATTTGTAACGCCGTTCAGCTTTCTTCGACTTCAACCGTTCATGGTCACTTATCAAGACTTGAGAAAAACGGCTTAATTCAACGTGACCCAAGTAAACCACGTGCCATTGAATTAACAATGGCTGGACTCAAAGCAATCGGCGCTAAATCAACAGCGATTCCAATGCTTGGTGTGGTAACAGCCGGCGAACCAATTCTCGCTGTAGAAGAAGCAAGTGACTTCTTCCCTATTCCACCAGAACTACAAAACGATGTAGATGATTTATTCATGCTTCGTATTAAAGGGGACAGTATGATTAATGCTGGAATCTTCGATGGCGATTCTGTCATTGTCCGTAAACAATCAACTGCCTCAAATGGTGAAATTGTCATTGCGATGACTGAAGAAGACACTGCAACTTGTAAGAGATTCTATCTCGAAAGCGACCATGTGCGCTTAGAACCAGAAAACGACACGATGGACCCTATCATCTTACCGAACTGTACGATTTTAGGAAAAGTCGTTAGCTTATACCGCAGTCGTATTTTCTAAACCAAATGAAAATCTCCGCTCAAATCTGAGCGGAGATTCTTTTTTTGATTTCATTAAGCTTTTAACGTTACTTTCCCTACTTCTGCTTTTCCTTCAACAGCACCTTCTGTGGCTACCACAACAGATTCCACTTTATCCATATTCGTAAAGAGAACCATCATTGCAGTATCTTTACCAGCTTCTTTTAGCGCTTCTAGGTCCACAGTCGATAACACAGTATTTTCATCCACCTTTTGGCCAACCGTTACTGTAGTTTCAAAAGGCCCGCCTTTTAATTCAACCGTATCGATTCCCATATGCACAAGCACTTCTAATCCACCAGAAGTTTGAATCCCTACAGCGTGAAGTGTTGGGAATACATTTACGACTTCCCCTTTTACTGGAGAAGTAATTACTCCACTTGCTGGAATGACTGCAAATCCGTCCCCCATCATCTTCCCAGCGAACACTGGATCATTCACTTGTGTAATGGGAACAATTTCTCCGCCAGCTAGTGCAAACACTGGCACTTCTTTTTCTACTTGATTCTTTTTAAAAAATCCAAACATTTTATCGTCTCCTTATTCTGGTTGAATGGCATGTAATGTATTTGAGAAAATCGAGCGTTTGCGTTCCTTATCGATTTCCTTGTAGTAACTATATAAAATATCGACAATGACAAGTACTGGAAATTGCGGTGTAATGGCCGTTCCTTGTTCTAAGGCGTTCTTCATCGCAATCAGCACTAATTCGTCACAATCCTGTTGCAACTCTTCGCTCTTCTTAGAAGTAATCAGAACCGTTTTGGCTCCTTGCTGCTTGGCAATATTCACGGCATTCACAACACTCTCATTGGCAGACACCGTAATTCCAATTACAAGGCAATCTTCATCGACTAATACGCGGTTCATCAGCATCGTATGTAAATCCGTAATCGCCTCGCAAATCATCCCGAGTCGCATAAAACGAAACTTCATCTCCAGCGCTGCTAACCCCGAGCTTCCTTGACCGTAGATATACACGCGCTTAGCCTTGCTGAGCATGTCACACACATGAATCAGCTGTGCTTCATTGATGAGCGAGAAGGATTTGGTTAAGAGGTCTGCATAATCGTCTAACACAATCTTCGTTAAGTCATTATGCAAGTTTGTCTCTTCTTGCTTCCCTTTTTGATAGTCATAAATAAACTGCCTATATCCTTTATAGCCACACTTTTGAGCAAATCGTGTTAAGGATGGAATCGAAACGAATAAACGCTTTGAGACTTCTTGTGCGGATAACGATTCTTTTTCTGGAATCACACCCAAGAAATATTTGGCAATCGTTTTTTCAATCGGCGTCAGAGTATCATAAATCGATTCAATCATCGGTGCTACTTTTTTCTCAAATGACAACATAACCTTTTCCCCTTTGCATTGCTAGCTTCATTATAGCACAGGTTTAGGAAAAGATTTTGCCTTTTTTCAAAAAATAAAAGATGGACTGATTTTAGGGACCAGTCCATCTCAAAAGGTGTTTTTACTGACTAGTCGTCTACACCTAAAATTTCGTTAATATTGTTCTTGTAAAGAATAGCTTTCGCACCGTAAATGGCTTGAATACCACCTTTAACATCTAAAACATCTACGGCTCCGATATCTTTCAACGTTGCTTTATTTACTTTTTCAACGTCTTTAACAGATACACGTAAACGAGTGATACAAGCATCTACGTCTTCGATATTTTCTGCTCCACCTAGAGCTTCGATAATACGAACGCTATCTTGTTTCAAGCTGTCGCGTGTTTCAACAACTGGTTTGTCATCTGATTCTAAAGAATCTTCTAAACGACCTGGAGTTGCTACGTTGAATTGAGTGATGAACCATCTGAATACTACATAGTATAGACCACTCCAGATTAAACCAAATGGAATTTGTAATAACCAGTTTGTCTTATCGTTACCTTGTAATACCCCGAATAATGTGAAGTCAATAACCCCACCAGAGAATGTATTACCAATAGAGATATTTAGAATATCTGCGATGA
>CAURMP010000110.1:0-5378 GCA_963526005.1 uncultured Streptococcus sp. | reverse complement strand
ACTAAATAAAAACACCTCCAAGTTGGATTTGGCACAATATAATCAAATGCACATGGAGGTGTCTTTTTATTAAATTCTCACTTTTTGGGGTCAGTCCCGGAAAGCCAGCAATGCTTATTTTTCTTCAATATTTATTTGTGTTCCCACAGACGGATGATATGGCCGTCCACTTCGCGTTCGCCACGATAGTTGTAGTCACGCTCAAACGCCGTGCTGTTTTCTGGAAGGAAGGTTGGTTGATTTCCGTACGTAAAGTTATACACTTCTTTTCCGTTTTCAACAGAATGGCTCATGCTTGCATCTACTTTATAAGGATCCGAAGAGGTATTTCCTTGAACCTTTGAATCAATGATTTTAACTTTTCCATCTAATTCCACACCGGCATGCGTAATCGCCTCATCCGTATACACCGGGTTCACGAATACATTGTTTTGCACCGTAATGCCTTTAATAGGTCCAAATGTTTCTTCAAAGTCGATGTTACTACGAGGTTTTGAATGAGGCCAATAGAAATCATTCGTCGTCCCTGAATTTACAATCATGTTATCCTTAATTAAAATCTCGTTATTATCATCAAACCCGAGTCCAAAGCCTTCATTCGCAAAGACCGTTGACACACGAATTCCAGCGCCACCACGGCTATCTTTAATCAAGTTATTCGTTACTTTATGATTTTTCCCGCCGAAAATACCAACACCACCAGCTCTCCAACCAAGTTCAATCGTGTTATGTTCAAACGAATTATTCTCCGCATATACATTCGTGTGGATACTACTTGAGAATGTCGCTAGAGAGTCATCCCCATTGTTACGGATATTCGAGTTACGCACTACAGAATTACGAGTTCCTTGCGTGAAGTTCACCCCGTCCGCTAAGTTATTACGAATACGGCTATTTTCAATCACGAGATGATCCGTGTATCTCATACCTATTGAGGCATAGTCGCCAATCCAAGCTCCACATTCGAAGTGTTCAATCCACATATGGTCGATTCTTGAATCTTTACCGAAGCTTCCCGCAAAGGCTTTGTACTGAGCCTTATCATCTAAATGGTCATAACGTGACGTTAAGGCTGATGTCATCGCAAAGTTGCTAAACGTCAATCGGTTAGAATTGTGGCCAATCTCGAATCCGCCTCCACCTTTTTCATTCGTTGTGAAATTTAATTTTGAATACCACATTCCTGCTCCTGTAACGGTTAAGCCGTCAGCGGTCAAATGAATCTTTTTGTTAATCTTAAATTCACCTACTGGAATATAGAGAGTTTTCTTTTGTTCAATCGCTGCTTTTAGCGCTTTTTCAAACGCAACTGTACTATCTTGACCATCTTTTGCACCATACTCTGAATCTGTGATTGAAATACTATTTTCTGGTTGAGGGATAGGTGCAGGGACATTTTCTAACTCCACAAAATCCAGCGCCAATTCAACACCATTATTCTCGATGGTCACTGTGTCTCCAGGATTCACATGAACCCCGAAGAATCCATGCACTTCGTCAAAACTAAAGCGCGCATGACTATGATCCGTCGCCTTTGTATCGTAGACATTACTTCCATCTACATATTGGTAGGCAGAGCTCGAATCCAAGTGGAAAGTGCGCACAGGCTCACCATTCACATAAACCTTGACTTCCCCTTTGTCTCCATCTTTAATGGAATAACGCATCGTTAATCCATCAGCGCCTTCCTTGGCCGTGAACGTCACACTTCCTTTATTATCCACCTTTACATACGAATTATCGGAAGCCTCATACGCCAATGTATCAAATGTACGGTTATTGACGATTTCCGCATCCTTCAACTGACCGTCCACCGCTTCATAGCGAAGATAGTTTTGATTCGCTCCATATTGATTTTCGTAGTAAATCTCATCCGCGTTTACCACATTTGTCGGCGCGAGCGTTGCAGCACTAATCCCAACGAGCACAGCCGCTAGTAAGAATTTCTTTTTTCCGTTTGAAACCATAATGATTTTCATCTCCATTCGATTCATTCTTCACACTTCTATTTTAAGAATGGACTTTGAAGCTCGAATTGCTTTTTATGGAAAATTCCAAACCCCTTTTTAGAAATCCTTCCCCGCCTTTAAAAAATTTTCAAAGCTCTGACTACCTTTTCGGCAAATTTCTATCAAGAAGAATTCTAATTTAGCCAAAATGAGAAAAAACACCAATTTTCTGTGAACCTCTCCCACTTTTCAAATCAAAAGGCTTACATCCTCTCCAGTCTCACGTATTTAACTGAGAAGGATTTACGCCCTAACTTCAAAAGCACCTGTCACGTACTAACTGAGGGTGATTTACGCAATAATCTGCTCTTTTGAAGAGAAACGGATAAACCTTGGATTTTATAGTAGTGATAGTAGAGAATAAGAATCGAAATGAAATAGAGCCCCACAGCGGATGTTCCGCCATGGGGCTCTTTGAATTCGATAGGTGAGAGACTTCGGCTCGAACCGGTCTCCTACATTCACTACTATAAACAAATCCAAGGATTTAGAAGTTTCTCTTCAAACCTTCGGTTTGTATTATTATTTGCGTAAACGTTCGATGTCTCGCGCAATTTCAACTTCTTCGTTAGTTGGGATATTTAATACAGTAACTTTCGCACCTTCAGAAGAAATGATAGCTTCTGAACGAGTATCGTTACGCTCAGGATCGATATCGCAACCGAACCAAGTTAAACCGTTGATGATACGAGCACGAATTGTCTTAGAGTTTTCACCGATACCAGCAGTGAAGACGATAGCATCCACACCGTTCATAACAGCAACATATTGTCCAATGTATTTTTGAACGCGGTCAACGAAGATTTCCACTGCAACTTTAGCATCTTCGTTTGTTGCACTTGCAGCTTCAACGTCACGCATGTCGCTTGATACACCTGAAAGACCTAAAAGACCTGATTTTTTGTTTAAGATGTCAACCATTTCGTTAACGTCTGTAATGTTTAATTTGTTCATTAAGAACGCTACTAATGAAGCATCGATATCACCAGAACGAGTACCCATTGTAACCCCTGCTAATGGAGTGAATCCCATAGAAGTATCTACAGATTTACCGCCATCAACCGCAGTGATTGAAGCACCGTTACCTAAGTGGCAAGTGATGATTTTTAATTCTTCAACTGGTTTACCTAATAATTCAGCAGCACGACGTGATACGTAGCGGTGGCTTGTTCCGTGAGCTCCGTATTTACGAGCTTTGAATTTTTTGTAGTATTCCATTGGAATGCTGTATAAGTAAGCTTTCTTAGGCATTGTTGTATGGAATGAAGTATCGAATACAGCAACACTTGTAATGTCTGGTAAGATGTGTTTGAATGCGCGCATTCCTACCGCTTCAGCTTTGTTGTGTAATGGTGCAAATTCTGCTAAGTCTTCAACTTGTTGGATAACAGTGTCATCAACTAAAGCTGAATCTTTGAATAATTCTCCACCAGCAACGACACGGTGACCAACACCAGTGATTTCGTCGAATGAAGAAATAATGTTTAGAGCTACTAATTGTTCTAATAATTTTTCTACCGCAACTTCGTGGTTTGGAATATCTTCTACCACTTCAAATTTTTGGTCGTCTCCATAGCTGATTGAGAAGATTGAATCACCTAATCCAATACGTTCTACTAAACCTTTAGCCACTACTTCTTCTTGTGGCATATTAAATAATTGGAACTTCAAGCTTGAACTTCCTGCATTAATCGCGATTGATTTTGACATGCACATTCTCCTTTAATTTCAAATTAAGCCCATTAGTGGGTCTAACAGATTTATTATAACATTTCTTGTACCCATTTTTCGAATGTTAGAGTGAATTTTCTGAATTTTTCTCTGTTCTTAAATTCTGGGATATCTCCAAGGAGCACTTGACTCACTTGTTTTGCGCCTTTTCCACGTTTTTGAACAATTAAAAGCGACTTACTAAATTGCACATCTTTGAAGAGATTTCGTGGAAATGCCAACATGGCTTGCACGTATGTTTCTTTTTGTAAATAAGAAAGCAACTTCTCTCCTTCAGATGTATCAAAAAGGTTCGTTGGAACGATAAAGAATCCAACTCCTGCCTCTTTCAAGTAATGCACTTGTTGCTCGATGAGTAAGTGATGCGCGAATGAATGCCCTTCGTCGTTTTTCGTTTCAAAACGAGCGGCATTTGCATCTACTGGATAGTAACCAACTGGTAAATCACTGACCACGAAGTCTTGCGGATCCACGAGTGAATCTTGCAAGCCATCTTGTAAGGAAGTCTTCACATCCAATTGCTCTAAGGCGAATGCTTGTAGGGCTAAATGCACAAGCACTTCATCATTATCGATAGCTGTTGCACTCGCAGTTTTACCAGCAGATTGTAAGAATAATAGAATCGTGCTGAGCAAGTTCCCACTTCCTGCAGCAAAGTCTGCAATTTGCAATGATTCGTCTTTCTTTGTCATTTGGTCGATCATATACGCCACGAGTAAACCGATAGCATCCGGCGTCATTTGATGGTTCATTTGTAAGCCATCTTCTTTAGCGGCTTTTAAGAACGTGAATTGAATCATACGGCGAATCTCTTCACTCGAATAGCTTGTTAAATCTAATTGTTGATACGCTTTGTTTAATTTTTCAGCGACTTCGTTACTTGGCAATCCTTCGACTTGTTGCGCAGTGTTATTGTTTACAATATTTTGTAACGTCTCACCAAGCGCCTCTACATTCGAATAACCGATTTCTTTTTGAAGCACCTCTACAGCTTTTGCCAATTCTTCGAACGCTTTGATTTCTTTACCTGCTTCGATAAGAATCCCTCCTTCTATTTTTTAAGAGTCTTTGAGCTTTGAATGATATGAAATAGGTTCATTCACATTTTTTGCTAACAAAACTACGCAGAACTTTCAGATTCTATAATAGCAATACTAGCGATTGTACTCAATGTGAATTACTGACTCTGGAAATTCATTTCCTAGAGTCAGTTTGAAGCTTGAGAGGAAGGAAGACGTAAAGCTTCCTCCGGTACAGCTAGTATAGCTATTATACAGTAATCTGAAACGTTTGAAGTAGTTTTGTTAAAATCTCATTTTTCTTAAAAAAAAGGATGTGACTGAATGTCACATCCTACTCAATATTATTCAGCAGCGATTACTGGATATACAGATACTTGTTTTTTGTCACGGCCTTTACGTTCGAAACGTACAATTCCGTCTACTTTAGCAAATAAAGTATCGTCTCCACCTCTACCTACGTTTTCACCTGGATGGATTTTTGTTCCACGTTGACGGTATAAAATTGAACCACCTGAAACGAATTGTCCGTCAGCACGTTTAGCACCTAGACGTTTCGCTTGTGAGTCACGTCCGTTTGATGTAGAACCGCCCCCTTTTTTGTGGGCGAATAATTGTA
>CAURMP010000109.1:0-5416 GCA_963526005.1 uncultured Streptococcus sp. | reverse complement strand
AAATCCAACTTGGAGGTGTTTTTATTTAATTCTCATTTACGGGGGTCAGTGCCTTCGATAGGGTGGATTGTTTATTTTTCTATACAACATTAGAAAAATGAGCCATTTTATGATACTCTAGATGAGTATAAATTTAATAGAAACAAAGGGGGCCTTTGGATGATAGAGCTGATTGCAACAGTTGAATCTATCCAACAAGCAAAAGACTTGCTTGAAGCGGGCGTGGACACGATTTATTTTGGGGAAGACCAATTCGGACTTCGCCTTCCAATGTCGTTTACACGTGAGGAACAAAAAGAATTAACGGAATTGGCGCACCAATATGGAAAGAAAGCAAGTGTTGCTGTAAATGCGATTTTCCATAATGAAGGAATTGCGCTTGTGCCTGAGTATTTAACATTTTTGAAGGAAATCGGTGTTGATAACATCGCGGTAGGAGATCCAGGTGTGGTTCAAATTATGAAGAACCCTGAGTACTCAATTCCGTATCGTTATGATGCAGCAGTTTTAGTAACAAGTAGTCGTCAAATCAACTTCTGGGGAAAACGTGGTGCCGTTGGTGCGGTGCTTGCGCGTGAAATTCCTCGTGAAGAAATGAAAACTTTGGCAGCAGGTGTAGAAATTCCAATCGAAGTTCTTGTGTACGGTGCGACTTGTATCCATCATTCAAAACGCCCACTGTTAAATAACTACTTTAACTATATCGAGAAGAAAGAATCGGTTGAAAAACGTCGCGGTTTATTCGTATCAGAACCTGCCGATGAAGATTCTCACTATTCAATCTACGAAGACATTAACGGAACGCATATTTTCGCGAATAATGACGTGTCTCTTGCACCATATTTGTTAGAATTAACAGAAATGGGTATTCCACAATGGAAATTAGACGGAGTGTTAGCTCCAGGTCAAGATTTCGTGGAAGTAGCGAAATTATTCGTGAATGCTCGTAATGAAATCGAAGCAGGTACATGGACGCCAGAGAAGAGCGCTAGCCTTGAATTACAAGTGCGCGCACACCATCCAAAAGTACGTGGCCTTGAAGCAGGATTTTACTTATTAAATCCAGAAGATGTGAAATAGGAGAGAGTCAAATGGGAAGAAAAATATTGAAAAAACCTGAAGTACTTGCTCCAGCGGGTACTCTTGAAAAACTAAAAACAGCTATTTTATACGGAGCAGATGCGGTTTTCCTTGGTGGGGAAGCATATGGACTTCGTAGCCGTGCAGGAAACTTCGACTTTGCGGAAATGAAAGAAGCCGTTGATTTTGCCCATGCACATAACGCAAAAGTATATATCGCAGCCAACATGGTTACGCACGAAGGTGACGAAAAAGGAGCGGGAGAATTCTTCCGTACGGTTCGTGACATCGGTATCGATGCAGCCATCATCAGTGATATGGCCTTAATGGATATTTGTGCCTCAGAAGCGCCAGGATTACCAATCCATTTATCAACACAATCTTCAGCAGCCAACTACGAAACGCTAAACTTCTGGAAAGACGAAGGGTTAGAGCGTGTCGTGTTAGCGCGTGAGGTGTCAATGGACGAAATCAAAGAAATGCAAGAAAAAGTGGATGTAGAAATCGAAGCGTTTATCCACGGTGCAATGTGTATTTCTTATTCAGGCCGTTGCGTATTATCAAACCACATGGTGCATCGTGATGCCAACCGTGGTGGATGTGCGCAGTCTTGTCGTTGGAAATACGGTCTATTCGATATGCCGTTTGCCGGCGAAAAGAATATGGTCGGTGCTGGCGAAGAAGGAATCGAAGAGAAATTCTCGATGAGTGCCGTTGACTTAGCAATGATTCAAAACTTACCAGACTTAATCGAAGCTGGTGTAGATAGCTTGAAGATTGAAGGTCGTATGAAATCAATCCACTACGTTTCAACAGTATCGAACGTTTACCGTGCAGCAGTAGATTCTTACTGCGAAGATCCAGACAACTATGTATGTAAACAAGAATGGATTGACGAGTTATGGAAAGCTGCTCAACGTGAGCTAGCGACTGGTTTCTACTATCAAATTCCAACAGAAGAAGAGCAATTATTTGGCCCACGCCGTCAAATTCCTCAATATGCTTTCGTTGGACAAGTACTTGAGTATGATCCAGAAACTCAAATGGCAACAGTACAACAACGTAATAACTTCAAGGTTGGAGACCATATCGAATTCTACGGACCAGGAATGCGTCACCACGAAGAAGCATTAACACAATTGTGGGATGAAAATGGCGAAGAAATCGAAGCAGCTCCTCATGCGATGATGATCTGCAAGATGAAAGTATCTGAGCCAGTGAAACCTTTAGATATGATTCGTAAACGTCGTTAAGACGAATTTTTAAAAGAAAGAAGGAAAGCAAATGTCATTACCAAATTGCCCTAAATGTGGTTCAGAATACACATATGAAGATGGCGTATTATTAGTATGCCCAGAATGTGCGTATGAATGGGAACCAGGTTCAGAAGTAGAAGAAGGCCCAGTAGCCATCGATGCGAACGGAAATAAATTACAAGATGGCGATACTGTAACAGTCATCAAAGATTTAAAAGTGAAAGGCGCTCCGAAAGATATTAAGCAAGGAACACGTGTGAAGAATATTCGCATCGTGGAAGGCAATCATAATATCGATTGTAAGATAGATGGTTTCGGCGCAATGAAACTTAAATCTGAGTTTGTTAAAAAGATTTAATGGGAGTTCCGTCCCGTAGGGACTACATTCAAGTCCTTTGGATATCTTCATAATAACGACAACAGCTGTACCGGCGTAAGCCTAGGTCTTACGCCTACCGAGCCTCAAAGATTCTCTAGAAAATAAATTTTCAAGAGAATCTAATTCGCATCGGTTACTAGTCGCTATTGTTGTTATTATAGAATCCAAAGGGCTTTTTCTGTAGTCCCTCGAGGCATCCTCATTTTTTACATGCTCCAATTAAGTTTCTTGCTTCTCAGGAGGGGAAGGGCTTCGGGCTTTTTTCGTCCCTCGACTTAGTGAACTTTACCAAACTTAGTAATAAGTTTTATTGCTTCTCATAAAGAGCAAGATTCGGCTTATTGGTGCTTTGGAAGAGTGTATCTGTACGAAATTTTCAAAAGGCAGCCTGTAAATAAAATTTAATATATAGTGAAAATATGCATAGAAATCCTTTTTCTATGCAATTTTTTATCAATTTTTTCAATCTGCGCCCTTGAAATTTAATTTCCACTGTGTTACATTCAGAATAAGGAGTAGAAAACGCTTTTGTATAGGCGTTTCTGTGACTTTTATCACAAAATTCGTTTAGGAGAAATGGCAGTTTTGGAACAGTATCATACAGGTACCATTCGATTGATGGGAACCGTCATCGAATTGAAAATTGCTCATCCAGAAGGCGAGCGTTTATTGGCTGAAGTTTTCGAGCAATTGAAGCGATATGAACATCGGTTTAGCGCGAATGACCCAACTTCAGAGCTGATGGCCGTGAATTTGGCAGCGGGGAAACATGCAGTTTGTGTTCATCCAGAGATTTTTCATTTAGTAAAAATAGGACTGGAAAACAGTTTAGCTGCGGGAAGTCGGATGAATATCTTGATTGGCCCAGTTGTTCAGACATGGCGCGTGGGCTTTAGTGATGCACGAGTACCAACAGATGAAGAGATTAATGCCAAACTGCAACTGACCGATGCAACGAAAGTCGAACTGAATGAAGAGAGTCAGACGATTTTTCTGTTGGAAGAAGGAATGCGAATCGACCTTGGTTGTATTGCCAAAGGGTATATTGCCGACTTGGTGATGCAACAGCTAAAAGAGCTTGGAGTGACCTCTGCGCTCATTAATCTTGGTGGGAATGTTCTCACGCTTGGACCAGCTGTTCATCATGAAGATGGGAATTGGTGGATTGGTATTCAAAACCCAAAACTCCTGCGTGGAGAAAATGTGGCGCTTCTTCCGATTCAAGATGAGTCGATTGTGACATCTGGTGTCTACGAACGGGTGCTAGAAGTGGATGGGAAGAAATACCATCATATTTTGGACCCTCATACTGGATATCCAGCAGAAACAGACGTTGCGAGTCTGACGATTGTATCGAAGCAATCCGTGGATTGTGAGATATGGACGACTAGACTTTTTGGGAAAAAAGCACACGAAATCTTATTCGAAGTGGAACAACACCCTAACATCGAAGCTGTGTTGATTTTAGAAGATGATCGTATCTTCTACACATCAGGGCTTGCTTCAAAGATTCAATTACTCGAAAGGAAGTACTCAAATGGTTAAATTAATCGGTTTAGTCGGAACAAACTCTAAAAAATCAACAAACCGTCAACTATTACAATACATTCAAAAACATTTTTCAGAACAGGCGGAAATTGAACTTGTCGAAATTAAAGACATTCCAATGTTCAACAAACCAACTCCAAAAGTAGTGCCACAAGAAGCACAAGCAATTGCAGAGAAAATCGCTGCAGCGGATGGAGTCATCATTAGTACGCCAGAATATGACCACTCATGCCCAGCTGTATTAATGAACGCTTTAGCATGGTTATCTTATGGTATCTATCCATTATTAAACAAACCTGTCATGATTACAGGAGCATCTTACGGAACATTAGGTTCTTCACGTGCACAAAGTCAATTACGTCAAATCTTAAACGCGCCAGAAATTAAAGCACGCGTTTTACCAAGTGATGAATTCTTATTAGGTCAAGCCTTACAAGCATTCGACGAAGAAGGTAACTTAAAAGATACAGCAACTGTTGAAAAATTAGAAAAGATTTTCGAAGATTACTTATTATTCATTGAAATTACAAAACAATTAGTTCGTGCAAACGAAGCTCGTGAAAAAGAAGCGAAAAACTTCTCATGGGACAGTTCTAAAAAATAAGGAGTGACAGTAGAAAATGAAAATTATTGGTATCGTAGGATCAAATGCGGAATTTTCGCATAACCGTTTATTATTACAATTTATCGAAAAGAAATTCAGTGACTTATTCGAGTTTGAAATCTTAGAAATTAAAGATATTCCAATGTTCAACCAAGACGAAGATCAATCTAAGAGTTTCCCAGTACAATACATGTACAACAAATTGATTCGTGCAGATGGTGTGATTATCGCTACACCTGAACACAACCACACAATCACAGCTGCGTTGAAGAGCACATTAGAATGGATGTCATTCAACTTACACCCATTCGAAAACAAACCTGTAATGATTATGGGAGCTTCTCACTATGACCAAGGTACTTCACGTGCGCAAGTGCATTTACGTAAAATCTTGGATGCTCCAGGGGTAAACGCATATGTATTGCCAGGGAATGAATTCCTATTAGGAAAAGCAAAAGAAGCATTTGACGAAGAAGGCAATATTAAGAGCGAAGGAACAGTATCATTCTTACGTTCTTGCTTAGAAAACTTCGTGAAATATGTGGAGGT
>CAURMP010000108.1:0-5421 GCA_963526005.1 uncultured Streptococcus sp. | reverse complement strand
GACGTTACAACAGTATATCGGTCAACAAAAAGTAAAAGAAGAACTTGCTATCTAAATTCAAGCGGCGCGTAGTCGTTCAGAAGCCTTGGCTCACGTGTTACTATACGGACCTCCAGGACTTGGAAAGACGACCTTAGCGATGGTGATTGCCAACGAATTAGAAGTCGGCATTAAGACGACAAGTGGCCCTGCGATTGAACGTCCAGGTGACTTAGTGGCTCTTTTAAACGACTTAGAAGCAGGGGATGTCTTATTTATCGATGAGATTCACCGCTTGCCACGTGTCGTGGAAGAGATGCTGTATTCAGCGATGGAAGATTTCTTCGTAGATATCGTGGTGGGTCAAGGACCAACTGCGCATCCGGTACATTTTCCATTGCCACCGTTCACGTTAATTGGAGCGACGACTCGTGCAGGGGCTCTTTCTGCACCGCTTCGTGACCGTTTCGGAATTGTGGAACATATGGAGTATTACGATGAGGCTTCACTTTCTGAGATTGTAAAACGCAGTGCGAATGTTTTTGATAGTGAAATTAAAGATGAGGCCGCTCTTGAGATTGCGCTTCGCTCTCGTGGAACACCACGTATTGCCAATCGTCTCTTGAAACGTGTACGAGATTTTTCTCAAGTATACGAAGAAGGCATGATTTCAAAAGAAATTACGCAGCAAGCATTGAAGGTCTTACGTGTGGACGCTAAAGGATTGGATCATATCGACCGTAAATTATTGACGGCGATGATAGATTTATACGATGGTGGACCAGTTGGACTAGGTGCCATTGCGGCAAACATTTCAGAAGATGCCGAGACCATCGAAGATATGTATGAACCGTATTTATTACAAATTGGATTTTTAAAACGGACCTCACGCGGACGTGTGGTGACGCCTGAAGGATATGCTCACTTAGGGCGATTATATCCTTTATCGTAAGAAAGGAACTAGAAATGAACTATACAACAAAAGATTTTGACTTCGATTTACCCGAAGAATTAATCGCGCAAACTCCATTGAAAGACCGTACGTCTTCACGTTTATTAGTGGTGAATAAAACTACACATACCATTGAAGATAAACATTTTTCTGATTTACTAGATGAATTAGAAGAAGGAGATACACTTGTTGTGAATAACACGCGTGTACTTCCAGCACGTCTTTATGGAACAAAAGAAGAAACAGGCGCTCATATTGAGGTCTTACTATTAACGAATACGGAAGGCGACAAGTGGGAAACACTTGTGAAACCTGCCAAACGGATGAAAGTGGGTAGTGTTGTTTCTTTTGGAGATGGTAGACTCAAGGCGACAGTTGTCGAAGAATTAGACCAAGGTGGACGTATCATCGAGTTTTCATACGAGGGAGTATTCCTAGAAGTGTTGGAATCTCTTGGTGAAATGCCATTGCCACCTTATATCAAAGAACGTTTAGAAGATAAAGAGCGTTATCAAACAGTGTATGCTAAAGAGAACGGATCTGCAGCAGCACCAACAGCTGGATTGCATTTCACAGAAGAGTTAATGCAACAAATCCGTGAAAAGGGTGTAAATATTGTGCCAGTCACATTGCACGTTGGACTTGGAACGTTTAGACCCGTTTCAGTAGATTCGCTTGAAGACCATAAGATGCATTCTGAGTATTACAATGTATCCAAAGAAACTGCGGATATGATTGAAGCGACAAAGAAAGCTGGCAAACGTGTGATTGCAGTTGGTACGACTTCGATTCGTACATTAGAGACAGTTGCGAGAGACAATAACGGACATGTGGTGCCTGCGAGCGGTTGGACGGATATTTTCATTTCTCCTGGGTATGAATTCCGTGTGGTGGATGCGTTTGTAACGAATTTCCACTTGCCAAAATCAACGCTTGTGATGCTTGTCAGTGCTTATCTTGGACGCGAATTCACACTAGAAGCGTATCAACACGCCATCGAAGAACGTTACCGCTTCTTTAGTTTTGGCGATGCGATGTTTGTGCATAAATAAAAGGAAAAGATCTTCGGTCTAACCTCGAACCATAGGGATATCTTCATGGTAGAGATAATAGCTGTATTGGATTGAGCCTCTTGTCTCAATCCTACCGAGCTTCAAACTGACTCTTGGAAATGAATTTCCAGAATCAGTAATTCACATCGGTTACTAATCGCTATTACTTCAACCATAGAATCCCTATGGTTCTTCGTTTGCCCTCGGTCTTTTGTGCTATTTATACAGAACATCGCTAAAAGAAGAGGAAATGTTTTTAGTGAGTGCTTATAAAATAAAAAAACAGAAGTTAAGTTTTAAAGCTTAACTTCTGTTTTCTTTTGATTTCATAAATACGTGTTGGATGATAAAGATAGCTGCAGTTACGAGCACTCCTACGATTACAGCGCTCTGCACGTTGTAAGGTGTTTGAGAAAGTGCACTTCCTAAATAATAAGTAACTTGGCTAAGTATCAATCCCCATATGATGGTAACAATATATTTCACAGACAACCCTTCTTTCATTTCCCATTATAGTACAAGCAAGATTCTTTTGACAATAGATGGGCCAAAAATCTTTCCAAATGGGAGCGTGAAAGGGGAAGATATGCTATAATAAGACGACTAATACGAGAGGAGGAGCCCTATGCCGTTTACAACTTTACAAGTATTCAGTAGCTATTCATTACTCAAGAGTACGATTCGTTTGAATGAGTATGTAGAAACTGGGACATTATTAGGTTAGAATCACTTGGCCTTAACGGAGGAGGGGGTATTGCACGGCGCAGTGGAGTTTTACGAGCGCTGTATTCAAAATGGAATTCAACCGATTCTAGGGTGTACATTCGAGATTTCTTGGAAGAGTGATGCTTCTAGAAAAGAAATGCTTGTCGTCTATGCCAAAGGTGCTAAGGGGTACGAATCCCTCCTGAAACTTTCAACTCTGTATCAACAAGGGATTACTTGGACAACGGAAATGACTGAGTGGATATCAACTCATAGCGAGGATGTGAAAATCGTTCTTCCACCAATGGACAGCGAGTGGGTTGCTGCGCATTCTAAGGGGAAACTCGAATCAGTTCTTCGTGCTGTGAAGGAAGAATTTCCTGGCGTTGAGATTGCCGTAGGGATAACTCGTGAAATGGTTGAACGCGGTGAGTTCGACACGATGCGTGAAGGGATCGAAGCGTCTGGAGTAGTGCCAGTTGCCTTTAGTGTCGCTCGTTATTTAAACACAACTGATTATTTCCCGTGGAAAGTGTTGCAAGCGATTCGACTAGGAGAAACGCTCTCATTTACACAAGAAGATGCAACAGGAAGCGAATCGTTACCAGAAGCAACTTCGATGACAAAGGTGTTCCAAGCGGCAGAAGGTGGAGTCCTTCTTTCTAACTTAGAACAATTTACAAAAGATTTAGTGGTAGAAATTCCTCTAAGAGATACCATGCTGCCACAATTCCCAGTACCAGGTGGGAAGACGAGTGCACAGTTCCTTTATGAATTATGTGAAGCGGCGATGCTGGAGATGGGAGTGACGACACCTATTTATGTGGATCGACTCAAAGAAGAGTTAGCCGTTATTCATGAAATGGGATTTGATGATTATTTCCTTATCGTTTGGGATATTATGCGTCATGCGCGTGAACAAGGCATTCAAACTGGTGCTGGTCGTGGGTCTGCAGCGGGTTCTCTCGTTGCGTACCTCTTGCATATTACAGGCGTAGATCCGATTCGTTATAACTTGCTATTTGAGCGTTTCTTAAACCGTGAGCGTTATACGATGCCCGATATTGACTTGGATTTCCCGGATGATAAGCGCGAAGATATTTTAGCCTATATCGTGTCGAAATATGGCAATCAGAATGTAGCGCAGATTGTGACATTCGGTACGCTTGGGGCGAAACAAGTGATTCGCGATGTATGTAAAGTCTTTGGAGAAAACATCATTACAGTTCAGAAGTTTTCAAACAATATCGCTCAAGGGAAAGTGACGCTCGAGCAGACTTATAAAGAAAATAAAACGTTTAGAGAACATGTCGAAAGTAGCGAACGCAATCGCAAGCTCTATCAAGTGGCAAAAACGCTTGAAGGTCTTCCGCGTCATTCATCTGTCCATGCGGCAGGAGTCGTGTTATCGCAAGATGCGTTGACGAAGACCGTTCCTTTAATGAAACGAGACAAAGGGTATTCGGGGTCACTTCAGGAAGCCGATTGGATGCTCACACAGTATGCGATGCAGGCTGTTGAAAAAGTCGGCCTTCTCAAAATGGACTTGCTAGGGTTAAGCAACCTGACATTGCTTCATAAGGCGATTCAACAAACGCAGAAGATTACGAAGAAAGCATTGGATATTACGAAGATTCCTTTAGACGACCCGCGTACTTTTGAACTTTTCCAAAAGGCACAAACAAACGGAATTTTCCAATTCGAGTCAGACGGGATTCGTCGCGTCTTGAAGGATATGCAACCGACAGCGTTCGAAGATTTAGTAGCAGTGCTTGCACTTTATCGTCCAGGTCCAATGGAGCAAATTCCACACTTTATTAATCGTAAAAAGGGAACGGAAATTGTTCAGTATCCTCACACGTCGCTGCAAAAGATTCTTGAACCGACATACGGTATCTTGGTCTACCAAGAACAAGTTATGCAGGCGGCTAGTGAAATGGCTGGCTTTACTCTAGGAGAAGCCGATATTTTACGTCGTGCCATCGGGAAGAAGAATAGTGATGCGATTACTGCGCAAAAAGAAAAATTTGTGCAAGGGGCCCTTTCGAAAGGGTATAAACAAGAAGATGCCGAGATGGTATATGACTATATTGAAAAGTTTGCCAACTATGGATTTAATAAATCACATGCGGTCGCTTATGCGATGTTGTCTTATCAATTAGCTTACTTAAAGGCAAATTATCCAACGGCATTCTTTACGGCTTTGTTCCAGAACGCGAGCGCGAAATCTGCGAAGTTGCAAGACTATCTTGTTGAAGCACGCCAATTAGGAATTAAAATTCTTCCCCCAAGTATCAATCGTAGTTTTGCAGACTTTGTGGCAGACGATAGTGGAGTTATTGTTGGGCTTAATAATATTAAGGGGATTCGTCGTGACTTTGTGGAAAGTATCGTGAAGAACCGTTATGAGTATGGATTGTTCAAAGGGTTCCAAGACTTTGCTTACCGAATGGGCGCTCAATATACGAAAGAACCACTATTACTCGCGTTAATTAATGCAGGGGCTTTTGATGAATTTGGTGAAACAAGGGCAACGCTGAAGGCAAATGTGGATGCTGTAGCGAAGAGTGTGAAGTTCCACGGCTTGAATTTATCGCTAGAAGATGACTTAGAAGTGGCGTTCACACATGTGGAAGAAGAGCCGCTCCTACAACGAATCGACGAAGAACTCGAAGTGCTTGGATTTTCAGTGTCTCCTCATCCTTCCTCAAAATATGATCCTCTTGTCAAGAG
>CAURMP010000107.1:0-5434 GCA_963526005.1 uncultured Streptococcus sp. | reverse complement strand
AATAATAATGGAATTTTTATTCAGTTTTTGGCAATTCTTCTATGCTAACATTTTTACTAAACCACAATACTTTGTTGGTTTAATCGTTTTAGTTGGTTACTTACTATTAGGTCGTAAATGGTACGATGCATTAGCAGGTTTTATTAAAGCAGTTGTTGGTTACATGATCTTAAACGTAGCCGCTGGTGGATTAGTTTCAAACTTCCGTCCAGTTTTAGCAGCTTTAGGGGATCGTTTCGGATTACAAGCTGCTGTTATTGACCCATACTTCGGTCAAGCTGCTGCAGAAGCTGCATTAAAATCAGCTGGTCATGCAACAGGTTTAACAGTACAAGTATTATTAGTTGCATTCTTAACTAACTTAGTATTAGTTATCTTCCGTAAATTAACTAAAGTTCGTACAGTATTCATCACTGGTCACATCATGGTGCAACAATCTGCTACAGCAACTTGGTTAATGGCTTTAGCTTTAGGTGATAACGTAAACCAATTACAATTTGTAATCTTATTGGGTATTGTATTAGGTGTATATTGGGCAGTAGCTGCAAACTTAACAGTAGAAGCTACACAAGAATTAACAGAAGGCGGCGGATTTGCAATTGGTCACCAACAAATGTTTGGGGTTTGGTTAGTTGACAAATTAGCTCCTAAATTCTCAGGTAAAAGCGACAAGAAGATTGAAGATCTTGAATTACCAGGTTTCTTATCAATCTTTAAAGAATCAATCGTTGCAACATCAATCTTAATGATTGTGTTCTTCGGTGCAATCTTATTAGTATTAGGTAAAGACTACTTAGTAGGCGTAAATGGACAAGAATTAACAGTTGCTGCTTCTAAATTCAAAATGACTACATTAAAAGCAACTGACGATTTCTTCTTCTACATTTTACAAACAGCATTAACATTCACTGTTTATGTTCAAATCTTACAATTAGGGGTTCGTTTATTCGTTGCTGAGTTATCAGAAGCGTTCCAAGGTATCTCTAACAAATTATTACCAGGTTCTATGCCAGCGGTTGACTGTGCTGCAGTTTACGGATTCGGTTCTCCAAACGCTGTAACAGTTGGTTTCTTATTCGGGGTATTAGGACAAATCGTAGCAATCTTAGGATTAATCGTGTTCAAATCTCCAGTATTAATCATCACTGGATTCGTACCAGTATTCTTCGACAACGCTACATTCGCAGTATACGCTAACCATAAAGGTGGTTTACGTGCTGCTTCAGTCTTGACATTCTTATCAGGTGTGATCCAAGTATTAGGTGGAGCAATTGCCGCAGGTGCATTTGGTTTAGCTGCATACGGTGGATGGCATGGTAACTTTGACTGGGATACAATCTGGGTTGGATTCGGATTCTTAATGCAAAACTTCCAATACATTGGTTTAGGTATCGTATTATTAATCTTGTTAGTAATCCCTCAATTACAATACAGCAAGAACAAAGAACATTACTTCACTATTGCTGAAGACTATGAAACATACTTAGAGTCTAAGCAAAACTAATTTTAATAAGTAAAAGAATATAGTAAAATTAGGGTATCGGGTAGTGTTCTATCCGATACTCTAACAATATAAGGAGATGTAAAATATGAAAGTATTAGCAGCATGCGGAAGCGGAATGGGCTCAAGCCAAATTATCAAAATGAAATTAACTAACGTGTTCAGAAAATTAAATATTCCTTTGGAAGTTCACCACTGTGCAGTTTCTGAAGCAAAATCTTCAGCTAAAAACTATGATTTAGTAGTTATTTCATCAGCTTTATTAGAAGTATTTGATGGATTAGACTTACCAAACACTAAAATTGTAGGCTTACAAAACTTATTATCTGAAAAAGAAATGACTGAAAAAATTTCTGAAGCTTTAGGCCTATAAGAAGGGATTCTACAATGGCATACGAACAATTAAAAGAACGTGTATTTAAAGCGAACTTAGAGTTACCAAAACATGGATTAGTTATTTTTACATGGGGTAACGTTTCAGAGTACGACCGTGAAGCAGGGGTTATTGCCATCAAACCTTCAGGTGTTGACTATGATAAACTAACTGCTGATGATATCGTAATTGTGGATATCGACGGAAATAAAGTAGAAGGAGCTCTAAAACCTTCTTCAGACTTAGATACTCATTTAGAAATTTATCGTAATTTCAAAGATGTAAATGGGGTGGTGCATACTCACTCTCTATGGGCTACTACGATGGCTCAACAAGGACAAGAAATTCCAGCATTTGGTACAACACAAGGGGACTACTTCTACGGAACAATCCCTTGCACTCGTGAAATGACTGAAGCTGAAATTAAAGGTGCTTATGAGTTAGAAACAGGTAAAGTAATCGTTGAAACTTTCAAAGATAAAGATCCAAATGCGATTCCAGCTGTTTTAGTTTTCAACCACGGACCATTTGCATGGGGTAAAGACGCAATGGATGCAGTTCACAACATTACTGTATTAGAATACGTTGCAAACATGGCATGGCATAACTTTGCTTTAAATCCAAATATGAAGCCAATGTCACAAACAATTTTAGATAAACACTATTTAAGAAAACATGGAGCGAATGCTTACTATGGACAATAAAAAGTTTTATGAACTTGGTTTGTATGAAAAATCAATGCCAAACACACTTAGTTTCAGAGAAAAGTTAGAAACAGTGAAAGCAACTGGATTTGACTTTTTGGAGATCAGTATTGATGAAACTGATGAAAAATTAAGTCGTCTAGAATGGACAAAAGAAGAACGCCAACAATTAGTAAACGATATGTTTGAAATAGGTGTTCCGATTCGTTCAATGTGCTTAAGTGGCCACCGTAAATATCCATTTGGATCTCACGACGAAGCTACTCGCGCACGTAGTCTAGAAATCATGGAAAAAGCGATTCAATTAGCAGATGATTTAGGTGTTCGTGTAATCCAATTAGCTGGATACGATGTTTACTACGAAGAAGGAGATGCAGTAACATTAGATTACTTCATTCAAAACCTTAAGAAAGCTACTGAAATGGCTTCTCAAAAAGGAATTCTTCTTGGGTTCGAAACAATGGAAACTCCATTTATGAATACTGTAGAAAAATCTATGCGTTTTGTTGAATTGGTGAAATCACCATACTTACAAGTATATCCAGATTCAGGTAACTTAATGAACGCATCATTAGAACCTGGTGCAAAAAATGTATACGAAGATATTGAATTAGGAAGAGGGCACATTGTTGCTGCTCACCTAAAAGAAACAATTCCCGGACATTACCGTGAAATTCCATTTGGTACTGGCCAAATCGATTTCAAACGCATGGTTGATACATTCTTATCAATCGGAGTAAATCGTTTCACTGGTGAATTCTGGTACGTAGGTCAAGAAAACTGGTTAGAAGACATCAAGTTTGCCAACCAATTCTTAAGATCTCATTTTCCAAATAAATAATAAGATTGAAACCTTCCTACATTAGGGAGGTTTCTTTTTTTGGTCTTAAATACCGAACATTCGCGTTTTATAGTTCGTATTTCACACGCTTACATTGTTTTTTCGGTATTTGAAATATGTAAAATATATGAAAATACTCATATTTACATCGTTATGGGTTGTAATTTTCGTGTATGTCTTGTAAGATTATAAAAGGGGTTAAGAATATCTTAATTTCTAACTATATAACCGTATCTTAGGAGGATATTTTTTTATGAAAAAGTCTTTTTGGTCTAAATTAGCAATTGGTTTATCATCATTGGCGCTTTTAGCGGGGTGCTCAAGTAATTCAGGTTCTGAATCATCTCAAACTCAAAGTGGTTCAAAAACAATCGATACTTTAAAAGTTGCTTTTGTTCCTTCACGTGACCCTGAAACAATTGTTACAACAACAGAACCATTAAAAGAATTATTGAAAAAAGAGTTAGCTAAAGAAGGCTACGATGTTAAAAACGTGGACATCACTGTCGGAACAAGTTTTGACGCAGTAGGGGAAGCATTAGCATCTGGTAGTGCGGATGTAGGTTTCTTACCTGGTGGTACTTATGTTTTATACGACAAAGAAGTTGACGTATTATTAACAGCTACTCGTGATAACTTATTAAAAGATTCTTCTAATCCAAAAGACTGGAATGATGGAAAAGCAACAGAACGTGGTAAAGAGCAAGCCACTTCATATAAAGGTTTAATCATTGCTGGTCCTACTGAGAAAGGGAAAGAATTAGCAGCGAAAATCAACAGCGGTCAAGAATTAACTTGGGACGATTTAAACTCTGCTAAATGGGGAGTATTAGGAACTTCATCTTCTTCAGGTTATATCTACCCAACATTATGGTTACAAGATAAATACGGTAAAGGTATTTCTGACTTACAAAACGTTGTACAATCTGACTCATACGCAAGTTCTGCAGCTCGTTTAGCATCAGGACAAATTGATATCATGGTTGGTTATGCTGACGTTCGTAATGACTACGCTAAGAAATGGACTAGCGATTACGGCCGTTCAGAAGACATCTTCAAAGAAACAAACGTTATCGGTGTTACTCCAGATATTTATAATGACACAATTTCAGTAAGTAAAGCTTCTCCAATCGTAGACGATGCATTTAAAGAAGCATTTGCAAACGCAATGATGAATATCGCTAAGACAGATGAAGGTAAAGAAATCATCAAGATTTACTCTCATAAAGGGTATAAGAAAGCTAACGCTAGCGACTACGATAAAGAACGTGAAGCACAAAAATTACTTAAAAAACTAAAATCAGGTAACTAATAAAATTTGTAATGAATATCAAATGAGGGTTAGGATATTTCTCCTGACCCTTTTTTGAGAGAGAGGCAATAAAATGATTAAATTCGAGAACGTATCTAAGACTTATCCAAACGGGGTTAAAGGTCTTAAAAATATTAATTTAGAAATTGAACAAGGAGAATTCGTATCGATTATCGGGCTTTCTGGTGCCGGTAAATCAACATTAATTCGTACGATTAATCGTATGCTAGATATTAGCGAAGGGAAATTAACAGTTGATGGAATCGATGTTACGAAATTAAAAGGGAAATCTCTACGTAAATTCCGTAGAAATAAGGTGGGGATGATCTTCCAATCATTCAACTTAGTAACAAGAACAACGGTTATCAAGAACGTATTAACTTCAATCGTTCCTGACATTCCATTCTTCCGTTCATTATTCGGTATCTATACAAAACAAGAGAAATTACATGCGTTAGAAGCATTAGATAAAGTTGGCATTGTAGATAAAGCATTTATTCGTGCAGACCAATTATCAGGTGGTCAACAACAACGTGTGGCCTTAGCTCGTACATTGGCTCAAAATCCAGAAATTATTCTTGCCGACGAACCAGTTGCGGCTCTTGACCCAGTGACAGCAAAACGCGTTATGGAAGACTTTAAGCGTATTAACAAGGATATGAATATTTCAATCCTTTTAAATATTCACCACGTTGAATTAGCG
>CAURMP010000106.1:0-5554 GCA_963526005.1 uncultured Streptococcus sp. | reverse complement strand
CAGAAGCTCCTACAACAAGTACGACAACAACTGAGTCTACAACGTCAACAACGACAGAGGAGCCAACAACAACTGCGGTGACAACTGAGTCTACAACAACAACGACGACTACTACCGTTGCGCCAACAACTACAACAACTACTACGGAGTCTACAACGTCAACAACAACGACAGAAGCTCCAACAACAAGTACAACAACAACAGAAGCACCAACGACAGCGGCTTCTACAACAGTTGCACCAACAACAGTAGAAACTACAACAGAAGCACCAGAACTTCCTAATACAGGTACAAAAACTGTAGGAGTTTGGGCAGCAGTAGTGGCACTTCTAGTAGGATCAATGTTAGTCATTGTCAATAAGAAAAATTCACAAGCATAGTCAATAATGCTTGCTAAATATGCTCTACAGTAGTATATTAGAAACAGTTAAATATGTGAAAAGTACAAAGGGGTGCCATTTTGGCTGAGATGTAGTTACAAACCCTTGAACCTGTTACGTTAGTACGTGCGTAGGAATTGTATTTGATTTCGAAGTTTTAGACGGAGTCTCTTTGTGTTTTTCAATAAACGAAGGAGGCTCTTTTTTTCATGAAGAGAAATGTTTTAGTATGGGTAGAAGCAGCAATTATTGCAGCATTGTCAATGGCGTTGTCCTGGATTCCGGACTTTGCTGGGTGGTTTACACCGTCGTGGGGAGCAATTGTTCTTGTTATTTTTTCACTACGCCGCGGCTTGACACCAGGTTTAGCAGCAGGTTTGCTATGGGGATTACTCCACTTTGCAGTAGGTAAAGTATACTTCTTGTCTGTTGAACAAGTACTCATCGAATATATCATTGCATTTGCAGTGATGGGACTTGCAGGACTTCTATATAGTCCGTTCCAAAAAGCGTTAAAAGCTGAGAAATATACAAGTGCGATTGTGTTAGCTTGTACTGCAGCTTTTGTAGGAGTAGGCGTTCGCTACTTCTTCCACTATATTGCCGGGGTAATTTTCTGGGGTAAAGATGCACCAGTAGGAACGAGCCCATGGTTATATTCTCACACAGATAACGGAACAGCAGCACTCTTAACTTTCATTGTGGTAGTGATTGCGTGTGTGGCGCTGATTCGTCAGAAAAAAATTTGGATAGCTCACTAGGGAAATTGTGCTTTCCGAGTCCTGGTTTAACCTGAAACCAGGGCTCTTTTTTTATTGAAAAAATAAGGGTAAAGCACTTCGTGCGCTTTGGATGTCTCTGTAGTAGAAATAATAGCTGCAACGGGTTGAGCCTGAGGTCTCAACGCCTACCAAGCTTCAAACTGACACTAGGAATAAATTCCAAGTGTCAGTAATTCACATTGGTTGCACTCGCTATTATCACTACTACAGAATCCAAAGGCACTCCTGCTTTACCAATAAGAGATCTAGTTTCAGTTAAACCATTTTAAAGGGTGGCCGAAGAAGGGAAAAAGTGTGCGCTCTTCAGTGAAGCCAATCGTTTTTCTTACTCTTTTTCAGTAAAAGGATCTGGTTTCGGTTAAACCTTTTAATATGATGAGGGTGTAAAAAATGTGTGTGCTTTTCAGTGCTTTTTTGGTGAAGGCACTCGTGCTTTACCAATAAGAGACCTAGTTTCGGTTAAACCATTTTAAAGGGTGGCCGAAGAAGGGAAAAAGTGTGCGCTCTTCAGTGAAGCCAATCGTTTTTCTTACTCTTTTTGAGTCAAGAAACCTGGTTTTAGTTAATCCAATTTCCCTAGGAGCTAAGAGGGGGAAAAGAGGGTGCTGAGACGGAGAAAGTACATATATTTTAGCGAGTCCTATTACCTAATGCTTTGACGGAGAGAGAGTTTGACAGGAAGGTCATTTCAATAGTAAAGTAAACGGTGAAAGAGGTGTTTGTATGGTTACAGAATCTGAAAAAATGAATGTGTCTCATGAGATTTGGATGATGATTATGAAAATCTACAATGAGAACTTGAAAACTTTTTCGATGTCATTAAAAGAAGTGGGGTTGAATCCGACTCATTTTGAAGTGTTACATCTGATTTTCCGAAATCAAACGATGGATCAAAAGACGATTGCGCAAACGTTGAATTTGACGCAGGGAAATATTACGCATTGCATTCGTCATTTAGACAAGTTGGAATTAATTGCAATTGAAAAAGACTGGAAGACAAAACATATTTCATTAACAGAAAAAGGGAAGAAGTTGCTCGATGATTTAATTCCAGCGCAACATCAAATGATGGAACATACATTGCGCGGATTGGACTGCAACCAAAAGCAACAATTGCGTGAGTTACTCGTCGCATTTGCAAACACATGTAAGAAGTCGGTTTAAGTAAATTTTAAGTACGAAACGTATACTGAAGAAAAAAGAAGAGGGATTACTATGAGAATTTTAGTAGCAGAAGATGAAATTGATTTAGCCGAAGCGCTGAAAATGATGCTAGAAATGCAAAAATATAGCGTGGAAGTCGTTCACGACGGTGCGGACGCGCTGTTTTATGCTGAATCAACACCATATGATTTAATTTTACTGGATGTCATGATGCCGAAGAAATCTGGAGTGGAAGTGGTGCGTGAATTACGTGCAGGAGGGAATACCACACCTGTTCTAATGTTGACGGCAAAAAGCCAATTAGAAGATAAAGTAACAGGGCTAGAAGAAGGTGCGGACGATTATTTAACGAAACCGTTCGAAGCGCCTGAGTTGTTAGCGCGTGTGAAATCATTACTTCGCCGTCCAAATGTTTTCGTATCGTCAGTGATGACGGTTGGAAATATTGAATTAAATCGCGATAAGTTCACGATGCAATCCGCTAGCGGGCAAGTGTTATTGAATAATAAAGAGTTTCAACTGATGGAGTACTTTATGATGAATAGCAATCAAGTATTATCGACCGAGTTAATTATGGAAAAAGTATGGGGACTCGACTCAGATGCGGAGATTAATGTCGTATGGGTGAATATCTCATCTCTTCGTAAAAAATTAGCAAGTATTGAGGCGAACGTGACGATTAAATCGGCACGTGGTCTTGGCTATCAGTTGATGGTCGAAGCCTAATTACAGTTGAAAAATGAATGACAGTTAAAAAAGGGGAGCTTGCATGTTTAAACAACTACAAAAAAGCTTTGTAAAAAGTGCCATGCTGTCGTTTACGGCAGTGCTACTGGTTGTGTTAGTGGCGGTAAACGTACTGAACTATCGACAAACAGAAGCACAAGTGGATCGACTCTCGACAATGCTCATTGAAAATGACGGAGTTTTTCCTGAAGCTCCAGATGAAAAAGGACCAAAAGAACACCCGGAGCATGGATTTCCAAAAGGTCAGGAGTTTCGTAAAGATGACCAATTATCCATCCGTTATGCAGTGGTGAAAATAGCGAATAATGCGATTAAATCTGTGGATAAAACACATCTAGTTTCTATTGAAGAGGATACTTTGTCTGACAAAGCGCTTCTAATTGCACAAGGAACTGCTACTAGTGGCTGGGAAGGCGGTCTACGTTACCAAGTATCCAAAACAGACTCTGAAACGATGGTAGTATTTATTGATGCGCATCGTGAAGTTCAGCAGAATTCAAGATTATTGATGGTAACCTTAACCGTATTTATTTTATGTATACTCGTTGTATATGTACTCGTTCGTCTTGCATCTAACCGTGCAATTCGTCCGTTTGTGGAAAACGTAGAGCGTCAGCAACAATTTATCGCCAATGCCAGTCATGAGATTAAGACACCGTTAGCGGTCCTTTCAGCCAATACGGATTTACTCGCAATGATGGGTACAGAAGCTAAATTTGTCGATAGTAACAAACGCCAAATTAAGCGTCTGAACTCTCTTGTAGAGCAGATGTTAATTCTTTCAAGATACGACGAAGGAGAAGCGGCTGCGACAAAAGAAGAAGTCGATTTAGTAGCCGTTACGAAAGCAATCGTTGAAGAGATTTTACCAGTCTTAAACGAAAAAGAACTTCAGGTAGAATTTACTGGCGAGGCACAAACGATTATCACAACGAATAAGAGTGCGATGACGGAGTTGATTCGTATCTTGCTCGATAACGCGATGAAGTATACGGTCGGTGAACCGGTGATTACCGTTGAGGCGAAAAGAAATCAATTAGCCATTGGAAATGAAACAGAACCAATGACGAAGGAACAGGTCAGTCAGATTTTCGATCGCTTCTACCGCGTAGACAGTTCGAGAAATCGTAGGACAGGCGGTAGTGGACTAGGGCTTTCTATCGCGCAGAAGATTGCCGAAACGAACAATGTACAGTTGACAGCAGAACTCACAAGTGAAACTCAAATTCGCTTTGTCATTGAGGGTGAGAAAAATGGATGATCGACTTATCTATGAAGTTTTAGAAGTGGTTGGTGAAATTCCAAGCGGAAAAGTTGCTACCTATGGACAGATTGCTAGTCTCATAGGTCGTCCGAAAAATGCAAGATTAGTTGGAAAGATTTTAAGTCAGGTAGAAATCTATGGCGACTACCCTTGCCACAGAGTCGTTAATGCAAGTGGAAGACTGGTACCAGGATGGTTTGAACAAAAAGAATTATTAGAAGCTGAACGAATCATCCTTAAAAGCCCGACAAATGTATCACTCAAAAAATATCAATGGAATCCGGAAGAGGATTAGCCCAATCTACAATAAAGATTGGGCTTTTGTTTTAAAAGATATATAAAATCAAAGACGTTGGAAAATAATTCCGGCGTCTTTTTTTTATGCGAAATTTATCATATATGGTAATTATCATATATGATAATTTTCAGTTAAAAAAACTTTTTCGAAAAACTTTTTTTGTTTTAAGTTCATTTTAAGTAACCTAGGTATGATTGAACCATCAACAAATAGTTGATAGGAAGCGAGGGGGACCAAAATGAAAAGAAACAGAATGATTGTTCTATTATCCACGATTACTATTGCAACGACTTTAGTTGCATGCCAAAACACACAAACACAAACACAAGCTGAGGCGACTTCTCAAGTCCAATCACAACAGAGTCCCCCAGCTAAACCTGGAGGAGAAGGGTTTGGCGGAAGTGACCAAGTGACACAAGGTGAGGCAGCAACAAATTTAACAACAGATGCAACCGTAACAGGAGAAACGTATGAATCTACCGGAGATGACGAAAATGCACTCCGTGTAACAGGAGCAACAGTCACATTAGACGGCGTAACGGTTAACAAAACAGCCGGTGCAACATCGAATACAGAAAATGGAGACTTCTACGGAATGAACGCAGGGTTCTTAGCAACCGATGGAGCAACCGTAACAATCACAAACTCAACCGTAAATACAACAGCACAAAACGGGAACGGGGTGTTCAGTTACGGCTCAGGAACGACTGTCAATGTATCTGATACAACAATCACAACAACAAAAGATAACTCAGGTGGTATCCAAACCACTGGTGGAGGTACGATGAACGCAACAAACTTGACGGTAAACACCGCAGGAAATTCATCAGCAGCGATTCGTACAGACCGTGGTGGTGGTACAGTAGTCGTAGACAAAGGAACGTACACTTCAACAGGATACAACTCACCAGCCGTATAC
>CAURMP010000105.1:0-5609 GCA_963526005.1 uncultured Streptococcus sp. | reverse complement strand
ACACCGCCCTTTCACGGCGGTAACACGGGTTCGAGTCCCGTACGGGTCATCCTTAAGTCTACATTGTGTAGGCTTTTTTTATTGCAAAAATTATATTGAAACAAAGAAAAACTCTCCTTATCATCGTGAAAAAGGAGAGTTTTCTCATAAAACAATGGAGCCGAGGGGAGTCGAACCCCTGTCCAAGTATATCGACACAATCAAATCTACATTCATAGTTTATCTATTTAAGTTTCGCTACCGATTAGCTGATAAACAAGCATCATCTTAAGCTAGTCTGATAATCTCTTATTCACTTAGACAGACGGAAAAGTGAATCGTATCCCACTGGTTATAGGACCTGGACCCGAGCACATGGGCGATGCCGGACAGATCTTAGCTAGCAGTTATTAAGCTGCGAAAGCTAAAGTGTTTGTTTGTTGTTTGTCAGTTATATTTAACTGTAACGTTTTTACGTAGCCGTAACCTACGAAATGCATTGAAAGCTCAACCTATACCTGTCGAATCCGTAACGACCCCGTATAAAGAAAAGCCTAGACTTACGCCTAGACTCTCATTGTAACAAAGTTCAGTTATACTTGCAAACCTTTATTAATCGTGCATTTTTGTAGGAAGCATCTCATATGGTTCTTCTTTGGCTTCTTTACGAAGTACAAAGTGGTTTGTTTGGTTGAGTGCTTTTAAGTGGAATTTACCATCTGAATATTCAACGATATTAATAGATGCATTTCCGATTAATTCTGATAGTTGGAAGTCAGGAATCAATTCGTGAAGCATATTTCGAATTGTAATTCCATGGCTCACGATAAGAATGTTTTGATTTTGGTCACGGTGTTTATTGATTACTTTTAAAAACCCTTGTTCTACACGTAACCAAAACTCCATAAAGTTCTCTCCGAGATGATCTGGATCTAATTCCTTTAATCCGTTTAATTCTTCTTGGATATTACGTCCACCTAAGTCATCAAAATTGCGATGTAATTTCTTATAAAGTTCGCTCCAGAGCTCGCCAGCATCTTTTCCTTCTAAGCTTCCAAAGAATACTTCGCGGAATTCAGGCATCATTTCAATCGTGAGGTTTTCACGGTTTGGATGATTTCTAAGGAAGAGTTGAGCAGTTTCGACAGTTCTTCTTAAGTCGCTGGTATAAACAGCGTCAAAATGAATGTCTTTCATTCCCAAACCAGAACGAATAGCATCTAGGCGTCCTTCTTTTGTTAGAGGAGTATCTGACCATCCTTGCATACGATTGTAGCGGTTAAAGATGGTTTCTCCATGTCTCATGAAATACAATGTTACACCTTTTTTCGTCATAAAATGACCTCCGTTCTTGTTCTTATATCTATTGTAAACCGTTTCTTATAAAAATGCTATTTTAAAATGAAGCTTGGCCAATAAAATATCCGAATGCTACACAAGCAAGTCCGCCTACTAAACTAATAGCCATATATAAAAGAGCGAGTGGAGTATCTCCATTTTGGATTAATTGAAGAGATTCTAAGCTGAAAGTGGAGAAGGTTGTAAAGCCACCACATACTCCTGTAATGAGTAGTAGTTGATCGCCTTCGAACCAGTGTGATTGTTGAAATTTAGCGCTTAAAAATCCGATGACAAGCGATCCTAATAAGTTAATGAATAATGTTTTAATGGGAAGAGAGTGCTGCAGAGAAAGCTGCGATAATAAATATCGTAAAATTGCTCCAATGGCACCGCCAATTCCGACATATAGTAGTGACATAGTATCCTTCTTTCTTAATTGAATAGTTTTATTATACCCGAAATTGGACAAAAAGAAAAAGCTGGAATAGATCCAGCTTTATGATTATTTGAAGAATAAGCTTCCGATAACGATAATCCCAAGAGCGATACGGTACCAACCGAATGCTTGGAAGTCGTGGTGTTTGATGTATTTCAATAAGAACTTGATAACGAATAGAGATACAACAAATGAAACGACAGAACCGACTAATAAAATGACGAATTCAGCTAATGAGTAGTGGAATCCGAATTTCAATAATTTCAATCCACTCGCACCGAACATGATTGGAATCCCCATGAAGAATGAGAATTCAGTTGCGATTGAACGGCTTGTTCCGACTAATAAACCACCTAGGATTGTTGAACCAGAACGGCTAGTACCAGGTACAAGCGCTAAACATTGGAAAAGACCAATTTTAATGGCTGTCATGAAGTCTAATTCTTTGAAGTCATTAATTTTTGGTTCCACATTTTTATGTGCACGTTCGATGTAGATGAACGCAATCCCGTAAACGATTAGAGCTAATGCAATAACGATTGGTTTGTTGAAGTAGTCATCCATAAAGTCATCAAGAATGAATCCAAGAATCACAGCAGGGATACATCCGATAATTACCTTTTTCCAAAGACTAATTGTTTCGATAAACTCTTTACGGTTCTTACTTTTAGCAAATGGGTTTAATTTGTTGAAATACACAAGGACAACCGCCATGATGGCACCTAATTGAATCACAACGTTGAACATTTCTTGGAATTTAGCAGATACGTCTAATTGAATGATTTCGTTCACTAAAATTAAGTGACCAGTACTACTAATTGGTAGCCATTCAGTAACGCCTTCGATAATTCCTAAAATAATAGTTTTAATAATCTCGATAAGATTAAGCATTTTTCCACTCCTTTATAAAGTCTGCTAACAACGATTATACTGCTTTCTGGCAAGGATTACCACAATAAACAAGAAAGTCTCTTCAAAAAAGAAGAGACTTTAAATCAAAATCTATTGAGGTACGACACAAACTACTTCTGGCGCATAGAAATCTTTTTGAAGAAGTGAGAGTTCACCAGATTCTAAATTGCGCTTAAATAAAGTTAAGTTATCTGATTCTTGGTGTCCCACAACGATATAAGCTTCATCGTTACTTAAATGGAAATCACGAGGCACCGAACCATAACTATCGATTGTTTGTACGAGAGTGAGTAAACCATTTGTGGCATCGACTGAGAATGTGTATAATGCGTCGAATCCGCGGTTTGAAGCATATAGGAATCGTCCATCACGAGTGATGTGGATGGCACCTCCCCAAGCTTGTTGCTCTTCGGTTGTTAAAGCAATCTTTTCTAAGTTCGTAAATGTTCCATTCTCTTGATTATAAGAGAGAACTTCTACTGTCGCATCGAGTTCGCAAATCAGATAAGCGATAGGAAGTGTTGGATGGAAGGCGAGGTGGCGAGGTCCGCTACCTGATTTTGTTTTATATTGGGCAACTTCCTCTAGGCCTTCTTCCGTACGTTTGTATGTAAATACAGTATCAATTCCGAGGTCACAAACTACAATCCATTTTTCGTCTGGTGTGTAATCAGTGTAGTGAACATGTGGAGAAGTTTGGTTTGCATGGACGCTAGATCCAGAGTGGACTTTTTTATCTACAAAAGTAAAAGCACCTTCTTCTTTGTCGTAGTGGTATAATTCCACGAATCCTCCGTGATAATTAGCGGTGAGCACGTCTCCTGTTTTTTCGTTATATCGAATGTAGCAAGGAACGGCTTTTTGATCATCGTAGCTTGCTAATGGTTCTACTGGAGAAGTCAGTGCATTACTTGCTGAAATTCCGCAATGTTCTTCACCTTTTCCAACAGCGAATAATAATTGGTCGCTCTTCGAGTATGAAAGATACGTTGGATTGTCGATAGCTGCTTCTAATGTCAGAGATTCTAGTTGGTCAGTTTCTTTGTTAAGAGTTACAGAGTAAACTCCTTTACTAACGCGTTTTGTATAGGTTCCTAAATAAAATTTTTCATTCATACGATTCCCTCCGAATCACAATATAAAATAATTATACAATTTTTTGCAAAATCTAATCAAATGTTAATCATAGAGAGCAAAAATGTGATACACTAGAGGAAAATGTGAAAAGGAGGAACTTTATGGATCATAGACCGGAAAACCAAAAGAAAACATGGTTTTGGAAATGGTTTTTAGATAATCAATTGGTGACAGGATTGCTTATTTTATTATTGCTCCTTGTTAACTTGATTTTATTCTCGCAGACATCGTATTTGTTTAATCCAATTAAAGGATTCATCTCTGCTGTTGGGGTGCCCGTTGCTTGCGGCGCGGTAGTTTACTACTTAGTAAAACCCGTTTATGATTTTCTAGTTAATAAAAAGGTGCCAAAAGGCATTGCGATTTTAGCGGTGATGTTAGGAGTTATTTTCCTATTTATCGCGGTAGTCACAAGTTTGGTACCGATTATCCAAAAGCAATTGCTAGATTTAGTGTCACAGTTGCCTTATTATTATCAAATTATCAGTGATCAAGTTGAAAAGTTCATGCAATCTAGTTGGTTTACAGCTTTGCAGGAACAATTTAATACGATTAACATGGATTTCATTCAATCGATGACAGAACGTTTAAATGGAGTGTTAAACCTTACATTTAGCGGTATCGGAAGTGTGTTTGGAATCGTAGGGAATATCGTGATTACACTGATGACAATGCCAGTTATTCTTTATTATTTATTGAAAGATGGAAATAAAGTCATTCCTTCCATCACACGAATATTTCCGACTCGTTCACGTCATAAAATTAGCGTGATGTTACATGAAATGAACCAACAAGTCAGCTCATATATTCGTGGACAAATCCTAGTAGCTATCTGCGTTGGTGTGACATATACGATTGGGTATGCAATCATTGCGTTACCATATGGCGTAACAATTGGGATGATTGCCGGAGTATTAACCATTATTCCTTACATTGGTTCTATTATTGGATTAAGTATTGCACTTGTCATTGCCTTTGTTACAAGCCCATCTATTGCTTTACAAGTCTTATTAGTATTTGTGATTGAACAGTTGATTGAAAGTCGTCTACTGCAACCGCTGATTCTCGGTTCATCATTGAAGATGCATCCAGTAACAATTTTAGTAATTTTACTAGCTGCCGGAAAAATGTTTGGATTAACAGGATTGTTGATTGCGGTACCTGTTTATGCAGTTATTAAAGTATTTGTAACTCACTTCTTTGCATGGTATAAAGACTATTCTGGTTTGTATTACACTCCAAAAGAGGAAGTAGAAGAAACCGTCGAAGTCGTTATGATTGAAGAAAATTAAAACCAAATCTCTCTTACGAAACGTAATGTTTAGTAAGGGAGGTTTTTTTATGCTTTTTATGATAGGTGTGATTGGAGCAGTTATAGGAAGTTTTGTAAATGTAGTCAGTGTGAGGGGGACTAAAGGAGAAGATTTTGTTCATGGTAGATCCTATTGTCCTCATTGTCATCATTCACTACATGTATTGGATTTACTACCTATTCTTTCTTATCTTTTTTTACGTGGGAAGTGTCGCTATTGTAAACAGACAATTTCTATCCGCTACTTCATAGTAGAAATAATATTCTCCATTTTATTTTGTCTAGTAGCTTATTTAAAATCCCCATTGGAAATTGTTGGCTACTTTTTTTGCACAATCTGTATGCTGATAGCGTTGATGGATTTCGATTCATATGAAGTAGATTTACGCTTGTTATTCATTTTAGCAATCGTAGGACTCTATAACAGAATGAATGCTGTCGAAGAAGCTATTTTATCTATGATGATTGGGCTTGTATTGTACAGTACGGTTT
>CAURMP010000104.1:0-5626 GCA_963526005.1 uncultured Streptococcus sp. | reverse complement strand
TCATATTACGGTTATTGTTGGTGGGATTGTGTTAGGGCCACAAGCTGGTTTCTTATTAGGATTTACGTGGGGGATGTGTTCGTTCTTCCGTGCCTTTACTTCAGGGAGCCCGATTAGCTTGTTAATTTTTACGAATCCATTGATTTCAGTACTTCCACGTTTAGTGATGGGGGGACTTGTTGCGTTATTTTATCATAAGACAACTAAACTCATTGCGTCCGACCAACTCAGAATGGCAGTGGCTGGTTTCCTTGGAAGTATTATGAATACGGTATTCGTATTAAGTTCCATTTATTTACTGATGGGAAATCAATATGCAGAATTAACAGGGAAAACTGTTGCGGAATTGCCGCTCTTCTTAATGGGCGTTGTTATGACAAACGGTATTGCGGAAGCGTTGGCTGCAACCGTGATGACACCAATTATAGCTTCAATTTTAGTTAAGATTTCTAAGAAAAGAGGATAGTGTATGTGGGAAGGTAAAAACGTAACGGTCTTTGTTACGGGTGGAATCGCCGCGTTTAAAGCAGCTACACTTGTTCGCTTGTTTGTAAAAGCAGGGGCAAATGTGGAAGTCGCGATGACAAAGAGTGCGTGCGAATTCGTTACACCACTAACGTTTCAAGTGTTAACGAAAAATAAAGTGCACACCGATACGTTTGACGAAGACGAAGCAGATCGCGTTCAACATATTCATTTAGCCGATAAAACCGATGTGGCAGTTGTCGTTCCAGCAACAGCTAATACGATTGCGAAATTGGCCAATGGAATCGCCGATAATTTCGTGACAAGTACATTGTTGGCGACAACAGCTCCGATTTATGTAGCTCCTGCGATGAATGAACATATGTGGGAAAATCCTGCAACGGTTCGTAATGTAGCACAACTTAAAGCGGACGGAAAAGTCATTATCGAACCAACGACTGGATTTTTAGCAGAAGGGTATAATGGAAAAGGCCGCTTGCCTGAACCAGAAGAAATTTTCGAGCAAGTGACTTTCTTTGAGAATAGACGGTTATACGGCTCTCCGTTAAAAGGGAAATCTGTTTTAATTACGGCTGGAGGAACGAAAGAACGTATCGATCCGGTGCGCTATATCTCCAATGACTCTTCTGGAAAGATGGGATATGCACTTGCAAAGGCTGCATCCATCTTAGGAGCTGAAGTTCAATTAGTGTCAACAACCAAACAATTGAAAGTTCCGTTTGGTGTGAATGTAACGTATGTGGAATCCGCACGTGAAATGGAAGAAGTGGTTACAGCACAATTTCCAACAACAGATGTTGCTGTGATGGTAGCGGCGGTGTCTGATTACTATGTAGCGAATCGTTCGGACCAGAAAATCAAAAAGCAACACAATGAATCAGGGTTAAAACTCGAACTAGCAGAAAATCCAGATATTCTAAAAGGGCTGGGACATTCTAAAAAAGAGGGCCAAGTTGTGATTGGTTTCGCGGCAGAGACTGAAAAAGTTCTTGAGTATGCGGCAGCTAAATTAGAAAAGAAAAAAGCTGATGCGATTATTGCAAATGATGTTTCTAGTTCAAACATTGGCTTTAATGCAGACAATCATCAAGTAACGATTCTTACTAAAGAAGGTAAACAAATTCCACTTCCAGAGAGTTCGAAAGAAGAGTTGGCGCTTGAAATTTGGCGGTCCTTATTGGACAGTAATATTATTCAATAGTAAATCTTCAAAAAGAGAGATAAACCAATCTGCCAGTAGTGTAGATTGGTTTATTTTATTGTCCTTTCTACACTAAAATAATTGCATGATTTACATAGAAATTTACCGTAATTCAAGAAAATGTGGTATAATAGGGAAGGTTATCTAGGCATGAAAGGAGATTTTATGAACGAGAATATTTCATTGCCAGAATTTATGAGAAACGAACTCGTAATTAAAACACAGAAGGAACTTCGACAGCGAAAAGGGTATCTGATTTCAAAGCGTATTTTTGATATTGTCGTTTCGTTATTACTGCTAGTTCCGTTATCAATTGTCTTTTTAGTGATTGCCATTGCAATTAAATTAGAAGATGGTGGACCTGTATTTTATAGACAGGAACGCGTTACGACAAATGGACGCAAATTTAAAATATTTAAATTCAGAACGATGGTGTTAAATGCGGATAAAGTAGGGCCGCTTGTAACACAAGACCACGATCCACGTATTACAAAAGTAGGACGTCGTGTTCGTAATTATCGTCTGGATGAAGTAGCCCAGCTACTGAATGTATTAATTGGAGATATGTCTTTTGTAGGCGCAAGACCGGAAGTAAAAAAATATGTTGATGCATATACACCAGAAATGCAGACAACCTTATTACTTCCTGCCGGAGTGACATCGATTGCAGCGATTGAATTTAGACACGAAGCAGAAAAGATTGCAGAGTGGACAAAGCAAGGCTTAACAGTGGATGAAGCTTATATCAAGCATATCTTGCCAGAAAAAATGCAATACAATATTGATTATTTAAAAAAATGTAGTTTAAAAAATGATATTGCGATCATGGTAAAAACTGTGATTGCAGTCTTAAAATAACTTGGAGGAACCAACATGAAAGTTAGAAATATTCCATTCTCACCACCAGATATTACAGAAAAGGAAATCAACAATGTTGTTGAAGTATTAAAATCTGGTTGGATTACAACAGGTCCAAAAACAAAAGAATTTGAACGCCAATTAGCAGTATATATGGGCACTGAAAAAGTAGTCTGCTTAAACTCAGCAACAGCTGCTTTAGAGTTAGCATTACGTGTTTTAGGCGTTGGTCCTGGAGACGAAGTCATCGTTCCTGCTTACACATATACAGCTTCTTGTAGTGTGATTGAGCACGTTGGAGCAACACCAGTTATGGTTGATATCCAAGAAGACCATTTCGAAATGAACTATGATGCGTTAGCCGAAGCCATCACTGAAAAAACAAAAGTGGTTATTCCTGTTGAATTAGCGGGGGTACCATGTGACTATCGTCGTATTTTCGAAGTAGTAGAATCAAAACGTGGCTTATTCCAACCATCTACAAACTTACAACGTTATTTCAATCGTGTCATTGTTGTTTCTGACTGTGCACATGCAATTGGAACAACTCGCGACGGCGTTTCTGTTGCTAAATTAGCGGACTTTGCATCATTCTCATTCCATGCCGTTAAGAACTTAACAACTGCAGAAGGTGGATGTATTACATGGAATCCAGCAAACGAATTGGATTCTGAAGCAATGTATAAAGAATTCCAAGTGTACTCATTACACGGACAAACAAAAGACGCTTTAGCAAAAATTAAACCTGGTTCTTGGGAATACGATATTGTCATTCCTGGATTCAAATGCAATATGCCAGATATTATGGCTGCGATTGGTTTAGCGCAATTAGAACGTTACCCACAATTATTGGAACGTAGAAAAGAAATCGTACGTAATCTTAATAAAGGATTATCTGCGGATAAACGTATCCAAGTGTTACCTCACGAAGGTAAAGATTATGAATCTTCACGTCACTTATATATCACTCGTGTTCAAGGTGCAAGCTATGACCAACGTGGAGAAATCATTACAAAAATGGCGGAACGTGGCGTTTCATGTAACGTTCACTACAAACCACTTCCATTATTAACGGCTTACCAAAATATGGGATTCCGTATGGAAGATTATCCAAATGCTTACCGCTTCTTTGAAAATGAAGTGACTCTTCCATTGCATGGATTACTTAGTGATGAAGATGTGGACTACATTATTCAAAATTATTTAGAAGTGATTCAAGAAGTACTTGGATAGTCAGGAGAGGATATTTAAATGAATAATCGATTAAAAATTTTATTATTATTCATCGTGGACTCGCTACTTGTTGTTGGATCAGTATTTTTAGGATTTCGATTAGTAACAGAAGGGTTAATTCGTAATATTCACGGATTAACAATTACAGCGATTTTATCGTTAGTAGCCTATTATGTGTTCTCATATTTCTTCAATCTTTATTGGAGAGATTGGGAATACGCAAGTGTGTACGAAGTTATTACTGTCGTAAAATGTGTCTCAGCAACTGTTATTGTTTCAACAATTTCAGGGATAGCGTTCTTCGATACAAAAGTAACGTGGCAATTCCTAATTGTTTGCTGGTTATTACTAGTGATTTCAATCGGTGGAGTTCGTCTTTCAATGCGTGTTTTCCGTGAATTCTTTGCGGATAGTAGCGTCATGGAAAATGCAAAACCAACATTAATCGTTGGGGCTGGTGCTGCCGGAACATTATTAGTTCGTCAAATGCTTATGCATCCTGCAATGCGTATGGATCCAATTGCCTTTGTCGACGATGACCCAGAAAAACTACGTAAAGATATTTATGGAGTTCGTATTTTAGGAGCGATTAAAGATATCGAACGTATTGTAGATACAATGGGAATTACGAAAGTCGTTATTGCGATGCCATCACTTCCAATCAAGAAATTAAATGAAGTGTACGATGTGGCTCGTAAGACGGGTGCTGAATGTGTAATCTTACCAAATATTGACGATGTCATGAGCGGGAACTTACACGTACAACAACTAAGAAATGTTGAAATTGAAGACTTATTAGGTCGTGATCCAGTTCAATTGGATCAAACGATGATTGAAAAACAACTTCGTGGCAAGAAGATTCTTGTAACGGGTGCAGGTGGTTCAATCGGTTCAGAAATTTGCCGTCAAGTGGCTAAATTCAAACCAAAAGAAATCGTAATTTTAGGGCATGGTGAAAATAGTATTTATCAACTGAATATGGAATTAGTTGGTAAATATTCTCAACACTTCACGATTACACCGGTGATTGCTGATGTGCAAGACCGCAAACGTATCTTTGAAGTGATGGATAAATACAAACCAGATGTGGTTTACCATGCTGCTGCGCATAAACACGTACCTTTAATGGAATTGAACCCTCGTGAAGCGGTGAAAAACAATATTCTTGGTACAAGAAATGTGGCTGAAGCAGCAAGCCATGCACGTGTAAAAGCATTCGTAATGGTATCAACAGACAAAGCAGTTAACCCACCAAATATTATGGGTGCAACAAAACGTCTTTGCGAAATGATTGTGCAAGATATGGCGACACGTAGCGAGTATACAAAATTCGTTGCGGTTCGTTTCGGGAATGTATTAGGGTCACGTGGTTCAGTAATTCCGCTCTTCAAGAAGCAAATTGCTGAAGGGGGACCAATTACAGTTACTCACCCGGATATCGTACGTTACTTTATGACGATTCCGGAAGCTGCTCAATTAGTAATCCAAGCTGGAGCTCTTGCTCGTGGCGGGGAAATCTTCGTACTCGATATGGGACAACCCGTGAAGATTGTAGACTTAGCGAAGAACTTAATTCGTCTTTCGGGATATGATGAAGGGGATATCGAGATTAAGTTTACTGGATTACGTCCTGGAGAGAAGATGTATGAAGAGTTACTGAACGAAGGAGAAGTAAATCCAAAACAAGTCTTTCCGAAGATTCATATTGGAATTGCGGACAATTCTAAAATTAATCGCGTGTATAATTTTATTGAAAACTTCGAAAGCTATACAGATCAACAATTACACGATGAATTGATTGATATTGCGAATAAAAAGAAATAAAATGAAAAGGATTGGGATAGTTAT